>NZ_CP109137.1:2722663-3030828 GCF_035918095.1 Streptomyces sp. NBC_01750
TCCTCCGTCGCGTACTTGAACTCGGCCAACTCGTCCACGAAGTCCTCGTCCACCCCGCCGAACAGGTTGCCCTGCTGGGAGCGGCGGGACTTGATCAGCGAGTCTCCGACCGCCAGAGATACCTGCCAGTCGTACTTCGCCGCCTTCGCCAACGTGCGCACACCACCCGCTGCCATCGCCGCAACCAGCAACCGGAACCGAGCAATAGCCACCGCGAACGGATTGACGTCCACACCGTGCACCGACTTCAGCGCGGCCGCTACCCGCTCATGTGCATCCTTGCCCGGCTGCCCCTCCCCCCACAGCCGTACCAACCGCCGAAACGCCCCCAGCACAAAGTGCCCCGACCCGCACGTAGGGTCGATCATCTTCAGTTCCTCGTACCCGAACTCCCGCACCGCAGGATTCATCGTCCGGTCGAGGATGAACTCCTCCACGAACTCCGGCGTCTGAAGCAGCGCGTACGTCTTCCTGGCAGCCTCACTCAGGTCCTGGTACAGGTCGCCGAGGAACCGCGTGTCCCACCCCTCCGTACCGTCCTCGTTCAGCGGGTCGGTGAAGTCATGGACGAGGACACCACCCTCATCCCTCCCCCGCCAGAACTCGACCAACTCCCGCGCACCATCATGCGAAAGCGGAACCTGGAAAAGCGGGTTGTGCCGCTTATCAAAAAGCAGCCGACCCGCCTGCCCCCGCCCCAGCTCCTCGAACGCCTTCTCCAGCCACCCCCGGTACGTCGGATCCTCGTCCGACTCCACGTACGCGTCGTACCGCGACTCCGCCAGCTCCCGCCGGTCACCGTCCGGCCCCGTCAGATACGGCTCCGGGATCAGCCGGTTGTCCTCGCAGAACCGTACGAACACAGTCCCCAGCACCCACGCCACCGCGACCTGCGTGACCCGCTCGTCCAGCCACGACGTCCACGTCGCCGCCGTACGCCCGAGCTTGCGCGCCTGGTCGTACTCGGCCCTCAGCCGCGCGCCAACATCACCCAGCGCCTTCACCTGGCGTCCAAGGTCGGTCTCGACCGCCTTGACCTGCTGCTTCAGGTCGTTCAACAGAGCCTTGCGGTCGATCACTTTGCGTCTCCCTCGACACCACTGGCACTAGCCACAACCTCGCCGGACCCGCGATGGGCGTTGCCCACCCACGTGTCCGGAAGCTGAATCCACTCCCCCAGGCCGGCCTGGTACGGCACGGCCACCTGCCCGAGCCGGGGCTCGCGCGAGGGGTCGCTCTGCGGGACCAGGAGCCACAGCCCCCGCCCGCCCCGCCGGGCCGCCGACGCCAGCCGGTCCAGGACGCCCATCGCGTCGTACCGCGCGAACACCCCGGCTTCCGTCAGCAGAACAGGCCCGGCCCCGCCACCACCGTTGCCCAGCAGCTCCGCGATCCGGGGCTCCACCGCGCCCCACGCCGTCCGCGCGTACTCCGCGAACCGCACCGCGCCCTTCGAGCCCGGCTCGGCGGCGTCCGCCTTGAGCAGGGTCTCCCAGGTGGGCTTGGTGCCCGGCGTCACCTGCGCGTGCAGGGCCTCCAGGAACAGCTCGGTCACCGACACCGCCCGCGTGCCCAGTCGCCCCGCACCCAACTCCCGTACCGCGTCCCGCACCAACTGCTGCCGTACGGTCAGCACCCGGTACCCGTCCCGGCGGGCCGACGCGAGGAGCCGTTCCTCCGCACGTACCGCACCCGCGAGCTGCGGGTCGTCGGCGTACCGCGTCACCGCACCCGTACGCGTCGACTGCCGCCACGCACCTGTAGTCAGGTAGCTCGACGCGTCGTCCACTCGCGTCGGCAGGTAGCGCAGCACGCCCTCGCGTTCGTGCATGCTGAGCGACAGTTCGAAGCCGGCGTCGCGCAACGCCTTGGTGAGCGGGCCGCCCGTCGGCAGTTCGTGGTGCGTGCCGCCACGCCCGTCAGGAGCGACCATCTCCGGGAAGCGAGCACGGACCCGCTCGTGCACGGCCTCGCCGGTCAGGCCCGGCTGCTGCCCCTCCGGCATACCCGGGATCCAGCGGACGAGCCCGGCCTGCGTGAGGCGCAACGCCCTGACGAGCGACAGGTCCCGCGGGTAGATCTCCAGGCGTGGCGTGGCGGCGGCGTTCACGGACGCCGCCGCCGCCAGCTCCACCATGCGGCGCTCGTCCCAGTCCACCGCGCCCGGCGGCACCGTCAGCGCGCCCAGTTCGGCGAGCACGGTCGCCGCCGTCGGCAGGGTGTCCAGCCTGGCGAGCCGGTCGGCCGTCTTGCCGAGGCGGGTCGCGTACTCCAGCAGGCCGGGCGCGGTCGGGGTGTCCGGGCCGTCGTTCTCTCGTACGTCGAGGGCGAGCAGGCCGGCGCCCAGGGACTCGTCCGTCGCCTTGCGGTTCGGCTGGTGCTGGAACTCGGCCTCCTGCGGGGCCAGTTGCTCTACCTCGACCACGGCCCGTACGGCTGCGAGCGCCATCGCGCGCCGCTGCTCGCGCCCCGCGAGGTGCGTGCCGCGCCGGACCGCCAGGGCGTCCGCGATCTCCACCGCAGAGGCGACCCGGCCCATGCTCAACAGCAGGTCGATGATCTCCTCGCGCAGTGCCTGAACGGCGGGCTCCGCCTTCCAGCGCTTGCGCTCGTCCTTGAGCATCTGCGGGATACGACCCTGGCTCAGCCCAAGGCCCTCCGCGACATCCTTCTGCTTCGGCCAGACCCCGATGTCGGGCAGCACGCCGTGCTCGTCGGGCAGGCGCAGCAACAGCCGTACCATCTCGGCCTTGTTGCGGTTGGAGCCGTTGTTGTTGACGGCGGGTACGAAGACGGTGGCGAGGGTGTCGAGGCTGACGGAGCGGAGTATGCGGGGCGACAGTGCGCTCGCCGAGGCGCCCGTGGCGAGCTCGCCGACGAGGGCGGACTCGGCTGCGGTGAGCTGCTCCAGCTCCTCCTTGGCCTCGGCTCGGCCCTTCGGTGTGAGCGGTGAGACGGGGATCTCGCGCAGCCGCTCGCCCCACTCGCGCTGCCGCTGCTGGACCTCGTTGCGGGTCTTGGCCCCCAGTCCGGGGGCGTTGACGAGCTTGCGGCGGCTGTAGTCGAGCAGTTCGCCGACCGTCGTGATGCCCAGGCCGTACAGGAAGGACTGGGCGGCGGGCGTGAGGCCTGAGACGGTGAGCGGGGTGTCGCGGGTGACCTCGGCGGCGAGGCGGTCGCGCTGCTGCTCGGCGGTCTCCGGCTCGGCGTCCGCGATCGCCGCCGCGGCGGCGCCCTCGGCCGGTGTCCCCTCCTCCGTGGCCGTAGCGGCCGGGTGACGGGAACGGTGGCTGGACGGGACGGTCTGGGAGGCGTCGAGGAAGACCTTGCGCCAGGCGTCCCGCATCGGCTTCAGCTCGGGGAACCGCCGGCCGGCGTCGCGGTGCAGGGCCTTCTGGAAGAAGGCGACGAGACCGTCGCGTACGGCCGGGTCGAAGGCCTCGGCCGCGATGGTCGGGTACGTCCACTCCTTGGCGTCGGTCATACGGGGCAGGACGCTGCCGTCTCCCCACTTGGGCAGCTCGCCGGAGGCCATCTGGTGCAGGGTGACGGCGACGGCGTACCGCTCGGCGTGCGAGTCGTACGAGCCGCGGGTGATGACGTCGACGAAGGGGTCGAGGTAGCCGTCGGTGCCCGCGTTGGTGCTCTTCGCCGGGTAGCCGGCGAGGGAGAAGTCGATGAGGACGAGTTCACGGGTGCGGTTGGGGCGGATACGGATGGCGATGTTGTCGGGCTTGATGTCGCGGTGCCAGACGCCCTCGCCCTCCAGGAAGTCGACGGCTCCGAAGAGGTAGTCGCCGTAAGCCTCCAACTGGTCCACCTGGAGGCGGCCGTTGTCGCGGAGCTGGCGGGCGACCGTCTCCTCACGGCGGCGCGGGCGGCCCGCGCCCTCGGTGCTCTGCCCGTTGTCGTCGCGCTCGTCGCCGACGTACTCCAGTGCCAGGACGGTACGGCCGCCGATGTGCAGCGGTTCGGGTTCGACGAGGCGGATGATGCCGGAGTGGGGGCGCAGGCGTCCCATGGCCTCGGCCTCGCGGGCGAGGATCTCGCTGCGGCTGTCGGAGAGGGCGACCTTCAGGACGGCCAGCGGGCGGGTCCTGCGGGCTTCGGCCTGAAGGTCGCGGACGAGGAAGGCGCGGCTGGTGGAGCCGGTGCCCAGGCGGCGGCGGATCTCCCACCGGCCGGCGAACACGTCTCCGGCGACGGCCTCCAGCGGGTCCTTGTCGGCGGCGGTCTCGTCGTCCTCGTCGGCCGGCCCCTCCGTAGCGGTGGCCGCCTGGGCCGGGGCAGTGAGGGAGTCCTCGACGACCTCCAGCAGTTCCAGGAACTCGTCCACGCTGGACAGGCGTTGGCCCGGCCGGTAGGCGGTGGCGGCCTGGACCAGCTCGTCCACGTCCTCCGACAGTCCGTCCACCAGGGAGCTGGGGCGCAGGCCCTCGCCCGCCTCCAGGCGGGCCAGCAGCTCGGCCTGGCTGGCGGCCGGCGCCTTGCCGGTGACCAGCAGGTAGGTGAGGACGCCGAGTCCGTACACGTCGAGGTGGACCGGGTCGGGGTTGAGGGCGGTGAGTTCCGGGGCGAGGTAGGCGTCGGCGTCGTCGGCCAGGTGCATCGCGGACAGGGCGGTCGGCGCGAAGCGGGTCATGCCCTGGCCCTGGGAGGAGTCGCCGCTGCGCTGGGTGGCGATCTGCCAGTCGGAGATCTGGAGGTGCGGGGTGAGCCAGGCGGCCTCCTCCCCCACGGCCCGGCCCTTCCCGCCGCGCGGCCGGGGGACGACGAGCACGGAGCGGGCGGCGAGCGCCCGGTGGTGGATACGGCTGGAGTGCGCGGAGCGCATGGTCTCGGCGATCTGGCGGACCAGTGCCATCCGGCCGAGGATGTCCAGCTTCTCGCCGTACTGGACCAGGTACTCGTCCAGCTTCAGGGTGTCCGGGTGGTAGTCGAAGATCAGCGCGGGGCCGGCGGCGTGCCCGGAGGGGAAGTACTGCTTGAGCTCGACCACGCCCGGGTGCTTGAAGCGGCCCAGCACCGCGGCTTCGCGCCGGGCGGCGTTCTCGACGGACTGGCGCAGGGAGGCGTCGGAGCCGCGCTCGCTGAGGTAGATGCGGACGCGGGCGGCCTCGGGGAGGTCGCTGTGGCGGGCGAGGTAGTCCGCCCAGGTGGGCCCGGAGTCGAAGGACTTCCGCTCCAGCTCGTACGGGCCGACCTTGTACTGCGCGTCGCTCTTGCGGATGCCGATGTTCTTGAGGGCCGCCTCGATCTCGCGCGAGCCGATCGCGGTGACGCGGCGCCGCTCGTCACGCGGAGGCTGCCCCAGCATCTCGACCAGCTCGTCGACGGTGTACACGCCGTTCTGGTCGTGGGCGGGCAGGCGTACTCGAAGGCTGTTGTCCGTGAAGCAGACGGCCTCCGCGACCCAGACCCGCTTGCCGCCGGGCAGCGCGAGCAGGCCGGCCAGTTCCTTGGCCTTGCGGTTGACCAGGTGCAGCGGGTTGCCGTGCGTACGGCGGCGGCCGCCGGGTGTGGTCTGCACCCAGGTGCCGTTCTCGGAGGCGACCGAGCCGTGCCAGTCCTTCAGTTCGATCATGCAGACGCCGCCGGGGGCGACGACCAGCAGGTCCACCTCGCGGACGTGTCCGGTGTTCGCGGTGAAGGTGAAGTTCGACCAGGCACGCCAGGGGTCGGAGTCCGACAGCTTCTCCCGGATCGCGTCCAGGCCACGGCGTTCGTGATCGAACTCGGACTGGGTGACCGTGACCCACCGGCCTTCCCGCATGCCTCTTCCCCGCTCCTCGTGTCCCGCAAGGGCGACCGTTCCCCGTGGTCAGACCCTTGACGCAAATCCTAGTGGCTGGCCGTGCCATGAAAAGAGACGGTGAAGGACGGGAGTATGGAACATTCCCCCCTTATCCCCCAACTCCGGTGACTTGTGGCGCGTGGACCACCAATATCCTGGAGCCTCGCCCACCCCCTCAGGTGAAAATGCGCAAACTCCACACAGTCGATGTCACCGCGATCGACGCCGTTTCGCCCCCCGGCGCCATCGCGTCCGGCGCCCGGGCGGAGACACCGCGGCGTCCAAAATCGATCTGCGTCAACTGGCGCGTGCACTAACGTGGTTACCTGCTGCGCACCTTCCCGGAGGGTACGTCGGCGGTGTTTTAGGTGCCGGTCCTCGGCGATGAGCGACGAGTGGTCTCCACCGCGTGCCACACGCGGTGTGACTGCGGATGCCCGGTAGGGCGATCCCTGCCATTCCCAGCTCACGCTCAGGAGTGGAAACCGATGAACCCCGTTGAGTACAAGCTTGCACGTCGTGACCGGATTCGTCAGATTCTGGTCGACGTCACGGTGGGAGTCATCACCAATCTGCTGGTGACGGCCCTTACCGTGGTAGCGCGCCTGGTCTTCTGACCGGCAGGTGGCGGGCCCGGGCGCCCGCCACTCCACCTACTGGTCCACCGTTTCAGAAAAGACGCATCTCTCCGGGCGGAGTGTCCTTCTTCTGACGCTTCCTGCGGCGGCGCCCTCCTCGGCCGGGACGGGGCAGATGTGGCTGTCGCGCCTGCTCCGGCAGACTCTCCCAGGTGGGTCGCAGACCGTGGATCTCGACGTCGCCGACGAGCCCCTTCAGGTAGTCCCGGGTCTCCTCGTCCGTGGAGTAGAGCACGGTCGCCCGGCTCGCCCTGGTCATCAGCACGTGGTACGCGTGCCGGACGAGGCGGGCGAACTCGTCATCTTCCACGCTCTTCGGCTTCACCCTGGGATCGAACGACCCGGGAACGGCGACCCGCTTGACGCCCGCTTCCTTGTCCGCCGTCTCCTTGCCCCGGCGGAACACCCAACGGTCGCCCCGGCGCACCATGTCCTCGCCCATGATCACGCCGCACCAGTCCCACTCCAGGCCCTGCGCGGTGTACACACAGCCGATCTGGCCGAGACCGTTCTCGTGCACGGACCAGATCTTGGAAGGCGGGACGGTCTTGTTCTCGCAGAAGGAGTCGCTGTCCGCGTTCCACGGCCGGTGCCAGTCACCGATCCGGACGTCGGGCTCAAGTCGCTTCTCCTTGCCCAGGGGCTTCGTCCAGGGCCAGCAGTATCCGGCGACCATGCGCGCGGATGCTCCCGCCCCGGCCTCGGAACGGATGATCCGCTCGAGTTCCTCCGGGCTGTCCACGACCTCGACATGCATCAGTCCGTCCGGGGTCCACAGCTCCGGCTCCGCGTCGGACACTCCCAGCGCGCCGCGCACCCAGCGGATGTAGGCGTCGCTGCCGCCGCACCGGAACTGTTCCCGCAGGCTGCTACGGACCAGGTGGGCGTCGTAGCGCCGTGCCGCGTCCTCCACGAGAGCGGCGGTGCCGACCTCCTGCGGGCGCACGGACTGACCCTCGTCGAGGAAGAACACCGTCAACCGGGAGGCGTCGAGGAGCTCGTCCACCTGAGGCTTGGTGCCCCAGTCCTCGGGTTTCCAGAAGCGGTTGGTGGAGCGGTCGCGCAGGCGGTGGGCCTCGTCGCAGATCAGCACGTCCAGCGGCGGGTCGGGCGGGGTGACGAAGTTGCTGAAGTAGGTGAAGGTCTCCTTGAACTCCCGGTCGCCGAAGCCGACATGCTCCTGCAGCGCGCCGTTGAAGGCCCTGCTACCGCTCGCGTACTTGACCGTGCGACCCTCCGCCTCCAGTTCGGCCTTGAGCTGGAGGCCGATGGCGCTCTTGCCCGTGCCGGCACCGCCCGTGACGAGGAACACCACCCGTCGCTCGTCGGGGAGGAGCGCGGGCCGCCGGGGATCGGGAAGCACCTTGGCGGCAGTGTCGAGGATCTGGTCCGCGACCTTCTTCTGACGGCCGCGCAGGGTGAAGACCGTGTCCTCGCCGCTGGAGCGGATCATGGCGTCGAGCAGCGGGGTGTTGCGCAGGCCCATGCTCCGTAACAGGATCTCGGCCGCCGAGTCGGCACCGTCGTCGGCGAAGCTGCTCCGCAGGTCCGACAGCAGTTGGGCGCGGCGGTCGCTGGTGTAGACACGGGCGTAGGAACCGGTCGGCGCGTCCACGCCGACCAGCGGGAGCACCGCGGCGTCGGTGGCGTTGTGCAGATAGGCGAAGCCGCCGCACTCGTAGTCCAGTCCGTGCAGCGGCCCTCTGTCACTTGTGAACGCCTCGTAGTATTCGCGCAGTTGCAGCGCGGGATGCTTCTTCTCCCCCATACCGGGGACATGCACCAGTTCCGCGGTGGCTCGCTCCACCCGGGTCACCGTCGACCAACGCTTCAGCTCGACGAGTTGGACGGACAGCCCGTTCTCTTTGGGATGATGCCCCACGAGGACGACGTCGATGAGCCGCGGGTCCCCAGCGCGGTCGGTCTCGTCGAGCGTGGCCGCGCACTCGACGACCATCTCGACGTTCCCACGGTCGGCGGCGATCAGATCTTCGGCAAGATGAACCAGGCTCTCTGCCCAGGCGGAACGTTCAGGCAACGAAGCGTCGGTGCTGAGGAAGTGCTTCCACCTCGCGGCGAGGTGGGGCACCATACGGCGTCTTGAGTTCAGGTTCAGCAGATCTCGCGCTGCCAGTTTCAGCAGGAGCATGGACACGAGGTGGATCCCCCAGGGCACGAGTGACTCGTGCGGATGGGGGCATGTCCACGTGGGAAGCCCGTCGGGCCGCAATGACGCCTGGGATCTTAAGGAAGTGAAGGCCCTCCCAACGCATATGACACATCGGTCGGCTGGAAGCACGGCCATCATGGCCGGATATCACGCGCTCACCGCCGCAGAAGTGGCTCCTCGATCGCGGCAGGCTGTGGCTCCGGTCGGCCGGACACCAGTTCCCGCAGCCTCTCCCGGGTCTCCTGGTCGGTCGAGTACACGATCGTGCCGACCATGCCCCGCGTCAGCAGCACTTTGTACGTATTCCGAATGAGACGGTCCACATCGGTTTCCGGTGTGGCCTTCTTGAACACCGGGTCCTTGGACGCGGTGCGGTCGGTGACCCAGCGGTCGCCTCGCCAGACAAGGTCCGGACCGATGATGACGCCGGACCAGTCGTACTCGAACCCCTGGGCGGTGTAGACGCAGCCGATCTGCCCGAAGCCCGCAGGGTCGGTGGCCCACAGCGCGGACGGGGGCGCGCCGGAGACCGACCGGTCCCCGCGCAGGTTCCAAGGCCGGGCCCAGCCCCCGATGACGACGTCGGGAGGCAGTGGATCGCCGGGCTTGGGCTCGGGGGACCACCGCCAGCAGTAGCCCGCGGACATCCGGGCACCGTATTTCTCGGCGCGGCGGGCGTCGAGGAACGCCTCCAGCTCTTCAGGGCTGTCGGCGACCAGCAACTGCATGCGGTCGTCGGGCTCCCACACGACCGGCCCGCCGGGCTCAAGGCCGAGGAGCCGGACCACCCAGCGCAGGTAGGCGTCGCTGCCTCCGCAGCGGAACTGGCTGTCCAGGGGGACGACATGGCAGTCGATGCCCCGTCTGGCCGCGGCCTCACGGATTTCGTCCACGGTGCCCATCTCACCGGGACGCACCACTTGGTGCTCGTCGAGGAAGAAGACCGGTACGTGGGCGACGTCGATGAGTTCGTCGATCTGTGCCCTGCCGGTCCGCAGGGCCGCGCGAGTGTAGCGGTTGGCAGACGTCTCCCGGATGCGGTGCGCCTCGTCACAGATCAGAGCACCCAGGCTGTTCTTCTCCGTGGTCATGAAGCTGTTGAAGTATTTGAAGAGATCCTGGACTTCCCGTTTCCGGGAGCCGGCCACCTTGCGCATCGTCTTGGTGAACGACTGCGAGCCGGTCGCGTGGACCGCAGCCACGCCCCTCCGGTAGAGCTCGCCGAGCAGTTGGAGCGCGATCACGCTCTTCCCGGTACCGGGGCCGCCTGTGACGATGACGACTTCCTTGTGGTCGGCGCGCTTCGCCCTCTCCAACGCGTTGAGCACCATGCGGTAGGCGACCTGCTGCTCGTCGAGAAGGACGAACTGCTGTCGCTCCCGCACTTCCTGAGCTGCCACGGACATCAACTGCTTAGACGGCACGGTGGCGCCCGCGAGCAGTTCGTCCGCCGCACGGGCCCCGGGGTGCTTGTCGCTCAGCTTCGACCGGAGGTGGTCCAGGAACGCACCGCGACGCTCCCCCGTGAAGAGCAGTCCCTGCCCGTCGCGCTCGATCTCCCGCAGCCCCGTCACCCCGAACTCGGTGGCGTTGTGCAGGAAGGCCACTCCGTGGATCCGCTCGCCGTGCTCGGCCACCGCGCCGTTGAAGTTGATCAGGTAGTCGCAGTATCGCCGCACCTGCTCGATCGGGTTGAGCACGGGGTGCGCGTAGGCGTCGACATAGCACAGGGTGGGGTCGTCCTCGTGCGGAGCCGCCTGGCTCCACTGCTTCAGCTCCACCACAACGTAGGACGGCTCCTGCGTGATCGGGTGCAAGCCGGCGAGGACGACGTCGGCACGCTTGCTGTTCAGCGGTAGCGCGTACTCCAGCATGACCTCGACGTCGCCCAGGCCGGCGTCGTTGAGCGCGGCGGTCAGAAGCGGGATGCTGCGCTCCCAGGAACGCATCTCCGAGGCTCCGGGTCCATAGCCGTGCATGTGGACGAACTGCTCGGTGAGGTACAGGAACAGCGAACCGTCGAGTGCCATGACGGCGACCGTTTTCGCGGACGCGCGGAACAGCAAGGACTTCCCCCAGGCAGCACGAAGAGACTCGTGCGGGTGGGGGCATGTCCTTCGAGACTCCACCGGAGTGGAGCGGAAGCCCGTCGGGCCGCGATGACGATGTGTTCGAGGGTACCTGGCGGTACTGGCAGTCGTACCGGTGGCCGCATTGGAGGCAGCGGACCCCATGCCCGGTCTCCCCGACCGACATCCGGATACCGAGTGCATGGCCTCTGACCTCTGGAGTCGGCGAGGTCGACCTCGGTAGCGTCCGCGTCATCCCAGCGGACGCGTCACCGCAACGAATCAAGAACCCTCGGCGGGCATCAGGTCACCCTCCGAATCGATCAAGTCCCCTGCGGCGATCAACGCGTCGATGTCGCCAGTCAGCGCGTCCCGGATATCGACTCCGAGCCGCGCCCACCCGAAGAAGCGAGCGGCTTCCCGCAGCAGGTCCTCGCGATGCACGCCCGGTCCTTCGTCGACCACGTTTCTGAGCACGAGTTGCCGCTCCGCCACGGGAACCTCCGCGACTCGTCGGGCACACCGCTCAGTGGGCGTGCGGGCGAACTCCGTCTCGTGGCCGGGCCTGTCGTAGGCCGTACCGACGTGGACGATCTTGCCGTGTTTGAGCAGGCGGCGAAGAGCTCGATCGATGCGGTCGCGAACCACCTGGCCGGCTCGTCCGAGGCCCCACGCGAGACGGACCCGGGTGTAGATCACCTCCTTCTCGACGGGCCCTTCCACCTCAACCACACACAGCGCCACGTCCGCCACCACGTCAAGGGCATCGGGGTCCTGCAACTCCACGCCCCACATGCCCCGCCGGCTGCTCGACCTGTCACGTACCTCTGCCAACAGGTCAGGGTCGACGTCCTGGTAGGGACGGCTCCAGGGGGCAGGGCCGGCGTCGACCGTCACGAACTCCACTCGCGGGACTGCCGGACCACCTGCTGCCCCTTCTACAGACTCTCCGCGCCCCGCGCTCATGGGGCCGTCCACGGCCTCCGCCGTACTGTCACCGTTGCCACGGTTTCCGCCGCTGCCGTCCACCCCCACGGGTGGCGCCACTCGCACCGCATGCGGATCCTCCGCGCACGCCGCCTCCACCACGGACCGCAGCCGCGCCATCGCATCCCGCCGGTTGCGATACCAGTCCGTACCCCAGATTCGGTGCAGCCTCCAACCCAGGTCGCGCAGGACCGCCTCCCTGAGCCGGTCGCGGTCCCGGGCCGCCCGTGAGGAGTGATACATGGCGCCGTCGCACTCGATGCCCAGCGCGTACGTGCCGGGCGCGCCCGGGTGCCGTACCGCCATGTCGATGCGGAAACCGGCGACCCCCACCTGCGGCTGGACCTCATATCCCCAGCCGCGCAGAACGTCGATGACCTCCTCTTCGAAGGGGCTTTCCGGGGCTGCTTCCGGATCGGCGGCCTCCGTCTGAAGGATCGCAGGACCGTGCTGGGCGTACTGCAAGTACCGCTTGAGGTGTTGCACGCTCTTGTTGGCGCTGTCCGGCAGATCGCCTCCGTGGAAGGAGGCGATGACCTCCATGCGGCGCCGGGCGCGGGTCACGGCCACGTTGAGGCGTCGCCAGCCGCCCTCCCTGTTGATGGGGCCGAATGTCGACAGCAGCTTGCCCCGGTGGTCGGGACCGTAGCCGATGGAGAGGATGATGACGTCGCGCTCGTCGCCCTGGACGGTTTCGAGGTTCTTGATGAAGAAACCGTCGAGCCGGCCCTCCGTGAAGTGGTGGTCGAGGTCCGGGCGGGCTGCCCTCGCCTTCTGCACCGCCTCCTCGATTGCCTCCGCCTGCGCCTTCGACAGCGCGACCACACCGAGGGTGTGCTCGGGGCGGGTGTCGAAGTGGTGGATGACGCGCTTGGCGACCTTGGTGGCCTCGCGAGGGTTGTCGCTGCTCCCGCCGCGGTCGTAGACACCGTCCGCCTTGATGAACTCCACGCCGACGTCCGGTCCCTGTTCCAGCACGCCCGGGAACGTGACCATGGAGTTGTCGTAGAAGTCGTGGTTGCTGAAGGCGATCAGATTCTCGTGCCGGCTGCGGTAGTGCCAGCGCAGGGGTAGCCCGCGCAGGACTCCGCTGGCCTTGCACATGTCGAGGATGGACTCGAAGCCGTCGGTGTCGTCCTCGTCCCACTCGTCGCCGTCGTCGCTGTCGCTGGCCGCGATGAAGAACGAGGTCGGCGGCAGCTGCTTCTGGTCACCGGCCACGATGAGGGCCTTGCCCCGGTAGACGGAGTTCACCGCGTCCTGGGGCAGCACCTGGGATGCCTCGTCGAAGATGACGACGTCGAACTCAAAGTCTGGTGGCAGGAACTGGCTGACCGTCAGTGGACTCATCATGAAGCAGGGCTTGACCAGCCGTACGACGTCGCGTGTCTGCTTCAGCAGGTGCCGTACGGGCATGTGGCGACGCTGCTTCTCGGCCTCGCGGCGGATCACGGCGGCCTGGCCCACCGATGTCCGGCGGGGGCGGCGGGAGTTGCATGCGGCGATGACCTCGGCGTGTGCCGCCGCCACCAGGTCCTGGTCCGCCCTCTGGAAGCGCTCCACCAGCTGGTCGCGTTCCACGGCCCGCATCGGCTTCAGCCTATTGTCGGTGGCGAGCTGGCGCTCGACCCATGCGGTGAGCACCGCTCGTTCCATCGCGGCGGGGAAGTCCTCGGCGGAGACCTCGCGGCGCGCGAGCTGGTCGGGCAGCCCGTCGAGGTGGTAGCGGCGCAGCAGGGTCAGTGCGTCGGCGCAGCTAGTCCACGCTTCCGGGCCGAAGGGGTCGCGGTCGAGGCGGGACAGGACGGACTGGGCAGCGGTAAGGGATTCGGCGAGTTCGCGTCGCAGCTCCTCAGCCCGCTCGGGCTCGAAGTACCCGGCGAGTGCCTCGCGCTGACCGCTCCAGTCGTTGGCGCGGTCCGCGACGGACGGGTCAACTGATGCGGTCAGCATCAGCCGGGCCGCCGCTCGCGGCAGTGGCGCGGAGTGGCCGCCATGTGCGGTACGCCGAACCTTCTGGGCCCAGTCCAGGGCATCCAGGATCGCGTCGCGGCCTGTCTCGGTGCCCTGGTACAGGGAGCCGAGAAGGCTTCGGTAGGTGGCGTCGTTCTCCGCGAAAGAGGACTCGGCGGCGCGGGCGGAGACAACGGCGGCCACCGCTTCCCTGGCCCGCGACAGGGTGAGGCTTGTCTCCTCGTTCATCACGCGGGCGGTTGAGCGTATGAGGTCGGCCGCGTCTTCGAAGGGCTCCACGTGCGCGCGGAGCCAGCTCGCCGCTCCTTCGAGGGTTCGGGCGGCGAGTGCTGTGCCGACCGCCGCAATGTGGGGCTCGGCGGTGTACTCCTGCCATAGGTCCAGGTCACAGCGGATCTGGTCGGTCTGCGCGAGGAGTTCGCGCGGTTCGGGCCGGCCGTCGGCCAGTACGTTGACAAGGCTGGTCCGGCGCGCTGGCTCCGTGAGCGTGTCGGGTGCGAGGCGGGCGATCAGCCGGGCGGAGTCCAGAGCGGCCCGCAATGCCTCGGTGTGGGGGTGCCCTTCCGGGGCGTACCGGCCCAGCAACTCGCGCTGTTGCTCCGTGGTGTACGGGCCCGGTTGCTGTCGCGTCAGGTCAAGGCCGCGGCGCAGGAGCTGTCCCATGGGCTCGTAGCCCGTCACGCCGTTGGGTGCGGCGTCGTACAGGTCCTCCGCCTGCGTGTCGAGGCCCCGGTACCAGGGGCCGAGAAGGTTTCGGTCGGTCACGGCCTGAGCGGCGAACGTGGCGGTCTCCTTCTGTGCCGCATGCGCGACCGTGACCGCCGTGCGCGCGGAAGCGAGTGTGTGCTCGGAACCGGGGCCACTGTCCCGGCGACCGACCGAGGCCACGGTGTCCAGCAGCACGACGGCCTGCCGCACGGGGGCGAGGTGGGCGCGCAGCCAGCGGGCGGCGTCGGGGAGCGGCTGCTTGGTGAGATCGGCCGCATGCGGTGCCAGCAACGTGCTGTCCAAGGCCCGTCGCCACGTCGCGAGTTCGCTGCGCAGCGCCGTACCCAGCTCGACGAGTGCGGGTTGGGGCTCTCTGCCGTCGACCAGGTGAGTGGCGAGCAGGCTCCGCCGGTAGGGGTCGGCCACGGTTTCGGGCGCAAGTGCGTGGACCGCTTCGGCGTGCGCGAGTGCCTTGCGCAGCGCCGGGACGTCGGGCAACGCCGTGCCCCGATAGCGGCCGATCAGCTCGGCGTGGGTCATGGTCAACGACCGCAGCTTCCGGTAAGCGGCGCACCAGGCGTCGGCGAGCGGCAGCTTGTCGTACAGCTCGCCGCGCCACGAGCCGCCGTGTGTCAGCTGGGCCACGAGCTTCCGGTCGGCCCGGATTCTGCTGGACAGCATGCCGGCGAGTCCCTGGCGGCCCTCGGTGAGCCGATGGATTGCTTCGGGCAGTTCGGGCTCGGAGACGACTTCGGGCAGGAAGATGCCGCGCGCCGTCTCCTCCGCGACAGCCAGTTCTTCGGCCGCTGAGGACATCTCCGCGACGGCTGCCTGGACGCCGGAAAGTGCCCGGGGATCGAGCCACGCTTCGAGCGTACGGTCCGAGGCTGTGGCCAACTCCACGAGCGTGACCAGGTCCTCGGCCTCGGACGTCGCCTTCGGCCGCCGGCACCCAAGGCGCTCGGCCACCGAGTCGGCGTGCTCGGCGGCCATCTCAAGGGTGTCAGCGAGCGTGTCGAAGCACTCGGCCAGCTCCGCGGCCTCGCGGACGGGCATCGACGCAATGTCGACTCCCGGCGGTTCCAGTGCGGCGAGTGCCTGCTCGTTGGGCGGTCGTTCTGCGCTCAGTTCGGGACGCAGTTCGGCCCACCCCGGGCCTGCGTGGTCCGTCGCAAGGGCTCGGGCGGAGAGTACCTGGTCCCGTCGTGCGAAGAAGTCGCTCAGTGCGTCGGCGGCGCCCCGGACCGCCGCCTCCTCCGCTCGCGCGGGGCCATCAAGGTCCAACCACTGCTCAAGAGGGCGGTGCTCCGTGCCGGCCACGGCGATCACGTCACACAGATGACGTGCTTCCTCGGGGCTGCCGGGGTTCGTGAGCCCGGTGAAGTGGCTGACGCTGGTGAGGCTCTTCAGGGTCCGCTCGAGCACCCCAGCGGTCGCGTCGAAGTCCGTGGCGAGCTGTCGCGCTCGCTCTTCCGTGAGTCCGGCGAGGTCGAGGCCGCGCGGCGCCAGCGCCGAGAGCGTCTTCTCGGCTTCCCCAGGCTCAGCCTTCAGCCTGGTGGACAGCTCCTGCCAACGCCCGCCCACCGCCGCGCGGACGGCGGTGCTTGTACGCTGCACCTTGCGCAGTTCCGCGAGGAAGGCGTCGACCCGGTCGTCCACCTCGTCGGCGAAGGCATCGGTGGTCAGCCAGGCTTCCGGCACCGGACTCCGCACCTCGAGCAGCCGCAGGAGCGCGATCAGACGGTCGATTCCGCTCTGGTCTGTGACGGGCACTCCCCCGGGCGCGAGGTCCCGGTACCGGTCGACCGCCGTCGTGAGCGCGTCCCGCGCCGCCTGCGCCTGCTCCAGCACAGGCCGTGGATGCGGCAGGCCGTCTCGCAGGTCACGCCAGGGGAACGATGGGTCGGCGACCGCCTCCCAAGCGTCGGAGATGGCCTTCGTCGCCTCGACGATCAGGCGCAGGTCCTCGTCACTGAGCGTCTCGGCGTGAAACGTCGCCCTTGCCCCGGTGGGCGTGTCGTCACCACGGCTCAGATAGGCCACCGGCGCCTCGGACAGTTGGCCGACCCGACCAAGCACGTCGTGAAGGGTCCGTCCCAGCGGGTCGCGGACCTCGTTCATTGCTTCGGCGTAGGCGCTGAGCGCGAGGCGCAGTTCCCTGGCCTGGGCCAAGGTCTGCTGTGACAGTTGCGGTGCGCGCGGCTCCTCCGCGAGAACCCGGCCCAGCTCCTGAGCCACCGCTTTGCGGCTGGTGTTGTGGCTGTGGAGGGCCAGGGCGTACGAGTCGAGTCCGACCGACTTCAGCCGGTCGAGGACAACGTCGAGTGCCGCCGCCTTCTCACTGACAAAGAGCACACTGCAGCCTGCGTGCATCAGACCTGCGATCATGTTCGTGATCGTTTGGCTCTTGCCTGTGCCGGGCGGACCGTCCAGGACGAACGACTGTCCAGCCACGGCCGCGGCGACTGCCTGCCGCTGCGAGGCGTCGGCGTCAAGCACCAGCGGGCTGTCCTCGGGCGGGCTCAGTTCGTCGATCCGGTCGAGCTCGATCTCCTCGAAGTCGAAACGGTCGGACGCGAGCCCGGAGTTCGTACCGAGAGCCATCGCCCGTACGAGGTCACTGCCGAGGACGCGGTCCTCGTTGTCCAGCAGGTCCTGGTACATCGATTCCTTGTGGGAGGCGAAGAGTGCGAGCACTACACGGTCGGAGATCTGCCATCCGGCCTTGCCCGCCACCGCGCGTGCCGCGGCGGAGTGCACAGCCTGCAGGTCCGAAGGGTCCTGTTCGCCAACCGGAGCCCAGTCGATATGGAATTGCTCCAGCTTCACCTTCAGGGCCGGGTTGAGGCGCGGTTCCTCGTCGTCGCTCGCCCTGAGGCGGAGCCGGCCGTTGCGCGCGCGCTCGATGACCACCGGCATCAGTACCAGGGGGGCGTCACTGCCCGTCTCAGCTCCGTCCTCACGCCAGCGGAGCATGCCGACGCCGAGATTGAGGGTCCACAGGCCATAGTCGTTGAAGACCTGCGTCGCTTTGGCGCGCAAGCTGTTCAACGCGCGCAGAAGGGAAGGCGCGGTGGTCTTCTGGGTGACGATTCCGTCGGTGCGGTCGCCCTTCTTCGCCAGGACCACATCGCCGGGTCGCATGCCCTCGCCGACCTCCGGTTCCTCATCCGGTAGCGGCGCGAAGTCCCAGCCACGGGCCAGGCCTTCGACGAACTCCTGCGCGGATGGGGTCGCGATCTCCAGTGTCGCCGACTTGGTGTGGCGGAAATTGAGCAGCCGGTTGCGGCCGCTCAGGTCCACGAGAGAGGTGCGCCAGCTCTCAAGCATCGCCTTGAGGCGGTCGAGTCCCTGGCTGCCCCCGAAGTCACCCGAGTTCGTCACGCTGGCCCCTGATGTTGTCGCTTCTGGGCCAACGGAGCACCGGCGTCGACGGCAATCCCCTCTGCTGCCAACGCAAAGCGCGGCCAGAGAAGTCCGTACTGTCCTGGTGGCCGCACGAGTCCCGCTGATCCCCCCTGGATGCGGAAATTCTACGGTCAGCTCACCAATGCGTGAAGCGTTAACTACGGAACGGTTTTTCTCGGTAGTCACGAAGCCTCGGTATGCCCCGGCCCGCAGCCCCTTCGAGAAAGCGAATGGAGCACAACCGACTCCATCGCCCGGTCCCACGGCCTCGACGGCCGCCCGTCCAACGCGGGTGTCTGCTTCGACTCCTCCATTGGACACAGCCACCCCAGGCCGCGTGGCGCCTCAGTCGTGCGGCGGGCAGCCTGCGGCAACGAGACCAGGAGTTCGTGCCCTGCACCGCCGTGTGCGAGCAGGCCGGAGTTGTGGACGAGGAGCACCGCCTTGGGCCGGACGTCTCCGCTGGCCCCCTCAGCCGGTCGGCCAGGCGGGCGGGTGACGCGGCGGGCGTAGGAGCGCATGCCAGGCTTGAGCTTGCCGGTCCCGGTAAAGATGGCGTCGGCCCCTGGACTTTCGTCCAGTCGGTGCCGAGTTCGTCGGCGAGTGCGCGGAAGAGGGCCAGGAACTCCACGTTGAGGTCGACCGACAGCGCTCCAAACTCGTCGGCCAACAGTACGCCCGCCGTGACGTCGCCTGGACCCTCGACCCCGCCCCGTACGGAATCCCGCCCCAACGTCGCCACGTCCCGGCTCACGAACGGCCGCCACGCCCTGATCGTCGTCGAGCAGGCAGGCCGCATCGAGGTCTACGCCGACCGGCCCGACACGTTCCCCGTCCACCCGACGTCACCGTCAACGCCACCGATCCGGCCGCCGTCGTGACGCTCGCCGCCCGCGTGATGCTCTCCGTCCTCCCCGACCTCGACGGCGACGAGAGCCGGGAGACCGGCCGCACCAAGGGGGTAGGACCAGGTCCTCACCGACCGGTGGGCGAAGTTGGCGGAAGTCGGCTACGAGCTGATCCGCCTCGGCTCGTCCGTCACATCGCCCTGACCTACCAGGGGCCCGTGAGCGGCGTGTACGCCTTCCTGCCGGTCGTCGGCTCGCCGTACGCCGGGCACGCCGAGGATCACGCCGGGAGCGCGTTCACGCGGCACCTGACGGACCGCTTCCCGTGGCTCCGTGCGGTCGACGCCCACGAGGTCCACTTCGACGCCCGCCGCCCGCCCTCCGGCTGGATCGCGCTCCCATCGACGGACGAGCCCGACGATCATGCTCTCCACGCTGGACAACAGCCTTGTGCTGTTCATGGTGGCCGAGCTGCTGCACACGGTCCGCCTCCCCATCAGGAACCGGACACTGGACGCGGAACCCTTTCTCGTTGTAGGCCTGATCGCGGGAATCCGTAAGGTTCTCATCGTCACCGCCGAGGCCGAGCGGTTCAAGTGGAATCCCCAGGGAATCGAGCTCGTCATCCTGGCCGGGCTGATCTTCGTCATGGCGCTGGCCACCCTGGTCTGGCGGCGCGCGAGTCGGCCCCGTGAGTTCGCGTTCCCCAAAGGCATCGGTGCCTGACCCGCCCGGCGCGGGCAGCCCGGGGGTTACTGTACGGAGTCACGCTGCGGTTGCTGCTCCCGCGCCCACCGCGTTACCTGGAACGGGGCGGAGCGAGGCTCACGGAGCGCGAGGAGCGGTGATGATCACGCAAGACCAGGTCGATCGAATTCTCCGGCTGGACGGGAACGGACTTCCGTTGGTCTCGCTCTACGTCCCCGCGGAACCGGACAGGACGGGCCGCCGCGCGTTCTTGACCCGGGTGGCGAGCCTGCTGGACCGCATCCGGCCCCTCGCGGAGGATCGCACACTTGAGCACGCCGCGCGGCTCTCGCTCCGCGACGACATCGCGAAGATCGAGAAAACGCTCGAGGAGGAGCCCCACAGATCGGGCGCTGTCGCCGTCTTCTCCTGCAGCGGCAACGGCGTCTACGAGCAGGTGTGGCTGCCGCGAAGCACCCGCGAACGCATCGTGGTGGACGCCGATCCGTACGTCCGTCCGATGCTGGGCGTGCTCGACGAGTACTACCGCACCTGCGCGGTCATCGTGGACAAGGGGACCGGCCAGGTCTGGGAGCACTACATCGACCAGGCCCGGGAGCTGGAGACGATCCGCGACCGTACGCTGCGCAAGCCCAACTACGCCGCGGGGCTCGCCGAGGACCGGGTCCGCAACAAGGCCGACGAGCTCAGCAAACGGCACTACCGGCGGCTCATCGGCGAGCTGAAGCAGCTCTTCGGGACCGGGAGCTTCGACCTGCTCGTCGTCGGCGGCCACCCTTATGAGGTACCGGTCTTCATCGAATTTCTCCCGCGCGAACTGCGGGACCGGCTCATCGGCAGCTTCACCGTCGACCGCGGGACCGCCACGCCCGCGGACATCAAGCAGAAGGTGCAGGAGCTCGTCTCCGACCACGCACAACAGGAGCAGCGACAGCTCGTCGGCGAGATCCTCGAAGCCAGGGCGGCCCGGCGGCCCTGCGCCGTCGGGCTCGACGAGACGCTGTGGGCGGCCTCGCTGGCCGCGATCCGGACGCTGGCGGTGGACGAGGAGGCGGTCGCCCCAGGTGTCGTCTGCGACCGGGACGGGCTGCTTGCGCGCTCGGGAAAGACCTGCCCGCTCTGCGGGGAGCCGCTGCGCGAGGTTCCCGACATCATCGACGCACTGACCGAGACCGTCAAAGACGACGGCGGCGAGGTCCGGCACATCGAGCCGGAGACGGAACTTCGCGCGCACCAGGTCGGGGCACTGCTGCGCTTCGAACCTCCCCCGGAGCAGGCCGGCGCGGGGTAGTCCGCCGGATCCCTTGACCACCTCACAGAACCGGAGTAATCACTGTAAATAGGACCGGTCAACCACGACAGGGCTCCCTCGTGGAGTACCTGTCGGGCACCGGCCAGGTCCCCGGCGGCTTCTGAGAAACGCGTAGTGGGTTGATCAGAATTTTCCGGGGACCGCCTGTGTGCAGGATGCCCTCAGGCCCGGATCGAAGACCCGGGCCTTTGTGCTGTCTCCGGCTCCTGTTTCCGCGCGGACAACTACTGACAACCAATGCTCATGATCGCCAGATCTGCTCGGGCAGTGGTCGCCGACAGCGCTCACGGAATCGCGGATCCCGCACTCGGAGGCGCCGGACTCGGAGAGTGGGCCTACAACAGCTACGGCCTGCCGCTAGATCAGGCGCCTTTAGTAACAAGATCAAGCACCACAATGAAGTAAGAGTTCCGATGCCTTCGCTTCGCTCAGGCATCGGCACGCATCGGCGTCCCCTCGTCCTCGCAACCCCTGCATAGACGCAGCGGCGAAGGGTGAACCTCAGCGGGGCTCAGGCCGGCAACCGGCCTCAGCCCCGCCGCCGCTATTCCCGGCCCCCTTGGTCTCGCCGCCGGGCCGCGGCCGCCGACGCCTCTCTCCGGCGAGTATCAGTCGGTACGCAAGGCTGCTGACGATCAGACGAAGAGTGCTGCTCCACTCAGCAGGGCTGTCAGGGAGGTACAAGCCAGAAGCGGCTGCGTACATCCTCAGACATCTCGACGGGACCAGACAGATGACCCATGACATAGGCCGCCTGCACCAGGTCAGGCCCCACCGCCGCCAATCTCCGGCCCCACTTCCCATGGCTACCCTCGTGGCTGCCGTCGTAGCCGAGCGGTCCGGTTTGAACCGGTACGGAACGGGCTCCAGGCAAGTCTCGAATCTCAGAAAAAGGGCCCCTGACCAGCAATTTCGCTGGCCGGGGGCCCATACCGGCAGACGAGTCGGGCTGTACGCCGGGTTCTGTCTCCCGGTCGCCTCGCGGCGGCCGGGGAGACGGCCATCCATCTAGGACCGGCGTTGCCACCGGTCTCGTGCGGTCTACCCGCGGACTCGGGCGGGCAGCCCTCGAACGTCCGCGCAGGGCCGCTTTTGAGGGCGGCCCCTCTTGACCTTGCTCCAGGTGGGGTTTACCTAGCCGCCTGAGTCACCTCAGGCGCTGGTGGTCTCTTACACCACCGTTTCACCCTTACCGGGGACCGAGGTCCCCGGCGGTCTGTTTTCTGTGGCACTGTCCCGCGGGTCACCCCGGGTGGGCGTTACCCACCACCTTGCCCTGTGGAGCCCGGACGTTCCTCGGGAAGATCCAGAAGATCTTCACGCGGCCGTCCGCCCGGCTCGTCTGCCGTGGCACCCATGCTACCTGGCGCGTGTGCGGACGAAGCCCGCCGAGCCGGTGGCCCAGGCCGCCGCGAGGTCAGCGCCCGGCGGGAAGCGGCCGTTCAGTTCGAGGATGGTCATGCCGTGGGCGAAGGCCCAGGCCGCCCGGGCGGCGTCCGCGTCGCCGCCGACCGCGCGGAGGAGAGGGGCAACGGCACGGTCCTCCACGCCCGCGGGCAGGGCCTCGCGGGCTATCGGGCGGTCGGTGGCGAGACGGTAGAGGTGCGGATGGGCCAGGGCGTAGGCGCGGTAGGCGGTGGCCAGAGCCTGGAAGGAGCCGGCGGCCGCGGCCTCGGCGGCCTCGAGGACCTCGGCGGTCTCGCGGAGGAATTCGGCGATCAGGGCCGTCTCGACCGAGGACTTGTCCGGGAAGTGCTTGTAGAGGGACGGTGCCTTGATGCCGACCCGCTCGGCGAGGCGGCGCATGGTGAGCGCTTCCGGGCCTTCCTGCTCGAGCAGTTCGCGGGCCGCGGTGACGATCTGCTGCGCACGGGTGGGGTCAGGCACGCTGGAAGCCTTCCTTTCAACGGATTCCGTAGCCGAAGGCGCGATCGTACGAGATACGGGCCGACCAGCCGCACAGGCCCGCGACGACCGGTGCCCGGACCGGCGTCGTCCGGCCCGTCCGGCCGGATGCGGTGCGGAAGCCGAGGCTGAGTAGGGCCGCGGGCCGGCCGTGACCGAGGGCGGGTCCCCGGGCGCAGCCAACGTTGTTGACCACGGCTGTTCGCGCTCACGCGAGCGCGAACAGGACCTTCGCCGCCCCCGGGTCGGCCTGCGTGAGGCGAGCCCGTACTCGCTCCCCCAGCGGAAGCCCCTCGCCGCCGCCATCGATCCTGGCCACCACCGCCGGGTCCTCCAGCTGGACCGTCCCGACGGCCGGGTCGCACTCCTTCACCTCCACCACGAAGGCGTCGAAGATCTCGCCGACCCGCTCTCTCAGCAGCACCGCCTCGACGATGTCTACACACTCCCGCTCCACCGTGTTGGCGCGTCGGGAGCCCTCCGCCATCTCCTGCGGCAGCTTGTCCAGCGCGGCCGTCACCCACTCCGGCGGCGGTTTCCCGGCCACCGCAGCCACGCACAGCTCGCCCGCGTACCGGTCGACGAGCCGCCGCAGCGGCGCGGTGCAGTGCGTGTACTCGTCGGCCACGGCGGCGTGGACCGCGGGCGAGGGCAGTTCGCCTCCCGAGAAAGCGGCGTAGCCCGCGCCGCGCAGCAGCGTCGTGCACTCCTGGAGGAAGGCGGCATGGCGGCCGTTGTGCGGGTCGAGGGAGCGGACGACTTCGGCGTACGAGACATGGTGCGGCCAGTCGATGCCCAGGGCCTTCGCGCAGCGGCGCAGCCTAGCCACCGCGCCGACCGGGGCATTGGGCAGGGTGCGCAGGATGCCGGTGCCCGACGCGGTCATGAGATCGGCCGCGGCCATGCCGGTGAGCAGGGAGATCTGGCCGTTCCAGGCGTCGGCCGGGAGCGGGGCGCGGTACTCGAGGAAGTACGCGCCGTCCTGCTCGACGACCTCCTGCTCCGGGACGTTCAGCGAGATGCCGCCGCGCTCACGCTCCAGCGCCTCGCGCAGCAGCCCGATGTCCTTGAGCAGCGCCGTCGGCTCCTCGGCGGTGCCGGCGTCGATCTGCCGCTGCACACCTTCGTAGTCGAGCCTGGCCCGGCTGCGTACGAGCGCGCGGCGCACCTCGGTCGTGACGGTACGGCCCTCGGTGTCGAGGTCGATCCGCCAGAGCAGCGCCGGCACG
Source organism: Streptomyces sp. NBC_01750 (assembly GCF_035918095.1). Lineage (NCBI taxonomy): Bacteria > Bacillati > Actinomycetota > Actinomycetes > Kitasatosporales > Streptomycetaceae > Streptomyces > Streptomyces sp. NBC_01750. The sequence goes on from NZ_CP109137.1 coordinate 2,746,414, forward strand.
GTCTGGCCGGGCAGCAGACTGGCCGCGCCCTCGGAGAGCGGGGCCGGGTGCAACGGGACCTTCTCGTCCGGGAAGTAGAGGGTCTGCACCCGGCGGTGGGCCTCGGCGTCGATCGCGCCGCCGGGGGTGACGAAGGCGGCGACGTCGGCGACCGCGTAGTGCACCCGGAAGCCGCCGTCGCGGCGGGCGAGATGCATTGCCTGGTCGAGGTCGGCGGAGGCCGGCGGGTCGATGGTGAAGAACGGGATGTCGGTGGCGTCGTGGTCCGGCAGGCGCGGTGCCCTGGCGGCGGACTCCGCCTCGGCAAGGACCTCGGCCGGGAAGCCCTCGGGCACGTCGAGCGTCGTACGCAGCTCACGCAGTGCGGCCCGCAGCGGAGCTTCGGCTGCGCCGGTCATGTGCATATGGCGGCGGGGCATGGACCGAGCGTATGGCGGGCGGGGACGGACGGCACCCCGGATGACCGTAGGCTGGCGCGGGGCCCGCACCCCCGCCCCCGTACGTACGAAGGAGACTTGCCGTGCTCGTGCTGTTGCCGCCGTCGGAGGGTAAGGCCGCTTCCGGGCGCGGGGCTCCGCTGAAGCCGGAGTCGCTGTCGCTGCCGGGTCTTGCCGGGGCGCGCGCCGCGGTGCTGGACGAACTGGTCGAACTGTGCGCCGCCGACGAGGAGAAGGCGCGGGAGGTGCTCGGGCTGAGCGAGGGCCTGCGCGGCGAGATCGCGAAGAACGTGGAGCTGCGGACCGCGGGGACCCGGCCGGCCGGGGAGATCTACACGGGCGTGCTGTACGACGCGCTCGGTCCGGCGACGCTGGAGCCCGACGCGCGGCGGCGGGCCCGGCAGTCGCTGCTGGTGTTCTCGGGGCTGTGGGGCGCGGTGCGGATGGGCGACCGGATTCCGTCGTACCGCTGCTCGATGGGCGTGAAGCTGCCGGGGCTCGGCACACTGGGGGCGTACTGGCGGGGGCAGATGGCCTCCGTGCTGCCCGAGGCGTCGGGCAACGGCCTGGTGCTGGATCTGCGGTCCTCGGCGTATGCGGCGGCGTGGAAGCCGCAGGGCGAGGTGGCGGGGCGTACGGCGACGGTGCGGGTGCTGCACTCGCAGCTGGTGGACGGGGTCGAGAAGCGGTCGGTGGTCAGCCACTTCAACAAGGCCACGAAGGGCCGGCTGGTACGGGACCTGCTCACGGCGGGCGCGAAACCGAAGGGGCCCGGCGAGCTGGTGGAGACGCTGCGGGATCTCGGGTACGTGGTGGAGGCGCAGGAGCCGGCCCGGGCGGGGCGGGCGTGGGCCCTGGACGTGGTGGTCTCCCAGATTCACTGATGCGTTGCACTGTATGCAACGCTCGTTGCGTGGCTCGCAGTGCGACCGGCAGGATGGGGCCATGCCCTCTGTGCTGGACCTCGCGCCTGTCGTTCCCGTCGTCGTCCTCGACGACATCGCCGATGCCGTACCACTCGCGCGGGCCCTGGTCGCGGGCGGTCTGCCGGCGATCGAGGTGACGCTGCGGACGCCGGCCGCGCTCGACGCGATCCGCGCGATCGCGGACGAGGTGCCGGACGCGGTGGTCGGCGCGGGCACGGTGATCTCGGCGGACGGCGTGAACGCTACGGTCGCGGCCGGAGCGCGGTTCCTGGTCAGCCCCGGGTGGACGGAGCGGCTGCTGGACGCGATGGAGGCGTCGGGCGTGCCGTTCCTGCCCGGTGTCTCGACGACCTCGGAGGTCGTGGCGCTGCTGGAGCGTGGGGTGAGCGAGATGAAGTTCTTCCCGGCGGAGGCGGCCGGCGGCGCACCGTATCTCAAGTCCCTTGCCGGGCCGCTTCCGCAGGCGCGCTTCTGCCCGACGGGCGGGATTTCGCTCGGTTCGGCACCGTCGTATCTTGCGCTGCGGAACGTGGGGTGTGTGGGCGGTACCTGGATGCTGCCCGCCGACGCGATCGGCGCCAAGGACTGGGCACGGGTCGAGAGACTGGCGGCCGGAGCGGCCGCGCTGCGCGGCCGGGTTCAGCCGAAGTCCACATCGACGAAGTCGGCCACCGGTCGGTAACCGAGGCGCTGATAGAGGGCGTTGCTGGTGGGGTTGGCCTGGTCAGTGAAGAGCAGGACCTGTTCGGCGCCCGCCTCGAGCGCGGCGCGGCTGACGGCGGCGGTGACCGCGCCGGCGTATCCGCGTCCGCGGAGCCCGGCCGGGGTGTAGACGGGCGAGACCCGGGACTGTCCCGCGACGAGCGGCGAACACCCTGCCATGGAGACCGGCCGTCCGTCGTCCCCCTCCCACAGGTACAGGCGTCCGTCGGCGACGCGGCGCGCGATGTTCTGTGTGTAGTCCGCGTCGGACGTCTCACCTACGTCGACGGCGAACCCCTTCATCCAGGCGGCGGCCACCGGGATGTCGTCGGCGGTGGCCTGCCGGGCGCGGCCGGGTGGAGCGGGCCGCTGTGGCGTCAGCTCACCGAGCCGGAAGAGCCGGAGCCGCCGGCCGACGTTCCAGCCTCCTCCGCCCGTCCACTCGTCGGCGAAGGCCTGTGTGCTGCCGTCCCCGCCCCTCACTCCCCCGAGCGTCACCCCTGCCGCGCGCAACTCCCGCGCCAGCGCACGGGCGAGGGCTTCCGGCATCGGGCCGAGCAGCGGTGGCCGCGGCGGCGTCTGCAGGAACGCGCCGTCCACAGGCGCGTCGTCGCTCTCCCGCCACCACCCGAACCAAGCGGGTTCCGTGTCCCCGTACGCGTGCGGTCCGTGCCGACGCACCGTCTCGCTCACGGTGAGCAGCGCGGTGCTGAGGACGGAGTCCCGCGCCAGGCAGTCGCCGGCGACGCGGCGGAACTCCTCGACGTCCTCGGTCAGATACCAGGTCATCGCGTCTACCGGGTCGCCGCGTCAGCGCAAGTGAGACGTGTCGTTGAGCAGTCGCAGCGACGCGTTGCCGTCCGAGTAGTACGCCACCACCGAGAGCGACGCCGCCGAGAGTTCCATCCGGAACAAGGACTCCGGCGGAGCGCCCAGGGCCAGCCGCACCAGGGTTTTGACCGGCGTGACGTGCGTGACCAGCAGCACCGTGCGGCCGGCATAGCGCGCGAGCAGCTTGTCGCGGGTTGCCGCGACGCGGCGGGCCACCGTCGCGAAGCTCTCGCCGCCGCCCGAGGGTGTCGCCCTCGGCGAGGCCAGCCAGGCCTTCAGATCGTCGGGGTACCGCTCCTGCGCTTCCGCGAACGTCAGACCCTCCCACGCGCCGAAGTCCGCCTCGCGCAGACCCTCCTCGATACGGACATCGAGGTTCAGGCGGGCCGCGACCGCCTCCGCGGTCTCGCGGCAGCGCTTCAGCGGGGAGCTGACGATCTCCTCGATCGTGCCGCGGGCCGCGAGAGCGGTCGCGACCGCGTCGGCCTGGCGCCGGCCCACCGCAGACAGTGAGGGGTCGCTGCCGCCGCTGCCCGAGAAGCGCTTCTCGGGGGTGAGGGGCGTCTCGCCGTGACGAAGGAGGACGAAGGTGGCCGGGGTGCCGAGGTCGGCGGGGCCCCAGCCGACCGTCGGGGTCGCCGCCTCGGTCTCGAGGCTCCCGGTGGCTGTGGCGACGCCGGAGGACTCCGTACGGCCCGCGCCCGCGGACCCGGCCGCGCCGGAAGAGTCCGTACGGCCGGAACCGGTCGAAGGGCCGCCCGCCAGCGCCGCCCTCGCCCTCGCCGCGCCGGCGGTCGCGTCGCCCACCACGCGCGCCGCCGCCGCGTCCCGCGCGTCATGCGCGTCCAGGGCCGCCGTGGAGCGCGACGGCTCCCACTGCTTGCCCTTCCTGCCCGCGTCCATCGCCTCGTTGGCCAGCCGGTCCGCGTGCTTGTTCTTCTCGCGCGGGATCCACTCGTACGTCACCCGGGCGGGCGGCAGGATCCGCGCGGCCTCCGCCGCGAGCGGCTTCATGTCCGGGTGCTTGATCTTCCAGCGGCCCGACATCTGCTCGACGACCAGCTTGGAGTCCATCCGGACACGGACCCCGGCCTCGGGGTCGAGGGCCTTCGCGGCCTTCAGTCCCGCGATCAGGCCCTTGTACTCGGCGACGTTGTTCGTCGCCACACCGATGTACTCGGCCACCTCGGACAGGGGCTCGCCCGTCTTCGGGTCGAGCACGACCGCGCCGTAGCCCGCCGGGCCCGGATTCCCCCGGGAGCCGCCGTCCGCCTCGACGACGAACTCCCGCATTACAGACCCGACTCTGCGGTGCGGACCAGAATGCGACGGCAGTTCTCACAGCGCAGCACCGTGTCCGGCGACGCCGCCTTGACCTCGTTCACCTCGGTGATGTTGAGCTCCAACTGGCAGCCCTCGCACCGTCGCTGGTAGAGGCGGGCCGCGCCCACCCCGCCCTGCTGGACGCGCAGCTTCTCGTACAGCTTCATCAGATCGGCAGGTACGGAGCCGCCCGCGACCTCGCGCTCCTTGGTGACCGAGGCGACCTCGCCGTCGATCTGCTCCTGCGCGGCGTCCCGGCGCGCGGTCGCATCGTCCAGCTTGGCCTGGACGGCGGAGACCCGCCCGGTCAGCTCGGAGACACGTTCCTGCGCGGACTCCCGGCGCTCCATGATCTCGAGGACGACGTCCTCGAGGTCACCCTGGCGCTTGGCGAGCGAGACGATCTCGCGCTGCAGGTTCTCCAGGTCCTTGGGCGAGGTGACGGCGCCCGAGTCGAGGCGCTGCTGGTCGCGTACGGCGCGCTGGCGCACCTGGTCGACGTCCTGCTCCGCCTTGATCTGCTCGCGGGCGGTGTCGCTCTCCTCGGTCTGCGCGGCGACCAGCAGGTCGCGCAGTTGGGTGAGGTCCTTGGTGAGCGACTCGATCTCGGCGTGCTCGGGCAGCGACGTGCTCTTGTGGGCGAGCTGCGACAGTCGTACGTCGAGGGCCTGGACGTCGAGGAGTCGGATCTGGTCGGCGGGCGCGGCGTTCAGTTGGGGGCTCCAGGAGAAGAGGAATCGGAAGGGGCGCGCGAAGCGCTCCCGGGCAGTTCGGCGGCGGGGGCGATCTGGGCGGACCAGGGGTCGGTGACCGTGTGCGAGACGTGGACCCGAAGGCCCCAGCCGTGCCGGTCGGAAATCTCGTCGAGCTGGGCGGCGGCCTGCTCGCACCAGGGCCACTCGGTGGCCCAGTGGGCGGCGTCGACCAGCCCGAGGGGCGAATGCTGCGTGGCTTCGGAGACCGGGTGGTGGCGCAGGTCGGCGGTGAGGAACGCATCCACACCCGCGGCCCGCACCTGGTCGAAGAGGCTGTCGCCGGAGCCGCCGCTGACCGCGACGGTACGGACGACCGCGTCCGGATCGCCGGCGATACGGACGCCCTGCGCGGTGCCCGGCAGTCGCTTCGCCGCGCGCGCGGCGAACTCCCGCAGCGTCTCGGGGTGGTCGAGCTCGCAGATCCGGCCGAGGCCGCGGTGACCGCTCGGATCCGTGGCATCCGGCACCAGAGGGCGTACGACCCGGAGGTCGAGCGCGCCCGCGAGGGCGTCGGAGACTCCGGGGTCGGCGGTGTCCGCGTTGGTGTGCGCGACATGCAGGGCGATGTCGTGCTTGATCAGCGTGTGCACGACACGGCCCTTGAAGGTGGAGGCCGCGACCGTGGTCGTACCGCGCAAATAGAGCGGGTGGTGCGTGACGATCAGCTGGGCGCCGAGCCCGATCGCCTCGTCGGCGATCTCCCGCACCGGATCGACGGCGAACAGAACCCGGCTGACCTGGGCTTCCGGGTCCCCGCAGACCGTGCCGACGGCGTCCCACTGTTCGGCCCGCTCGGGAGGCCAGAGGGCGTCGAGCGCGGCGAGGACTTCCGACAGACGGGGCACGGGAACAGGTTACCCGCGCTCCGTGCTCCGTCGGCCTGGGAGGCCTGTTCGACCACTGCCGCTGCTTGATCGAATACGTACGCGGAGTGTCGGATACGTGCCTGCCGCCGTCTGCGCGGGACAATCACGTGCTCCTGATCCGTGGCTCGGGGGCGCCACGCTTCAGGCACCACTGCCCCGCTGAGCACAATCGCCCCCTGCCCCTCAGGTGAATCCCCGCATGGCCACCCTTATGTGTGAAGTGGGGTCTCACCTGTTGTTCGGCAGGAAGTGCGATACCTAGCTTCAGTCACCGGAGGTGACGTGCCGATGACAGCCTGTGCCATCGAGACCGCCACGGAGGACGGAACCGTGGGGAGTCCGGGATTCACGATGACCACGGACGGGACCTACGCGGCCCGGCTGGCGGGGGGCGGAGATGCCCTGTTCCCCGAGCGGTGGACGCTCGACGGACCCGAGCCCTATGCGGTGCCCCTGCCGCTCGGCCAACCGGAGGAGCGCGACGCCGAGGTGCTGCCGCTGGCCGACGGGCGGGTGCTCATCCGGCGGCGGGTGGCGGGCAGGCATGCCTTCTCGCTGCTGTATCCGACGGGGCCGGGGACGGGCGAACTGCCGCTCGGCTGGATCGAGTCGGCGCAGCTGACGCTGCTGCCGCCGTCGCCGGACGGTGTGTGCGCCTACGCTCTGGCGCCGGGCGCGAAGTCCAGCTCGATCTGGCTGGTTGCGGGCGGCGCGTACGGACCCGAGCATGTCGCCGAGGTGCCGGGGCGCTGCTCGGGCGGGGTGTGGCTGGACGGTACGGGGCGGATGCTCGCCCTGGACCGGCAGTGGGACGAGGGTCCGGTCAAGGCGGTGGCGGTCGATCTGGAGCGGGGCGGGGAGGTGACGCCGCTGCTGCAGATCACCGAGGAGAGCGACGACCGGCTGCTGCTGGCGGAGCCGGACAGCGGACTGCTGCTGATCCGCTCGAACGCGCCGGGCCACGGCCGGCTGGGCTGGGGGGTGCTGGGGAGTCTGCGGCCGGTGCGCTTCCCGGAGTGTCTGCGGCTCGCGGACTGCGCGGTGACGCCGTTCGCCGTACAGCCGGGGCAGGCGCTGATGCCGGAGAGCTGCGCGGTGGCGCTGCGGATCGACGGGGCGGCGGGGAGCTGGCTCGGCCTGTGGCGCCCTTCGGGCCGACGGCTGCATCAACTGGCCGCGCCGGACGGGTGGTTGGCGGGTGCCGGGCTGTGGAGCCGGGAGGGGGTGCTGCAACTGCCGTACGCGACCGGGGCGGTGCCGTGCGGGGTGGCGCGGATCGACGGGCCGGCGGACCTCTTCGTACCTGATGTGACTGACGGCAGGGCGGTGGTCACAGAACCGGCACAAGCGGAACGCGCAGGTGAGGAACCGTCCGGGGACGTGGGGACTCCTGTTGTGTGCAGGCCGGTTCCTTTGCAGCAGGCGCCTCTCACCGGGCGTACGGCCCCTGATTGAATTCTGGGGCCGGGCTGCTCACCGCACCGACCGTACGCCGGCGGTGACGGGTTCGTAGGTGTGGGCGGGGGCCCTGCGACACGTAATTCAGCGATCACGACGGGGTGACTTCCCACATGTCTGAAGCCCGAACCGACACGACCCAGGAGCGTCCGCACGGTGCGGCCGCCGTCCAGGCCGAAGCCGGCGGCGCCGGAAAGCACCGGGGCGGTGCGGCCACGACGGAGGAGTCTGCGACTCCGGCGCACGGGCGGCACCGCCGTCCCGGGGAGGTAGGCAGCGCGGTCTGACGCGGAGCCCCGCGGCTCCGCCCCGGACCCCGCTCCTCAATCGCCGGAGGGCTGAAACCGAGCCCGTCCGGCGATTGAGGACAAGCCGGCCGCCGGACCGGCCCGGTCACCCCCGCCTGAGCCCCAGAACCTCCGCCGCCGCGAACGTCTCCCCCGGTGGCCGGTCCGCATAGTGCGGGGTGAGCAGCGCGTCCAGCTCGTCGTAGCTGAACGCCTCCTTCGATGTGTCGAACTTCGCGGCCACCCTGGGCCGTTCGACGATCGCCACCATGCCGCCGTGCACGACGAGCAGCTGGCCGTTGACCTTGGCCGCCGCCGGAGAAGCCAGATAACCCACCAGCGGGGCGACGTGTTCCGGCGCCAGCGGGTCGAGCCCGCCGTCCACCGGTTCCGCGTAGCCCGCGAAGACGTCCTCGGTCATACGGGTCCTGGCCCGCGGGCAGATCACATTGGCCGTCACTCCGTACTTGCCCAGCGCCAGCGCCGTGGACGTGGTGAGGCCGACGATGCCGCCCTTCGCCGCCGCGTAGTTCGGCTGTCCCGCGGAGCCGGCGAGGAATGCCTCCGACGACGTGTTGACGATCCGGCCGTAGACCGGGCCGCCCGCCGCCTTGGAGCGCTCGCGCCAGTGGACGGCCGCGAAGCGGGTCGTGTTGAAGTGACCCTTGAGGTGGACCCGTACGACCGAGTCCCAATCCTCCTCGCTCATGGAGAAGACCATCCGGTCGCGCAGGATGCCCGCGTTGTTGACCAGGATGTCGAGCTTTCCGTGATGGGAGACGGCCAGCTCGACAAGCTCGCGGGCCTGCTCGAAGTCGGAGACGTCCCCCTGGTGGGCCACGGCGGAGCCGCCCGCCGCCCGGATCTCGGCGGCGACCTCCTCGGCCGGCGCGGCCGAGGCCTCTCCGGACCCGTCACGGCCGGGCCGGCCGAAGTCGTTGACGACGACGCTCGCGCCGAGCCCGGCCAGTTCCAGCGCTTCCGCGCGGCCGAGGCCGCGGCCCGCCCCGGTGACGATCGCGGACAGGCCCTCCAGTGGCAGAGACATCCGGTTCCCCTCAGATTTCGATGCAGGTACGCAGCGCCTCGCCCGTGCGCATCTGGGCCAGCGCGTCATTGATCTCCGCGAGCCGCACCCGGTGGGTGATCAGCCCTTCGAGATCGATCCGGCCCGCGCGCCACAGGGCGATGGCACGCTCGTACGAGGTGAGTACGTCCCCGCCGCCGTACATGGACGGCAGGATCCGCTTCTCGTCGAAGAACAGCTCGAACATGTTGAGCTGAAGGAAGTCGTCCGTGGCGCCCGCGCCGACGATGCACAGGGTGCCGCCGCGCCGGGTCGTCTCGTACGCGGTGCGGGCCGTCGCCGACCTGCCGACGACCTCGAAGACGTAGTCGAAGCCCTCGCCCGCGGTGAGCTGCTGTTTGGCGTCGGCCAGCTCATCGGGCGAAACGGCCTCCGTGGCACCGAACTTGAGGGCTGCCTCACGTCGGCTCGCGACCGGGTCGACGGCGACGATCCGGGCCGCGCCCTTGAGCCTGGCGCCCTGGATCGCGGAGATACCGACTCCGCCGCAGCCGATGACGGCGACCGAGGAACCCGCCGCGACATCAGCGGTGTTGATGGCCGCGCCGAGGCCCGTGGTCACTCCGCAGCCGATCAGCGCGGCGATGTCGAAGGGCACATCGTCGGGGATCGGTACGGCGCAGCCCGCGTCGACGACGACCTCCTCGGCGAAGGTGCCGGTACCCGCGAAGCCGAAGACGTCGGAAGGGCTTGCGCCGGAACGCCTGAAGTTGGGGGTGCCCGCGTTCATGAAGCCGGCGAGACAGAGCTGGGTCTGGCCGCGTTTGCAGGCGGGACAGACACCGCACGCGGGCAGCCAGCACAGCAGCACCCGGTCGCCCTGCTTGAGGCCGCTCACACCGTCGCCGACGTCGATGATCTCGCCGGCGCCCTCGTGCCCCGGGATGAAGGGCGCGGGCTGCGGCAGCACGCCGTTCATCGCGGAGACGTCGGAGTGGCACAGTCCGGTGGCCCGGACCCGGATCTTGACCTTTCCGGGGCCGAAGCCCACCGCCTCGATGTCGTCGAGGACTTCGAGCTTGTCCTGCCCTGTCTCGTGCAGTACGGCTGCGCGCACGGTGCGGCTCCCTTCAGGAGTGATCGGCTCAGAAGTGATCGACAATGGTGTCGGCGAGGACCGGCGCGTCGTCCCTCTCGACGGCCGTCACCGAGACCTGGACGCGGGCCGGTTCGAGACAGCGCCACATCCTGATGCGCAGGGTCTCGCCGGGGAAGACCACCCCGGCGAAGCGTGTGGAGTACGAGCGGATGCGGGTGACGTCCCCGCCGAGCATCGTGTCGACGACCGCCTTGAGCGTCATGCCGTACGAGCAGAGCCCGTGCAGGATCGGCCGGTCGAAGCCGGCGAGCTCGGCGAACTCGGGGTCGGCGTGCAGCGGGTTGAAGTCGCCGGAGAGCCGGTAGAGCAGTGCCTGGTCCTCGCGGATGGCGCGCTCCACGGTCCTGTCCGGGTCGCGGCCGGGGAGTTCGATGCGCCGGGAGGGGCCGCGGTCGCCGCCGAAGCCGCCTTCTCCGCGTACGAAGATCTGGGCGTCGCTGGTCCACAGCGGGCCCTTGTCGTCGGCCGCTTCGGAGCGCAGGACGAGGATCGCGGCCTTGCCCTTGTCGTAGACCGCCGCGATCCGGGAGGTCGATACGGCCCGGCCTTCGACCGGGATCGGCCGGTGGATCTCGACACTCTGTCCGCCGTGCAGTACGGATGCCAGGCTGATGTCGAGGCCGGGTCCGGTGAGCCCGCCGATGACGCCCTTGCCCGCGCCGGCGACGGTGGCGAAGCTGGGCAGCACATGCAGCTTCGACTCGAGGGTGTAGCGCAGTTCGTCGGGGTCGGTGGCGGGTCCTGGCGCGCCTTGGAAGGAGCCGGCTCCGAGGCCGAGGTGGTAGAGCAGGACGTCTTTGTGGTCCCAGCCGATCTCGGCGCTGCGGGGTTCCGCGGCGACGGCCTTGGCGGCATCAATGGGCATGAGGATGCTGCTCCTTGAGGAGTGGAAGACCTCGGCGCGGCCGTCCGCACCGTCGGCCGCACCGAGGTCGCACGGGACCGGCCCCGGCGCCCGTTCTAGAACGCGTTCTAGGCCGATGGCCCCCTATGTATAACGCAGGCCCCAGCACTTGTGAAGACTGCTGACGCCATGTCAGGAGCGGTCGCTCACCCAGGACATTTGTCACTGCCGAGTGCGTACATGCGCATCTGCCGGGACCCTGTGCCCGCTCCGTAGCGTGATCCACATGACGCAGACGCAGTTGCAGACGACAGACAGCGAGGCGGCGGTGAGCTTCGCGGGGGCGGCCAAGGTCTTCGGCGACGTGCGCGCCGTCGACGGCATCGACCTCGGCATCCGGCGCGGCGAGACGGTCGCCCTGCTCGGCCGCAACGGCGCGGGCAAGTCCACCGCCATCAGCCTGATGCTCGGCCTGAACGACCCCGACGCCGGCCAGGTCCGGCTCTTCGGCCGCACCCCCGAGCACGCGGTGAGCGGCGGACGTGTCGGCGCGATGCTCCAGGACGGCCGCCCGATCCCCCGGGTGACCGTGCGCGAAGTGGTCACCTTCGTGGCCGCCACCTACCCGCGGCCGCTGCCTGTCGCCGAGGCGCTGGAGCTGGCCGGGCTCACCGAACTCGCGGACCGCCGCGCCGACCGGCTCTCCGGCGGCCAGGTCCAGCGCGTGCGCTTCGCCGTCGCGCTGGCCGGCAACCCGGAGCTGATCATCCTCGACGAGCCGACCGCGGCACTCGACGTCGAGGCGCGGCACGCCTTCTGGAGGTCGATGCGCGGCTACGCCGAGCGCGGCAACACCGTGCTCTTCTCCACCCACTACCTGGAGGAGGCCGACGACAACGCCGACCGGATCGTCGTCGTCGACCACGGCCGGATCGTCGCCGACGGCACGAGCGAGGAGCTCAAGCGCTCGGCCGGCGGCAATCTCGTCTCCTTCGACCTGGCGGGCCGCAGCACCGAGGGGCTCACCCTGCTTCCCGGCGTCGTCTCCATGGAGGTACGGGGCGACCGTGCCCGGCTGCGTACGGACGACTCGGACGCGACGGTCGTCGCACTCGCCGAACTGGGCGCGATCCGTGGCCTCGAAGTCGCCCCGGTCTCGCTCGAAGACGCCTTCCTCGCCCTCACCTCGGCCTCGCCCGAACTGGAGACAGCCCGATGATCATCGCCTACCTCAAGCTGGAAGTACGCCGCACGCTGCGCGACACCGGATTCGTCATCTTCGGTATCGGGATGCCGGTGATGATGTACCTGCTCTTCACCAACCTCGGCGAGAACGCCGCCGAGTGGAAGACCGCCTCCATGGTCGGCATGGCGGCGTACGGAGCGCTCGGCGCGGCCCTGTCCACCGGCGGAGGGGTGGCCGAGGACAAGGCACTCGGCTGGCTGCGGCAGCTGCGGATCACGCCGATGAGCCCGCGCCAGGTCGTCACCGGCCGCGCGCTCACCGGCTCGGTGACCGTGCTGCCCGCGATCGTCGCCGTCCTCGCGGCCGGCGGTCTGCTCAACGGCGTACGGCTGGATGCCTGGCAGTGGGTGGCACTCAGTGTGCTGCTCTGGCTCGGCGCACTCCCCTTCACGCTGCTGGGGCTCGGCAACGGCTACCGGCTCTCCGCGCAGACGACGGGCGTGGTGAACATGGCCTGCAATCTGGGGCTCGCGGTCGTCGGCGGACTGTGGTTCCCGGTGGACCTGTTCCCCGGCTGGCTGCGCTCACTGTCGCAGTACACCCCGGCCAACCGCTTCGCGGACCTGGGCTGGTCGACGACACTGGGCCACGCGCCCGGCCTCACCACGGTGATGGTGCTGCTGGGCTGGCTGCTGGTGTTCGGCTCGTACGCGGTGATCTCATACCGTCGGGCCGCGAGGACGGCATGACGGGAGCGACGATGCGCGGGAAGAGCGAGTGGTACGCCGGGTACACCGCGCGGATGGACGCCTGGAAGGCCGACTGGTGCGGACAGAAGGCCGAATGGCGGACTCGCAGGAAAGCCGGGCAGCGAGGGGCCGAGGAGATGGGCCCGCCCAACGGCTTCGCGATGCTGCCGTGGCTGCTGATGGGAATGGGTGCCTTCTCCAACCTCCTCCAGGGCAAGACCCCCAACCCCTGGATCGGCGGCATCGGTCTGCTGGTCTTCAACTCCCTCTACATCTCCGTGGTGTTCCGCGCCTTCGTCAAGGAGGCACGGGAGGCGCCCTCCACCCGCTGGCTGCTGGTGGCGATGACCGCGGTCACCTGTGGCCTCGCCATCGGGTACGGCGGCAGCTGGCTGCTCTTCTTCCCGCTCCTCGGCCTGGCCGTCGGCTCGGTCGTGCGGGGCCGCAGGCTCGGCCCGACCGTGCTGGGGCTGAGCGCCCTGGCCGGGGTGATCGCCGGGGTGCGGGACGGGTGGGGTGCGGTCAATGTCGCGTACGGGACGTTCATCTCCGGCATGGTGACCGCCGCCATCCTCGCCCTGTCCGAGACCGTGCGTGAACTCCGGGACACCCGGCAGGAGCTGGCCCGTACCGCCGTCGAGAAGGAGCGGCTGCGCTTCTCCCGCGATCTGCACGATCTGCTCGGCCACACCCTCTCGGTGATCGTGGTCAAGTCGGAGGCCGCGCGCCGCCTCGCCCCTCGCGACATGGACGCCGCGATCATCCAGATCACGGACATCGAGTCGGTGGGCCGCCAGGCCCTCACCGAGATACGCGAGGCGGTGACCGGCTACCGCGAGGGGAGCCTCGCCACCGAACTGGACCGGGCCCGCTCGGCGCTCACGGCGGCAGGCATCGAACCGGTGGTCCGTCAGTCGGGCCCGCCGCTCGAACCGCAGACGGCGGCGCTGCTGGGCTGGGTGGTCCGCGAGGCGGTGACCAATGCCGTACGCCACAGCGGCGCGGCCCGCTGCGAGATCGCTCTGGAGGGCGCCCAGGACCGGGTCCGCCTCACGATCACCGATGACGGCCGCGGATCCCCTGTCGACTCTGTCGCCGCCACCCCGGGCGGCACGGGTCTGAAGGGCCTGACGGAACGCCTCTCGGCCGCGAGCGGCTCGTTGGAGGCGGGCCCGTCGCAGCGGGGCGGCTTCCGGGTCCGGGCGGAACTCCCCGTGGACGAGGTGCGGCAACAGCGGGAGCAGCAGGGAGCGGAACCTGTGCAGGTCGAATGAGCCCTGGTCGGACATACCCTTACGCCGTGGAAGAGATGCCCCCGGATCACCGGCCCGCCAAGTCCGTTCGCGTCCTCCTCGCCGAGGACCAGGGCATGATGCGCGGCGCGCTGGCGCTGCTGCTGGGACTCGAGGAGGACATCGAGGTGGTGTCCCAAGTCGGCCGTGGTGACGCCATCGTCGATGCCGCGCTCGTCTCGCGGCCCGATGTGGCACTGCTGGACATCGAACTGCCGGGACGCAGCGGTCTTGACGCGGCAGCCGATCTGCGGGACGAGGTTCCCGACTGCCGGGTGCTGATCCTCACCACCTTCGGCCGGCCCGGCTATCTGCGCAGGGCGATGGAGGCCGGGGCCGCCGGATTCCTGGTCAAGGACGGTCCCGTCGAGGAGCTGGCCGAGGCGATCCGGCGGGTGCTCACCGGGGAGACGGTGATCGACCCGGCGCTGGCCGCGGCGGCGCTGAGTGCGGGGCCGAGTCCGCTCACCGCGCGCGAACGGGATGTACTGAACGCCTCGGTGGACGGTGCGACGGTCTCCGACATCGCGGCGGCCCTGCATCTGTCCGAGTCGACCGTGCGGAACTATCTGTCGTCGGCGATCGGCAAGACGGGCACGCGCAATCGCATGGAGGCGGTACGGGCTGCCCGTCGGCAGGGCTGGCTGTAACCGGGGGCTCCGCCCGAACATTCAAGCCCGGCGATTACCGGGGGCGCCGCCCGAACATTCAAGCCCGTCCGGCGATTGAGGACACGCCCGAAGGGCGTACGGGGTCGGGGGCGGAGCCCCGGCTACGACTCCGTACGCCGCGGCAGCCACAGCACCATCAGCACAGCCGCCGCCAGCAGCAGCCCCGTCCCCGTACGGAACGCCAGCGCATAGCCGGCCGTCAGCGCCTCCGGATCCGTGCCGCCCGCCGTTCGCGCCGCCGCGACCGTGGACAGAACGGCGAGGCCCAGGGCGCCGCCCATCGTCCGCGAGGTGTTGATCAGCCCGGCGACCAGGCCCGCGTCGCCCGGCTCCGCGCCCGATGTGGCGAGCGAGGCGAGGGGCGTCGCGGCGAGTCCGACGCCGGCCATCATCAGAATGCCGGGGCCGAGGATCGAGGTGAGGTACGTGCCGTCGGCGGTCATGGTGGTCTGCAGGCCGAAACCGGTCGCGGCGACCAGCGCGCCGATGACGGCGACGTTCCTGGCACCGGCCCTGGCCATCAGCCGGGGCGCCAGCTTCGAGCCGACGATCACGCTCAGCGAGCTCGGGATGAGCGCCAGACCCGCCTGGAACGGCGTGTAGCTCAGCACATTCTGCGCGTACACCGTCATGAAGAACCACATCGCGAAGGACGCCGAACCGCAGACCAGCATCGCCACGTTCGCCGCGGAGACCGCCCGCGACCGGAACACCTTCAGCGGCATCAGCGGCGCCGCGGTCCGCTTCTCCACCGCCAGGAAGACCCCGAGCACCGCAAGCCCGCCGATCAGCGGCAGCAGTGTGGCGGGCGCGGTCCAGCCCGACTCCTCGGTCTGCACGATGCCGTAGGCGACCGCCGCGAGGCCGCCGGTGACCAGCACCGCGCCCGGCAGGTCGAGCCGGCGGCCGTCGCCCGCCCGGCTCTCGGTGAGCCGGATCGCCGCACCCACCAGTACCAGAGCGCCGAACGGCACATTGATCAGCAACACCCAGCGCCAGGACAGCAGATCGGTGAGGGCGCCGCCGACGAGCCCGCCGGCCGCGCCGCCCGCCGCGCCCACCGCCGTCCAGGTGGCGATCGCCCGGGCCCGCGCGGGGCCCGGCGGCACGGCCGCCGTCACGATGGTCAGGGTGGCCGGGGCGAGCACGGCCGCGCCCAGGCCCTGTACGGCGCGGGCTGCGAGCAGCTGCCAGCCCTCCTGTGCGAGCCCGCCGGCGACGGACGCGGCGGTGAACAGGCCGAGCCCGACGAGGAACATCCGCTTGCGGCCGAAGATGTCCGCGGCCCGGCCGCCGAGCAGCATGAAGCCGGCGAAGGCGATGGAGTACGCGTTGAGCACCCACTGCAGGCCGGTCGTGGAGAGCCCGAGGTCGGCGCGCATCGAGGGGAGCGCGACATTGACCACGGACACGTCGAGGACGACGAGGAACTGGCCGGCGCACGCGGCGAGAATCACCGCCCAGGTACCTGAGGACCGGGCGGCGGATGCCGGTATGAGGGGCTGCTGGACGTCCGAGGAGGCTTGGGCCATGACGGTCATGGTCGCAGCCGCCCGGCGGTCCGTACATCGGGAAATCGATGTACGGACCGGGGGCCCGCCGGACCTAGGACCTCCGCAGCAGTGTGACGACCGCGGCCCCGCCAAGCCCGATGTTGTGCGCGAGCCCGATCCGCGCCCCGTCCACCTGCCGCGGACCCGCCTCGCCCCTCAGCTGCCGCACCAGCTC
Source organism: Streptomyces sp. NBC_01750 (assembly GCF_035918095.1). NCBI lineage: Bacteria > Bacillati > Actinomycetota > Actinomycetes > Kitasatosporales > Streptomycetaceae > Streptomyces > Streptomyces sp. NBC_01750. Next base: position 2,762,655 of record NZ_CP109137.1, read on the forward strand.
GGCCACTTGGGCCAGCCCGGTGGCGCCCAGCGGATGCCCTTTGGAGATCAGGCCGCCCGACGGGTTGACCACCCATCGTCCGCCGTAGGTCGTCGCACCGCTCTCCACCAGCTTTCCGGACTCGCCGTCCGGGCACATGCCCAGCGCCTCGTAGGTGAGCAGCTCGTTGATGGAGAAGCAGTCGTGCAGCTCCACGACGTCGACGTCCTCGATGCCGAGTCCGGAGCTCTCGAAGACCTGCCGACCGGCCGCCCGGGACATCGGCTTGCCGACGACGTCGATGCAGGAGCCGGAAGCGAAGGATTCGCCGGTGTCGGTGGTCATCGACTGGGCCGCGATCTCCACGGCCTTGTCGTGGAGGCCGTGCTGGACGACGAAGCGCTCGGAGACGACGACCGCGGCGGCCGACCCGTCGGAGGTGGGCGAGCACTGGAGCCTGGTCAGCGGCCGGTGGATCGTCTTCGCCGCGAGAATCTCGTCGACCGAATAGACCTCCCGGAACTGGGCGTCGGGGTTGTTCGCCGAGTGCTTGTGGTTCTTGGCGGCGACGGCGGCGAGCTGCGCCTCGGTGGTGCCGTACCGCTCCATGTGCTCGCGGGCGGCGTTGCCGAAGATCTGGGCGGTGGGGGGACTCGACTCGAAGCCGTGCCCGGCGGCCATGACGCCGTAGTGCCGGGCGACGGGTGAGGTCTCCAAGGCGCTGCCGTCGGATCCCGCGCCGAGCGCCCCGCGGGTCATCTTCTCGAAGCCCATCGCCAGTACGCAGTCGCTGATACCGCCCTCGACGAACTGCCGCGCCATCATCAGCGCCGTCGAGCCCGTCGCGCAGTTGTTGTTGACGTTGTAGACGGGCACGCCGGTCAGATCGAGTTCGTACGCGGCCCGCTGGCCCGCCGTGGATGCCTGGAAGCAGTAGCCGACGGGCACCTGCTCGACGAGGTCGTACGAGATCCCGGCGTCGGCCAGCGCCTGCGTCCCCGCCTCCTTCGCCATGTCCCAGTACTGCCGGTCACGCGTCTCGGGCTTCTCGAATTTCGTCATCCCGGCGCCGACGATGTAGCTCTTCATTGCGTACTCCTTCAGTCCCGCGGGAGGCCGAGGATGCGCTCGGCGACGACATTGAGCTGGACCTGCGTGGTGCCGCCCGCGATGGTCAGACAGCGCGACATGAGGAAGCCGTGCACAGCCCGCTCACCGGCTCCTTCGCACAACGCGCCCTCGGGGCCGAGCAGTTCGAGACCCAGCTCGGCGACCTTCTGCTGATGGGAGGTCTGGAGGAGTTTGCGTACGCTCGCGCCCGCCCCCGGCTCCAGGCCCGACACCTGCTGCAGAGTGGTCCGCAGGCCGATGCAGGCGAGCGCGTGCGCCTCGGCGGCGATGGCCCCGATACGGGACCGACAGGCCCCGTCAGCCTCGGGCGCCCGCGCGATCAGCGCCTCGAGTCCCGTGTCGAAAGTCAACTGGTCGGCCATGTGCACGCGTTCGTTGCCGAGAGTGTTGCGGGCGACCTTCCAGCCGTCGTCGACCTGCCCGACCACGGCGTCGTGCGGGAGCAGCGCCCCGTCGAAGTACACCTCGTTGAAGAGCGACTCCCCGGTGATCTCCTTGAGCGGCCGGATGTCGATCCCCTCGGTGTTCTTCATGTCCACGAGGAAGTACGTCAGTCCCTGGTGCTTGGGAGCCGCCGCATTCGTTCGGGCGAGCAGGATCCCGTAGTCGGCCCACTGCGCGGCGCTCGTCCACACCTTCTGGCCGGTGATCCGCCAGCCGTCGCCGGTCCGTTCGGCCCGTGTGCGCAGCGACGCCAGATCGGACCCGGCGTCCGGCTCCGAGAACAGCTGGCACCACCGCAGCTCGCCGCCCAGGGTCGGCCCCAGGAACCGCTCCCGCTGCGCCGGACTCCCGTACGCGATGAGCGAGGGCACCACCCAGGTCGCGATCCCGAGGCCGCCGGTCTTCACCCCGGCGGCCCGCAGCTCCTCCTGTACGACGAGCTGCTCGACGGGTCCGGCGCCGCGGCCGTACGGCTTCGGCAGATGCGGGGCGGCATACCCGGTGGGGGCCAGAGCCCGGCGTACCCCAGCGGGATCGAGACCCCGCACGCCCTCGGCCGCCGCCCGCGCCGCACCCCGGTACCTCTGCGCCTCCGCGGGCAGCTCGAGACGCAGCTCGCGCCGCGCTCCCCGTGCCGCGAGCCGCACGGCCCGCAGCCGGTGGCTGTCGCCGGGTCCCAGCAGCTGACGCGCGACAAGCGCCCGCCGCAGATACAGATGCGCGTCGTGCTCCCAGGTGAAGCCGATTCCGCCGAGTACCTGGATGCAGTCCTTGGCGCAGCTGTACGCGGCGTCCAGCGCGCTTCCGGCGGCGAGCGAGGCCACCAGGCCCCGTACGCCCGGGTTCTCGTCCACCGCGCGCGCCGCGTCCCACGTCAGCGCCCTCGCCTGCTCGACGCGCACCAGCATGTCGGCGCAGAGATGCTTGATCGCCTGGAACCGCCCGATGGGCTGCCCGAACTGCTCGCGCACCTTCGCGTACTCCGCGGCGATCTCCAGCGACCGTGCCGCCACCCCGCAGGCCTCCGCCGCGAAGAGCACGGCGGCCAGATCCCGTACGAGCGCGGTGTCGACCGTGAGGACCCGCGGCTGCGGGACGACGACTCCGTGCGCCGCCACCTCGGCGGTCGGCCGGGTCGGATCGGCGCTCTCATGGGCGCGTATCGCGAGCGCTTCCGCGTCCACGGCGGCCCAGACCGTGCCGTGCGCCGTCTCCGTGGCGAGCAGCAGCAGATCGGCCTGCGTTCCCGCGAGGACGGGCGGTGCGGTCCCGTCGAGCAGATAGCCGCCGTCGACGGCGACGGCGGTGAGCGTGCCGGTCCCGAGCGCCACGGCACCGATCCGCCGGCCGTCCGCGAGCGCGGCGACGAGTTCGTCCCGGCCCGAGCGCCGCAGTATCTCGGAGGCGAGGACGCTCACGAGATACGGCCCCGGCAGCACGCCCCGTCCTGTCTCCTCCAGAACGACGGCCAGATCGAGGAGCGTGCCGCCTCCGCCGCCGTACTCCTCGCGGAGATGCACGCCGAGGAGCCCCTGCTCGGCGGCGCCGTCCCAGTGGCCGGGGCGGCCGACCCCGCTGGAGGGCACATCGAGATGTTTGCGCACCTCTTCGGGCGGCACGGCGCGTGCCAGCCAGCCGCGTACGGACCGGGCCAACTCCCGCTGCTCCCGCGTGATTCCGATGCCCATGGGCGGCAGACTAGAACACGTTCCAATCTGATGGTAGGTCAGACGACGGCCTTCCTGTCCGTGCCGCGCACGGGATACGGCACCATGGGCGGCCAGGACACCTGTACGACCTGGAGGAACCATGGCCGCCGCGCCCAAGCCGGAGACCCTCGCCGCCTTCGAGGCGGCCAAGGGCTTCATGCCCGTGACCGAGGGCCTCGCCCTCTACGCGGCCGCGGCGGAGGCGGGCGCGCTCGGGCTGCCGCTGCTCGAGGTGGGCACCTACTGCGGGCGCTCGACCATCCTGCTCGCCGACGCCGCCCGCGAGGCGGGCACGACGGCCGTCACGGTCGACCACCACCGGGGCAGCGAGGAGCAGCAGCCGGGCTGGGATTACCACGACCCGAGCGTCGTCGACCCGGAGGTCGGCGAGATGGACACGCTGCCGACCTTCCGCCGCACCCTGCACAAGGCCGGCCTCGAGGACCACGTCATCGCCGTCGTCGGCCGCTCCCCGCAGGTCGCGAAGATCTGGGGCACACCGCTCGGCCTGGTCTTCATCGACGGCGGCCACACCGACGAGCACGCGGGCGGCGACTACGAGGGCTGGGCGCCGCATGTCGCCGACGGCGGCCTGCTGGTGATCCACGACGTCTTCCCCGACCCGGTCGACGAGTGGACCGGTCAGGCCCCGTACCGCGTCTACCTCAGGGCACTCGCGTCCGGCGCGTTCACCGAGGTCTCGGTGACCGGCTCACTGCGCGTCCTGCGGCGTACCGGAACGGGGATCTGAGCGGCCGGGCTAGCATCGCGAGGGTGTCGTACGACGAGAACTGGCCTCCCACACCGCCGCGCCGCTCCGGCCGCGGCAATCTCACGATCGCGATTGCCGCGCTGGTGCCGACCGCGCTGGCGGGCTGGCTCGTCTGGGAGTCGATGAGCGGCCCGGACGAGAACGAGCCGCCGAAGGCGCTGCCGAGCCGGTCGGCCGCCGTCGGCAAGCCCGCTCCTCCGGCCACTCCGTCGCCGTCCGCCAGCTCCACCACCGCCTCGCCCTCGCCGTCGCCGTCGCCGTCGCCGTCGAAGGGAAAGCCCGGAGCGTCGGGACCGCTCGCCGGCAGGGTGGTGGTCGTCGACCCAGGACACAATCCCGGCAATTTCCAGCACACGAGCGAAATCAACAAACTCGTGGATATCGGAACCAATCGCAAGGAATGCGACACGACGGGCACGTCCACCAACGCCGGTTACACCGAAGCCGAATTCAGCCTCGATGTGTCACAACGTCTTCGCACGCTGCTCGAGAAGCAGGGCGCGACGGTGAAATTCACTCACACCGACGACCGGCCGTTCGGCCCCTGTGTGGATGAACGGGCACGCATCGGCAACAAGGCCGGGGCCGATGCGGTGATCTCCATTCACGCCGACGGCTCGGCCACCGGCAACCGCGGCTTCCATGTGATCCTTCCGGCCCTGGTCAAGGCGGGTGCGGCGGACACCGCGAAAATCGTCGGCCCCTCGCGCGACCTCGGCGAGCGGATCGCCGGAAAGTTCGTACGCGCGACCGGCAGCGCGCCCTCCAACTATGTGGGCGACGGAACGGGGTTGGACGTACGCGAGGATCTCGGCGGCCTCAACCTGTCCACAGTGCCCAAGGTGTTCATCGAATGCGGCAATATGCGTGACCCGAAGGATGCCGCTCTGCTGACAAGCTCCAACTGGCGCCAGAAAGCGGCACAGGGAATGGCGGACGGCATCAGCAGCTACCTCGACCGGTAACTCCTGCACCCGGCAGACGGCCGGATCGGGCAGACGATAGATTCACCTCTACGATGGGGAGTCACCCCCGAGCTCCGTGCCGTGCACACCGCCGCAACGGCGGCAGCGACGACCGCCCCGATGACACGACCGACGAAGGACTTTTACGTGAACATCCGCTCCCTCACTCGAGGCGATGGCGTGGTGATCGGAGCAGCGGTGTTGCTGTTCATCGCCTCGTTCCTCGACACGTTCGACTGCTCCGGCAGCAACTGCGACGGCGTGCCGAACGCCTGGGACAACGGTTCCCTGCTCCTGGGTGTCTACTTGGCCGGCATCATCGGCGCCGCACTGATCGTCATTTCGCGCGGGCTGCCGCAGCCGCCGAAGGTCATCGGGCTCGACCTCGGCCAGCTCGGCGTCGCCCTGACCGTCTTCACGGCGTGGAGCTCGCTCGGCGCGATCTTCGACCCGGCGGGCTCCCTGGATGTCGGCAGCAGTGTCGACGCCGGCACCGGCCTCATCCTCGGCTTCATCGCCGCGCTCGTCCTGGCCGCCGGTGCGGTCTGCTCGCTCATCGTCCCGGCATTCAAGGCCCCGCTCCTCGGCGCCCCGAAGCCGGCCGCGCAGCCGTACGGCGCGCAGCCCGGTATGGCCGGCGGCTACGGCTACCCGGGTGCCCAGCAGCAGCCCTACGGCGCGCAGCCCGGCCAGCCCCAGCCCTACGGCGCCCAGCCGGGCCAGCAGCAGTCGGCCCCGGCCGCGCCGCAGAACGCCGGTGGCGCCTCGGACTTCACGCCGTTCTGGTTCGCGGTGCCGGTGGCCCGTCCGCTGTACGGCGAGGACGGTTCGCCGACGCCGATCGCCGAGCTCGCTCCCGGCACCTGGTACCTCGCGGTCGAGCAGCGCGGTCCCGGCCTGGTGGCCCAGACGCAGGACGGCCGTCGTGGCGTGCTGCAGGACACCTCGGGCATCCAGCGCGGCTGACGCACACCGCGCAAGCGGCTGCGCAAACGGTCCGCACAGCGGCCCCTCGCCCTTCCGGGCGGGGGGCCGCCGACGTACCCTGACGAGTCGTCAGAAACGTATCGCTGGAGGGGACACGGCATGCGACTCGGACTCGCTCTCGGCTACTGGGGCCGCGGCCCCGACCCCGCCCATCTCGATCTCGCGCGCGAGGCCGAGCGCCTGGGCTACGACTCCGTGTGGACGGCGGAGGCCTGGGGTTCCGACGCCTTCACCCCGCTGACCTGGATCGCGGCGCACACCACCCGGATCCGACTCGGCACGGCGGTGGCGCAGATGGCCGCCCGTACGCCCACCGCCACCGCGATGCACGCACTCACCCTGGACCACCTGTCCGGCGGCCGGATGATGCTCGGACTCGGGCTGTCGGGGCCGCAGGTGGTGGAGGGCTGGTACGGCCGGCCGTTCCCGAGGAGCCCGCTGACGGCGACCCGCGAGTACGTCGATGTGATCCGCCAAGTCCTCAGGCGCGAGGCCCCTGTTGAACTGGCGGGCCGCTTCCACTCCCATCCGTACCGAGGAGAGGACGCCACCGGCATCGGCAAAGCGCTCAAGCCGATCACGCATCCGCTGCGCGCCGGGCTGCCGCTGCTGCTGGGCGCGGAGGGTCCGAAGAACATCGCCCAGACGGCGCGTATCGCCGACGGCTGGCTGCCGCTGTACTGGTCGCCGATGCGCACGGACGTCTACGAGGCCTCGCTCAGCGGCATCTCCGACGGGTTCATGATCGCGCCGATGGTCCGCTCCACGGTCTGTGCGGATGTGGCGGAGGGCCTGCTGCCCGTGAAGGCGATGCTCGGCTTCTACATCGGCGGTATGGGCCACGCGGCGCGGAACTTCCACGCCGATCTGATGGCCCGGATGGGCTTCGAGTCCGAGGCCCGCCGTATCCAGCAGCTGTTCGCCGACGGCCGCCGCGACGAAGCCGTCCATGCCGTCCCCGACGCCTTCGCCGACGAGATCTCGCTGGTCGGTCCGCGTGAGCGGATCGCGGAACGCCTGGAGTTGTGGCGCAAGGGCCCGGTCACGGACCTGCTGGTGACCGCTCCGGACCCGCACACCCTGCGCGTCCTGGCGGAGCTGAACTCCTAGCCCCGCTCCGCGTCTGCGCCGGGCGATTGCCGCCTGCCACCATGCGGAAGCATCCGGAAGAGCCTGAATGGTTTCACACGCTCACAAGCGGTAACCCGATGCCCATGAGTCCTCGTCATCACAACGGAACGAATCAGGCCGCGACGGTCATCATGATCGTTGCCGATGTCATGGCCGTCATCCTCGGCCTCTGGATCCTGATGTACCTGCTGGACGCCAACCGCGCCAACGACCTGGTGAACTTCGTCCAGGACACCGCGCGCTGGCTCGCCGGCTGGTCCTACGACCTGTTCACCTTCGACGAAGCCTGGGCGCGTGTCGTCGCCGGCTACGGCCTGGCGGCGGTGGTGTACCTCTTCATCGGCCACGCGGTGGCGGGCCGGCTGCGACGCCACTAGAGCATGTCCTCGAGCGCGGCGCCGAGGGGCTGACATTGCCCCTCGGCGCTCGAGGAGGCGCGGCCCGGGGCGGAGCCCCGTCTCCGGCCCCTAGCAGCAGTCGGGAACGAGCCCCTTCGGCAGTCGCTCCCCGCTGAAGACCGCGGTGGTCGCCTCATCGCCCCCGAGGGCGGCCACCGCCAGCAGCAGCGAACCCGCTGTCCAGGTGGTGAGTTCCTCCGGCCACATGGCCCGGTCTCCCTCGAAGACGTACCCCGTCCAGTACATACCGCCCTCGGCGCGCAGATGCTGGATGGACTGAAGGATCTCCAGCGCCCGGTCGGACTCGCCCATCACCCACAGCGCCAGGGCGAGTTCGCAGCTCTCCCCGCCGGTCACCCACGGGTTGGGCAGCACGCACCGTACGCCGAGGCCCGGTACGACGAAGTCGTCCCAGCCTTCCTCGATACGGGACTTGGCCTCCGGGCCGGTCAGCGCACCGCCGAGGACGGGGTAGTACCAGTCCATCGAGTAGCGGCTCTTGTCGAGAAAACGCTCGGGGTGCCGGCGGATCGCATGCGCGAGGGCGCCCGCCGCAAGCTCCCAGTCGGGTTGCGGCTCCTCGCGCTCCTCGGCGATCGCCAGCGCGCAGCGCAGTGCCTGGTGGACCGACGAACTACCCGTCAGCAGCGCGTCATTGACCGGTGTTCCGTCCGCCTCCCGCTTCCAGCCGATCTGGCCGCCGGGCTGCTGCAGCGCCAGTACGAACTCGATCGCGGCGAAGACGGCCGGCCACATCCGGTCGAGGAACATCTCGTCGCCGGTGGCCAGGTAGTGGTGCCAGACGCCGACGGCGATGTACGCGCAGAAGTTGCTCTCACGGCCGCGGTCGGTGGGCCGGTCCGCCTCGCCGTCGTGGTACGCGGCGTACCAGGATCCGTCCGCGTTCTGATGCCGCCTCAGCCATTCGTAAGCGCGGGCCGCGGCCTCGTGCTCGCCCGCAGCGTCCAGCGCCATGGCCGCCTCGGTGTGGTCCCACGGGTCGAGGTGATGCCCTCTGAACCACGGGATCGCGCCGTCCTCGCGCTGCAGGGCGAGTATCCCGGCAACGGTCTCGAGGGCTTCCTCCGATGTGAGGACCCCGGGCAGGACAAGGTGTTCTGTACGGCCGGGGCCGCTCCTGGACACAGTCACTTGGCGGCCACTGCGGGCAGGTGCGGCTTGGTCGCGTACGCCACGAAGCTCTTGCCGATCAGCGGGTTGAGCGCCTGCTCGGCGAGCCGCGTGGCCAGCGGCTTCTTCATGATGTCCCAGACCAGCAGCTGGTGGTACGCCTTGACCGGCAGGGCCTTGTCGTTGTCGACGCCGAAGGCGCACTTGAGCCACCAGTAAGGCGAGTGCAGCGCGTGTGCGTGGTGCGTGCCGTACGGCTTGAGGCCGGCTTCCTTCATCTTGCCGAGCAGCTCGTCGGCCTTGTAGATACGGATATGGCCGCCCTCGACCTCGTGGTATGCGTCGCTCAGCGCCCAGCAGATCTTCTCGGGGCCGTAGCGCGGCACCGTGACGGCGATCCGCCCGCCGGGCCTCAGCACCCGCACCATCTCGGCCAGCACACCCTTGTCGTCCGGGATGTGCTCCATGACCTCGGAGATGATCACGACGTCGAAGGATTCGTCGGGGAACGGCAGATTGAGTGCGTCGCCCTCCATGGCCGTGGCGGTGGCACCCTCCGGGGCCTCCCCGGCCTCCTTCATCGCGGCGAACCACTTCGCGACCTCGCGGATCTCCTCGCCGTTCTGGTCGAGGGCCACGACCTGCGCACCGCGCCGGTAGCACTCGAACGCGTGCCGGCCTGCGCCGCAGCCCAGATCGAGCACGCGGTCGCCTGCGGCGAGCGGGAAGCGGGAGAAGTCGACGGTCAGCACGAAGACCTGCTTTCGCGGTCGGGGGTTCGAGTACGCGGGTCCGCAGTGCGGTCCGGATTCGTGAGCCTGCGGCCCACACTTATGGCCGCGGGGCGGCCGGGACTCCGGGCCGCGGAGGGGGCCGGTGCCTGTGGCGCGGGGCGCAGGGGATGCCGGGAACCGGTACCGGCCCGGGCACGCCGCGCCTGGTGGAGGCGGGTCACCGGGCGGCCCCCCGCGCCGCGGACCGGGGCTCGCGGGTGGCGATCGCCTCGCGGTAGTGCTCGGCCGTACCGATCGCCGCCTGCCTCCAGGTGAACCGCGCCAGCACCCGCTCCCGGCCCGCCGCCCCCAGCCGTACGCGCAGCGCCTCGTCACTCAGCAGCCTGCCCAGAGCCGCGGCGAGCGCACCCGCGTCGCCCGGCGGCACGGCCAGGCAGGTCTCCCCGTCCGGGCCCGCGACCTCGGGGATCGCGCCGCCGGTCGTGGCGAGAAGCGGTGTGCCCGTCGCCATCGCCTCCGCGGCGGGCAGCGAGAAGCCCTCGTACAGCGATGGCACACACGCGATTTGCGCACTGCGCACCAGGTCGACCAGTTCGGCGTCGGAGATGCCCTTGACGAACTCGACGGCGTCCTCGAGGCCGTACCGCTCGATCAGCTGCGCGACGGGTCCGTCCTCCGCGCGCTTGCCGACGACGACGAGATGCGCGGCGGGATGCTCCGTACGGACCTTCGCCAGGGCCTCGACAAGATGGACCAGGCCCTTGAGCGGGACGTCCGCGCTGGAGGTGGTGACGATCCGGCCGGGGATCTCCGCGACCGCCGGATTTGGCGAGAAGAGGTCGGTGTCGGCCCCGATATGGACGACATGGACGCGGTCGGCTCGTACGCCGAGGTGATCGACGATCTCCTGCTGCGAGGAACCGGAGACGGTGAGCACCGAAGGCAGTCGGCGCGCGACCCGCTTCTGCATCCGCGTGAAGCCGTACCAGCGGCGTACGGATGCGCGCCTGCGCCAGCCGTCCGCCGCGTCCAGGTCCAGCTGCCGGTCGACGGTGATCGGGTGGTGGATGGTGGTGACCAGCGGTGCGCCGAGGTCGCCGAGCAGCCCGTACCCGAGCGTCTGGTTGTCGTGGATGACGTCGAACTCACCACGCCGCGCGGCCAGATGGCGCCGGGCGCGCAGCGAGAAGGTGAGCGGCTCCGGAAAGCCGCCGGTCCACATGGTCGCGACCTCGAGCGCGTCGATCCAGTCGCGGTACTCGTCGCGCTTCGGCGTACGGAACGGGTCCGGGCTCCGGTACAGGTCGAGGCTGCCCAGCTCGGTGAGCGGCACGCCGTCGTCCAGTACGGGAAAGGGCTGCGCGCCGATCACCTCGACGCTGTGGCCGAGGCGGGCGAGCTCGCGCGAGAGGTGCCGTACATAGACGCCCTGGCCGCCGCAGAAGGGGTTGCCCTTGTAGGTGAGGAGCGCGATGCGCAGCGGCTCGTCACCGCCGCCTGACCTGCCCGTACGAGGGCCGGCCTCTATGGCCTCAGCGGTCACTCACGGCCCCCTTCTCACTGCCTTTTCGCCGGAGCGTAACCGCTCGCGCTAATCTAGAACAAGTTTCAGACTTGATCGCTCAAGGAGCTTCGAATCTACCGGCAGGTAGCGCTGCTGTAAGGGCCGGATCAGGTGATTCGCGCCACGACGGAGGCCCTGCCATGCTGTGCGATCCGGACTCGTGCATGGAACGGGACATATGACAGCCGAAGCCAAGCCGGTGGTGCCCGCGTCGCCGCCCCTGACGGAACGCCAGGAGGCGCGCCGGCGTCGCATCCTGCACGCCAGCGCTCAGCTGGCCAGCCGCGGCGGCTTCGACGCGGTACAGATGCGCGAGGTCGCCGAGTCCTCGAGCGTCGCGCTCGGCACGCTCTACCGCTACTTCCCCTCCAAGATCCATCTGCTGGTCGCCACGATGCAGGACCAGCTCCAGCACATGCACACGACTCTGCGGAAGAAGCCGCCGGGCGGGGACAGCGCGGCGGAACGGGTTGCCGAGACTCTGATGCGGGCCTTCCGCGCGCTCCAGCGCGAACCGCATCTCGCGGACGCGATGGTGCGGGCGCTGACCTTCGCGGACCGCAGCGTCAGCCCCGAGGTGGACACGGTCTCCCGCCAGACCACGGCGATCATCCTGGACGCCATGAGGCTGGAGAATCCGACGCCCGAGCAGCTCTCCGCGGTCCGCGTGATCGAGCACACCTGGCACTCGGCGCTGATCACCTGGCTATCGGGGCGCGCCTCGATCGCACAGGTGAAGATCGACATCGAGACGGTGTGCCGGCTGATCGATCTGACGACCCCGCCCGGGCCGGTCAAGGGCCGGGGCTAGACGGCTTTCGGGCACCGCGCCGGGGCCGGGCCATCAGGCCGGAGTTCGCCGGACACTTCCCGCCACACCGGTGGTCGCGGCCGCCCACCGCGTCCCGCGCACGTCCCTCGCCAACCGGCCGCAGGCGAGCCGGACTCCCGTTCGATCACCCCAGGGGTCTCGAAGGCAACGCGCGTGCGCCGGTGACACACTCCGGGGTTCACGCGCGGTACGTGCGCCCCCCTTGCCCCCTCTTGGCTTGTTCTGCGACTGCATGAGGAGGAAAGCCAGCCAAGAATGTTCGTTCGCGCCGGACGGGGCATCCGGTGAGCGGTGAGCGGTCAACTGATGGGGGACAGAACGTGATCCGGGTACTTCTCGTGCACGATGTCGGTATGTTGCGGTCGGCGCTGGCGGAGAGACTCGCCGGAGAGCCCGACCTGGAGGTCTACGACGCGCCCTGGCGCAGTGCGCCGGGCCGGGCGCGATTACTCCGCCCCGACGTGTGCGCGGTGGACCTGGACTGTTCCGAGTCGTACGGCATCGCGCCGCTCGGCGAGCTGCCGGAAGGCCGGACCGGTACGGGAAGAAGACCGTTGCTGGTCCTTGCCAACGCAAACCGGCCAGGTCCGCTCCGGCGGGCGGTCGAGGCGCACGCCTGTGGTTTTGTCGACAATGAGGGCACGCCCGAGAATCTGATCGCCGCCATCCGCAAGGTGGCCGGGGGGGAACGTTTCGTCGACGACTCACTGGGCTTCGGCTTTCTGCGCGCATCTCAGATTCCGCTGACCAAGCGGGAGTTGAATGTGCTGTCACTGGCCGCCGAGGGAGCCTCGATCACCGACATAGCGAACAGTCTCCATCTGTCCAACGGCACGGTGCGCAACTACATGGCGGCCATCACCCGTAAGACCGGCGCGCGCAACCGGGTCGACGCCATAAGGATCTCCCAGGGCGAGGGCTGGGTGTGAGAACCCTGCGAAGGCCCTGTCGGTTCGCGGTAGCAGGACGAGCGGGCCGGCGGCTCCTCGTGGTGCCGTACTCCGCGTGCGTCCCGTCCATCACCAGCACGCGGCCGGCGAGTCGAGCCGGTCCGGTGCGCGACGACACATCGGCGTGCCGCCGGGCCGGGCGGCGGACATCCGCCCGGCGCGCGCCTCGGCCGCCGGGTCGAGGTGGCAGGTCGCCTTACCGAGCGGCACGAGCCGCACGAGCGGCATGAGGCGCGCGGCGCGGCATGGGCAAGGGCGAGCCGCAGGCAGGCGAGTGCCTACGGTCCACCTCGAAGCCTTCCCGGTCACCCGGCGCGACGAACCCCGGGCCATGGCCCGGCCCGGGGTTCGTCGCGCCGCTCCGCTACTCCTCGGGCGGGAAGACCGGTTCCCCGCTCTCCAGCAGGGTGATGGCGATCGCCTCGACCGGGCAGTTCTCGGCCGCCGCGAGGATCATCTCGTGGGCGTCGGTGTCGGCGTCCCGCGGATGCGACTGCCGGGCCGAGTCGAGTGCGAAACCGTCCGGGGCATGGCTCACGCACATGCCCGAGCCGATGCAGACGCTCCGGTCGACCTCGACGTGCCAGCGGTCTCCCATGACTTCTCTCCTCAGTTCTCTCCGTACCCGGCCGGCAGATGGATCATCTTGTGCTCCAGGTACTCGCCGTAGCCCTCGGGCCCGAACTCCCGCCCCAGGCCCGAGTTCTTGTAGCCGCCGAACGGCCCGAGCATGTCGAGGCTGAATGTATCGACGTTGTACGTCCCCGTCCTGATCCGCCGCGCGAAGTCGATGCCGCGCTCGACGTCGGTCGTCCAGACGCTGCCGCTGAGCCCGAAGTCGGAGTCGTTCGCGATCTTCGCCGCCTCGTTCTCGTCCCCGTACGGCAGCAGACAGATCACCGGGCCGAAGATCTCCTCGCGGGCGACGCGCATGGAGTTGTCGACGCCGCCGAAGAGTGTCGGCTCCACGTACCAGCCCTGCTCAAGACCGGCCGGACGCCCGCCGCCCGTGAGTATCTTGGCGCCTTCTTCCTGCCCGATCCGGATGTAGTCGAGCGAGCGCTGCTGCTGGCGGCGGGCCACCAGCGGCCCGACCTGCGTCGCCGCGTCGAGCGGGTCGCCGACCACCAGGGCGCTCGCCGCGGCGGCGAACGCCTCCGCCATCTCGTCGTAGCGGCTGCGCGGCGCGAGGATACGGCTCTGGGCCACGCACGCCTGCCCGTTGTTCATCCAGGCCGCCGGGACGATCCCGGCCACCGCCGACTCCAGGTCCGCGTCCGGCAGGATCACCGCCGCCGACTTGCCGCCGAGTTCCAGTGTGACGCCGGTGAGATTGCGTGACGCGACCTCCATGACCCGCCTGCCGGCCGCGACCGAGCCGGTGAAGGAGACCTTGTCGACGCCGGGGTGCCCGACCAGGTACTCGCTCACTTCGCGGTCCGCGGGGAGGATCGAGAGCACACCCTTGGGCAGCCCGGCCTCCTGCGCGATCCCGGCGAGGATGTACGAGTCCAGGGGTGACTCGGGCGATGGCTTGAGCACCACCGTGCAGCCGGCCAGCAGCGCCGGGCCGAGCTTGGCCGCGGCCGTGAACTGCGGGACGTTCCAGGGAATCACGGCCGCCACGACGCCCACCGGCTCACGCCGTACGAGGATCGGCCCGAGCACTCCGGCCCGCTGCTCCTCGTGCGGATATCCGCGCGCGACGGTGATCGCCGCGTCCCACACCATCATCGCGCCGAGCGCCTGCGCGAGCACGCTCCACGAGTACGGAGAGCCGTTCTGCGCGCTGATGGAGCGGGCTATCTCCTCGTGCCGTACCGCGATCGCGTCCTTGATCCTGGTGATGACGGAGATCCGCTCGTCGAGCGTCATCCGCGGCCAGGGCCCCTCGTCGAAGGCCTCGCGGGCGGCGGCCACCGCCCGGTCGACATCCGCCGGTGAGGCGTGCGGGACCCGCCCGATGACCTGCTCGGTGTGCGGCGACACGACCTCGATGACGTCGCTGCCGAGCGGATCGGCCCACTCCCCGCCGATGAACAGCTTTCCGTGTTCCACAAGCTCGGTCATGGCTGCTGCCTCCTGCGGCCCGGCGCTTTTCTGACTCTGTTTCAGAACTGATACCAGTTCTAGTTGAAGGAGTCCACGGCAGGAACGAAATAGCCCCGACCAGTGGTTTCCCGCCGGGAGGGGAGTGCTTGAGCCGCAGTCGTCGAGTACCGGGTGGCGCACACGTCACCCGCACGGGTGATCCGGGTGGCGCGGCCGCGTGCGCGGGTGCTTGCTGGTCCTAGTCGTCATCCGGGGGTCCGCGCGGGGCCGCAACGCCACGTCCGGCCTACGGCGCGGCCGGCGGAAGCGGGGCATCCGGCACCTGCCCGTCGCCGCCGCGGCCGGGCGGGGAACAGGCCGTCACCGGACCGGGTGACGCACGGACAGGGAGAGGAAGCGAATGACCTCCATGGAGAAGAGCAGCCAGTCGCTGCGCACTCCACGAGCCGCAGGCCTGGTAGGGATCATCTTCGCCATCCTGCTCGCCGCCGCCATCGTTCTGGTCCGCCTGGCGATACCGCACGAGGGGAGCAAGGGGGCCAGCAGCTGGTTCAGCGATCCCTCGCGTCGGCACACGGTGGAGACGGCGCTCAGCCTCATCCCGTTCGCGGGCATCTTCTTCCTGTGGTTCATGGGCGCTGTCCGCGCGCGGATCGGAGAGGCGGAGGACCAGTTCATCTCCACGGTCTTTCTCGGCAGCGGTCTGGTGTTCGTGGCGACTCTTTTCGGGGCCGCGGCGGCAGCGGGAAGTCTGCTGGTCACGGCCGACGCGGCCGGGGTCGACTCTCAGCTGCAGGTGTGGTCCTTCGGCAATCACTTCACCTACAACCTGCTGACGACCTACTCGATGCGCATGGCCGCGGTATTCACCTTCTCGACCTCCTCGATCGGGCACCGGCTCGGGGTCCTTCCGCGCTGGCTTTCCCTCCTGGGCTACCTGGTCGCCCTGATACTGCTCTTCGTGACGGGCAATATCGCCTGGTCCGAGCTGGTCTTCCCCGGGTGGGCCCTGATCCTCAGCCTCTACATCCTTGTCGCCAGCTTCCGCCCGCGCCCCGTGCCGGCCGTCTCGTCATGACCAGCCGTCTCCTCATGACCTCCAGCCATTTCCTGAGCGTTGTCGACCGTTAACTCCATTGGCCCGCCTGTGCTCGCGGAACCACAGCGGCACTCGCATGCTGGGCCAGGGGTACTACTGGAAGGGCGGCCCCTTGATGAGGCTTGTCGTCGATCTCAACCGTTGCCAGGGGTACGCGCAGTGTGCCTTCCTCGCACCCGATGTATTCACCATGCACGGCGACGAGGCGTTGTTGTACAAGCCGCACGCCGACGAAGCACAGCGGCAGCACGTGGCGCGGGCCGTCGCGGCATGTCCGGTCCAGGCCATCCTCGTGGACGACCCGGGCGATACGCCTGCCCCGGTGAGGGAGGGGCTGTCCAGTGGCCGGTGACGGGTACTTGGAGTGGATGAGGCGCGAGGGGCGGATCGTGATCGTGGGCGCCTCCCTCGCCGGCCTCCGGGCCGCGGAGACCCTGCGGAAGGAGGGCTTCACCGGCTCACTCACGCTGATCGGCGACGAGCCGTACGAACCGTACGACCGACCGCCGCTCTCCAAGCAGGTCCTGCTGGGCCAGACGTCCGCCGATCGGACCGCACTGCCACAGCGCATGGAGTTCGACGCTCACTGGCGGCTCGGTGTCGCCGCCACCGGGCTGGACATGGCGAACAGACGGGTGCGCCTGGCCGACGGCGACGAGGTGGAGTACGACCGGCTGCTGATCGCGACCGGCGTTCACGCCCGGCCGTGGCCGCATGAGGCGGAAGCCGACCTTGACGGGGTCTTCGTACTGCGCACGCGCGACGACGCGGCCGGACTGCAGCGGCGGCTGGTGGGCGCACGCCGGGTGCTCGTCATCGGCGCCGGCTTCACCGGCTCGGAGATCGCGTCCGCCTGCCGCGAGCGCGGGCTGCCGGTCACCGTCGTCGAACGCGCCGCGGCGCCTCTCGTGGGCGCGCTCGGCGGTGTGGTCGGCCAGGCGGCCGCGGAGCTGCAACGCGAACACGGCGTGGACCTGCGCTGCGGCCTCATGGTCACGGGGTTGGAGGGCGACTCGGCAGGACGCCTGCGGTGCGCCCACCTGTCCGACGGCACCACCGTCGAGGCGGATGTCGCGGTGGTCTCGCTCGGCGCGACGCGCAACACCGCATGGCTGGCCGACTCGGGGCTCGGCGCCGGCCCGCGCGGAATCGCCTGCGACGCCGGATGCCGCGCCTTCGACGTCCGGGGCATCGTGACCGACGACGTCTTCGTCGCCGGCGACGTCGCACGATCCCCGCACGCGCTTTTCGGCTACCAGTTCCTGTCCCTCGAACACTGGGGCAATGCCGTCGCACAGGCCGAGATCGCGGCGCACAACATGATCAGCGCCAGTTCGGATCGCCGTCCGCACCTGTGGGTGCCGGCCTTCTGGTCCTCCCAATTCGGGGTCAGCATCAAGTCGGTGGGCGTCCCGTCCCTGGGCGAGGAGATCCTCATCGCCCAGGGGGCACTCGCCGAACACCGCTTCACCGGCGTGTACGGATACCAGGGCCGCGTCATCGCCGCCGTCACCTTCGACCAGACGAAGTGGCTGGAGTTCTACCAGCGGCAGATCGAAACGGCTGCGCCGTTCCCGCCGCCGTTCCCCACGGTGGACCGCCGACCGGAAGGTCTGCGGCCGGTCCCGGCCGACTTCCCCGACCCGTCCCTGCCCACCCACGCGCCGTCCGTCACCCTCAGCGGCTACTCGCCGACCGACCGGCGGATCACCTTCACCCCGGTCCGGGCCTGACCACGGGCACGGCAACGCCCGTCCGAGGCCCGCAAAGCCGTCTCCAACGCCCACAAGGACCCGCCATGACGCAAGCCACGCTCCTGGGACAGATCCTCGACCACGCCAACCGCGCCGACCCCTACCCCCTCTACGCCGAGCTCCGCAAGACTCCGGTGTACCGGGAGGAAGACACCAACACGTACGTGGTCAGCAACTACTGGGAGATCAAGGGCCTGCTCCACGATCCGCGGATCAGCTCCGACGCCCGCAATCTGTCCCCGCGGGCAGCCGGCGCCCTCCCTGACCAGGAGGAGGAAGAGAGTGCCCTGCCACCCACCTTCCTGAAGCTCGACCCTCCCGAGCACGACCGGTTGCGCCGTATGACGATGCGGCCGTTCGGACCGCCGGAGACCCCTCGGCGCGTCCACAACATGCGCGGCGAGCTCTCCAAGATCGTTTCGGACCTCATCGACGACTTCGGAGACCGGGAGCAGATCGACCTCGTCGACAACTTCTCCTACCCCTTCCCCGTGACCGTGATCTGCAGACTGCTCGGGATCCCCCGCGAGGACGAGGCACGTTTCCACACGTGGGCCGACACCATCGCCGCCAGCCTGGACCCGGACCCGTCCGAGGACCCCACCGAGCGGCGCCGCATCGCCCAGACGGCGCGCACAGACCTCGGCGTGTATCTGGCCGGGCTCATCGACGAACGCCGCAAGGCACCCGGCGACGACATGCTCTCCGCGCTGGCCACCGAGCACGGACCGGACGGGCAGATGTCCCAGATGGAAGTGCTCAGCACCGCCGCTCTGCTCCTGATCGCCGGCCACGAGACCACGGTCAACCTCATCACCAACGGGATGCTCACCCTGCTGCGCAACCCGGATGTCCTCAAGCGGCTCCGGGCCGAACCCCAGCTGGCCGTCCCGCTCGTGGAAGAACTCCTGCGCTTCGAGCCCCCCGTACAGCTGCTGCCCCAGCGCACCACCCTCGCGGACATCGAGGTCGCAGGCACCACCATCCCCAAGGGCGCCTCCCTCTGGCTCGTCCTTGCCTCCGGCAACCGGGACCCGCAGCGGTTTCTCGACCCCGACCGCTTCGACCCCGACCGCAAGGACAACCAGCACCTCGGCCTCGGCAGCGGCATCCACAACTGCTTCGGCGCGCCCCTCGCCCGCCTGGAGGCACAGATCGCCCTGACCGAACTCGCCCGCAGGCTCGACAACCCGCGGCTGCTGGAGGACCCGCCCCCCTACCGCCAGAACGCTGTGCTGCGCGGACCGCGCCATCTGAACATCGCGTTCGACGGCTGCCGCCCCTAGCGCTGTCGCCGACCACCCGCGTCATGTCTGGTGCTGAGCCCCTGGCTCAGCACCAGACGACTGTCCCGGCCGGCCCGCTCCCCACAGCCCGGCCGCGCCCCAGCCGCTGCCGGCCCTCCGGCAGGCGGCCTCGAGAGGCGGCTGCCCTCCCCGTCCGCCCGTCCGACATCAGCGACGGCGAGTGCCGATGCGCTCGAACAGCATTGGACGGCGAGCGCGCAGTGGATTCTCCTTGATCGACTTCGGGCGCCATTCCCGCTTCGAGAACTCGCATAAGCGGCAAAGATGCTCATAACAACCAGGCGAGAGGCTTGCCCATCCATCGCCCAGTGACATCGACCACAGGGACATTTGGAACTTAGGTCGCTGAATAGTAGATGGCATCTTGACGACATAGCGACATTTGTCCGTCTTGATACAGACATGCTCCACGCAGGATTTGGGGGCATTCGATCCGCTCGACACTTTCGCCCGTTCAGCGAGCGAGCAAGGGCTTCTGACGGAGCGTCAGGAAATTACGGAACCCCATAAACCGGACCAGCACGCCCGTGCGCCCTTTTCAAGAGCCGTCCGGTACTACGAAGCGTGATAGCACCGGCGCTCATTGCCCTGCCCCGACAGCGGTTCTAAGAATGGCGGCGCAAAGCGTCTCCGCAGCTCAGGTGCAGGATCTGCGCAGAGTCGGCCACACCGGGGGCGCTCCGCGATTATCGAGCGAGGTCACGCATGAGCAAGCACCGTAAGAAGACGTACTACCGGAAGATAACGATCGCCGCCGTCGCCGTGGGAGCCGTGGCTGTGCCCTCTGCCGCCATGGCCTGCGTGGACCCTCAGGTCGACGCGGGCAGTCAGCCCCACGCCCACCACTGGAAGGGCGCGAAGTCGGAACATCGGTGGACGGGACATCGGTGGACGGGTGCTCCGTGGGGCCACAGGCCGACCGCGGGAGAGTCGAAGACGCCCACCGGGTCTCCGGCCGCGCCGAAGGCCACCGCCACTCCCAGCGCGCCGAAGACCACCGCGCCGAAGGCGACCGCGTCTCCCAGCGCACCGAAGGCCACCGCCCCCGCTTCCGGGGCTGCCGCCCGCGTGCTGCAACTCGTCAACAGCGAGCGCGGCAAGGTCGGCTGCTCCGCGCTGACCATGAACGCGAAGCTGACCAAGGCCGCCCTGGACCACAGCAAGGACATGGCTTCCCACAAGAACATGTCCCACACGGGTTCCGACGGGTCGTCTCCTGGCGACCGGATCACGAGTGCCGGTTACAGCTGGAGCACCTACGGCGAGAACGTCGCCTACGGCTACGCCACACCCGAGAGCGTCATGGCGGGCTGGATGTCCAGCCCCGGCCACAAGGCCAACATCCTCAACTGTGCGTTCAAGGAGATCGGCATCGGCCTCGCGCAGCCCGGCGACTACTGGACGCAGGACTTCGGAACGGCCCGATAGCGGGCACGAGGAATCCGGCCGCCATCCGCCCCGGTCCCGCTTCCGCGGGGATGGCGCGCACGCTCCACCGATGAAAGGCCCCGACCGGTTCGCCGGCCGGGGCCTTCGTCGTCGGCGCGCCGCAGGCCGGCCAACTCCCCGGGAATGACAGTCGACTTGGGCGACCATTGGAACCAGTTCTAGTTATAGTGAACGATGGCCGTGCCGCCCAGGAGAGACGAGAGCCTCATGACCCAGGTGACCGACCACGGCGGGGGCGTCTGGTCCATCGAGGTGCCCATCCCGGACAACCCGCTCGGTCACACGCTGGTCCACCTGCTCGACACCGGCCGCGGGCCCGTACTCATCGACACGGGCTGGGACGACCCGGCCTCCTGGGACACCCTCGTCGCGGGTCTCGGCTCGATCGATGTCGCGGTCGGTGACATCCACGGCGTCGTCATCACCCACCACCACCCCGACCACCACGGACTGTCCGGACAGGTCCGGGAGGTCTCCGGCGCCTGGATCGCGATGCACGCCGCGGACACTGCGGTCGTACGCCGCACCAGGGAGGCCGCACCGGCCCTCTGGCTCGAGTATCTGGCGGACAAGCTCACCAGGGCCGGCGCCCCCGACGAGCACACCGCGCCGCTGCGCGCCGCCCGCGCCTCGGGCCGGATGCGCACGCTGCCGGGCCTGCGCGGGGCCCTGCCCGACCGGGAGATCGTTCCCGGCGAACTCCTCGACCTGCCGGGCCGCCGGCTGCGCGCCATCTGGACCCCGGGCCACACGCCCGGCCATGTCTGCCTCCACCTGGATGAGGCCCATCCGGCGGGCAGCCCCGGCAATGGACGGCTCTTCTCCGGCGACCATCTGCTGCCCGGGATCACCCCGCACATCGGCCTCTACGAGGATCCGGCCGCCGGCGACACAGCCACCGTCACCGATCCGCTCGGCGACTACCTCGACTCCCTGGAGCGCATCCGCCGCCTCGCACCCGCCGAGGTGCTCCCGGCTCACCAGTACGCCTTCCCCGACGCCGCCTCCCGGGTACGGGAGTTGCTCGCCCACCACGAGGAACGGCTCACCGGTCTGCTCGGGCTGCTCGCCGCGCCGCGCACCGCGTGGCAGGTCGCCGAGCGGATGGAGTGGAACCGGCCCTGGGAGCAGATCCCGTACGGATCACGCAACATCGCGGTCTCGGAGGCGGAGGCGCATCTGCGGCGCCTGGTGAAGCTCGGGCACGCGGAAGTGCTCGCGGGGAGCGGCCCCACGCTGTACGTGGCGGTCTGAGTACGTGGCGGTCCGGCCCGGGGTGGCCACCGGCGTCCGGCCGACGACCGGTCGGTACAGTGAGCGAGTCGTCATCATGACCGTACGGGGGGAAGCCGGTGCAAATCCGGCGCTGACCCGCAACCGTGAACCGCCGTCGCAGGCGGTGAGTCGGAATGCCCCGTACACGGTCGTGACCGGCTCGTGCCACCGGCAGCCGCCGGTGGCCGGCACCGTCGAGGAATACGGAGCCGGAGCCCTGGTACCTCAGCGTGCCTGTGCCCGGCTCCCCCAGGAGAGGCCCAGCCCGCCATGACCACCGTTCGCCGCAGCGCCATATCGCTCGCCGCCTCCGCCGTACTCGGCGTGGCCATTGTCGCGGCCGCCGCACCGGCCGCGACAGCGGCGCCGTCTCCGAAGCCGTCGACCGTGCTGCCGGCCGGTCTGTACGGCACGGGCGACCCGACGTACGACGGTGTCTGGCGGCAGTCGCTGGCGCTGCTCGCACAGGACACGGTGGGCGTCACGCCGGCCGACAAGGCCGTGGACTGGCTGACCGGTCAGCAGTGCGACAACGGCGGCTTCCCCTCGTACCGCGCGGACGCGACCAAGGCGTGCGACGCCAAGCTGCCGCTGGACTCCAACGCCACGGCGGCCGCGGTGCAGGCGCTCGCCGCGCTCGGCGGGCAGGACGCCGCCGTGAAGAAGACGGCCGACTGGCTGAAGTCCGTGCAGAACGCGGACGGCGGCTGGGGCTACAACCCGGGCGGAGCCAGCGACGCCAACTCCACGTCCATCGTGATCGGCGCGCTCGCGGCGGCGGGCGAGAAGCCGGCGGCGGTGAAGTCGAAGGGCGGGAAGACGCCGTACGACGCGCTGCTGGCGTTCGCGAAGCCGTGCGGCGGGAAGGACGGCGGCGCGTTCGTCTTCCAGCTGAAGTCACCCGGCATCGTCGCCGACTCCACGGCGGCGGCCGTGGCCGGCGCGCACGGCAAGGGCCTGGTCGTGACGGCGGGCACGAAGGACGCCAAGGGCACGGTCTGCGAGAAGGCGACGACGGTCGAGGGTGCGGCGCACAACGGCGCGGCGTACCTGGCGACCGCGCTCGCCAGGACCGGGCACCTCGACACGGCGCCGATGCCGGGCGCCACGGACCCGACGGAGAAGCCGGACTTCGGGAACACGGCGGACGCGATCGTCGCGCTGAACGCGCAGGGCCTCGGCGACCAGGCGAAGAAGCCGCTGGAGTGGCTGCGGCAGAACTCGGCGGCCTGGGCGAAGGCGTCCGGCCCGGCGGCGTACGCGCAGCTGATCTTCGCCGCGCATGCGAGTGGCGCGGACCCGAAGAGCTTCGGCGGGACGGACCTGGTGGCGGGGCTCAACGCGACGGGCCCCGCGCCCAAGTCGGCGAAGGGGCAGCCGGCGCAGGCCGCGGACGAGAAGAAGGACGAGAAGAAGGACTCCGGCTCGGGCGTCGGGGTGTGGTGGATCGTGGGCGTGTTCTTCGTCGCCAGTGTCGGCGCCGGAATCCTCATCAGCGGCCGCAAGAAGAACCAGCAGCGGTGATGCGCACCCGAGTCCTCTGTCTCGTCCTCGCGCTCGGCGCCGCGCTCACGGTGCTGGGCGCGGGTCCGGCGCAGGCGGCGGGTTACCGCTACTGGTCGTTCTGGCAGAGCGGCGGCGGGAAGTGGACGTACGCCACCGAGGGACCGGCCACGGCGAGGCCGTCGGACGGCTCGGTGAACGGTTTCCGCTTCTCGGTGAGCGAGGACAGCGGGGACTCGGCGCAGCCACGAAAGGCCCCGGACTTCGACGCGATCTGCGGCGGGACGCCACCGAAGGACGGCATGAAGCGGATCGCGCTGGTCATCGACTCCGGAACGCCGGCGGACGCGCCGGCGGGCGAGACCCCGCCCGCGGCGCGGTCGGCGTGCACGCAGGTCGGCAAGGACGCGACGAGCGCGGAGGCGCTGGCATCGGTGGCGAAGCCGCTGCGGTACAACAGCGAAGCGCTGCTCTGCGCGATCTCGGGCTACCCGAAGTCGGGCTGCGGCGAACAGGTCGCGGCGAAACCGGAGCCGTCAGCTTCTGCGGCCACGTCCGCGTCCGCGGCGAACAGCGGGAGCGATGACGACAAGGGCGGTCCGTCGGTCGGCCTCATCGCCGGCATCGCGGCGGTAGCGGTACTCGGCACCGCGGCGGTGTGGCAGTCACGCCGCCGCCGGGGATGACGACCGGGGCATCGACGGTGCGAGACGAGGCGGAGCCACTGCGGCGGGGTGGATCCGGAGATGCGGTGACCCGCGGCCCGGAGGCGAGGCGCGGGATTGACGGGGCGTCGCCCCAGGCGGCCGACAGCCACGGCGACGCGACGCAACAGCAGGCGGCCGAACGGCCGGTGGACGGATCGTCCCCATCGACCGGCCTCGCACCGGCACGGGCCGCCGGTCACCCGGGCGACGAGACAGCGCAGCGAACAGCCGGTCACCCGGGCGACGGGGCGCAGCCCCATGCCCCTGGCCGGAGCGGCACGGCACCGCAACAAGCCGCCGACCACCGGGACCGCGGAAAGCCGTCCCCATCGACCGGCCTCGCACCGGCACGGGCCGCCGGTCACCGAGGCGACGAGACAGCGCAGCGAACAGCCGGTCACCCGGGCGACGGGGCGCAGCCCCATGCCCCTGGCCGGAGCGGCACGGCACCGCAACAAGCCGCCGACCACCGGGACCGCGGAAAGCCGTCCCCAGCGACCGGCCTCGCACCGGCACGGGCCGCCGGTCACCGAGGCGACGAGACAGCGCAGCGAACAGCCGGTCACCGGGGCGACGGCACACCGCCCCGCAGGTCGTACTTCCTCGCGCCCGCCGCCAGTCGAAGCAACGCCCTGCATGCCGGGGCCTGGTGGATCTGGGCCCTCGGGCTGGCCACCGCCGCGTCGCGGACCACCAATCCGCTGCTTCTCGGGCTCCTCGTCGGCGTCGCCGGATACGTCGTGGCCGCCCGGCGTACCGACGCGCCCTGGGCCCGTTCGTACGGGGCCTTCGTCAAGCTCGGGCTCTTCGTCATCGGCGTGCGCGTGCTCTTCTCCGTCGTCCTCGGCTCGCCGATCCCGGGGACCCATGTCCTGTTCAGCCTCCCCGAAGTACCGCTGCCCGACTGGGCGCGAGGCGTACGCATCGGCGGCAGGGTCTCCGCCGAGCAGCTGCTCTTCGCGCTGTACGACGGCGCCAAGCTCGCCACGCTCCTCATCTGCGTCGGCGCGGCCAACGCGCTCGCCAACCCCGCCCGCCTGCTCAAGTCCCTCCCGGGCGCCCTGTACGAGGTCGGCGTCGCCGTCGTCGTCGCCATGACCTTCGCGCCCAACATGGTCGCGGACGTGGTCCGGCTGCGCACCGCCCGCCGCCTGCGCGGCCGCCCCACCGGCGGCATAAGGGCGATCGTGCAGATCGGGCTGCCCGTCCTGGAGGGCGCGCTCGAGCGGTCGGTCGCCGTCGCCGCGTCCATGGACGCGCGCGGGTACGGACGTACCGCGCACGTCCCGCCCGCCGTGCGTCGCACCACCACCGTCCTCACGCTCGGGGGGCTCCTCGGCGTCTGCGCCGGTTCGTACGGACTGCTCGCCGCGGAGGGCGCTTCGTACGCTCTGCCCCTCCTCGTCGCCGGGCTCCTCGCCGCGCTCGCCGGTCTCCGGCTCGGCGGCCGGCGCTCCGTACGCACCCGCTACCGTCCCGACCGCTGGGGCCCGCGGTCCTGGCTGGTGGCCGGATCCGGCGCGGTCGTCGCTGCCCTGATGATCCGGGCGGGTACATACGACCCGGAGGCGCTGCACCCCGGTGTCGTACCGCCGACCGCGCCGACGCTGCCCCTGTTGCCCGCCGCGAGCATCGTCATCGGTCTGCTTCCCGCCTTCATCGCGCCCGTACCCGCCTCGCAGGAGAAACCGTGATCCGCTTCGAAGACGTGTCGGTGACGTACGGCGATGCCGGCGCACCCGCGATCAGCGGTGTCGACCTGACCGTGCCCGAGGGCGAGTTGGTGCTTCTGGTCGGGCCGTCCGGTGTCGGCAAGTCGACACTGCTGGGCGCGGTCTCCGGCCTCGTCCCGCACTTCACCGGCGGCACCCTGCGCGGCCGCGTCACCGTCGACGGCCGCGACACCCGTACCCACAAGCCGCGCGAACTCGCCGATCTCGTCGGCACGGTGGGCCAGGACCCGCTCGCCCACTTCGTCACCGACACGGTCGAGGACGAGCTGGCGTACGGCATGGAGTCGCTCGGCCTCGCACCCCAAGTGATGCGCCGCCGCGTCGAGGAGACGCTCGATCTCCTCGGGCTGGCCGAGCTGCGCGAACGCCCGATCGCCACGCTCTCCGGCGGACAGCAGCAGCGCGTCGCCATCGGCTCGGTGCTGACCACGCACCCCAGGGTCCTTGTGCTCGACGAGCCGACGTCCGCGCTGGACCCGGCGGCGGCGGAGGAGGTCGTGGCGGTCCTGCAGCGGCTGGTCCACGATCTCGGCACGACGATTCTGATGGCGGAGCACCGCCTGGAGCGGGTGGTGCAGTACGCGGACCAGGTCATCCTGCTGCCCGCGCCCGGGGAGCCCCCGGTGATCGGGGCGCCGGCGGAGGTCATGGCGGTCTCGCCGGTGCACCCTCCGGTGGTGGCGCTGGGCCGCCTGGCGGGCTGGGACCCGCTGCCGTTGTCGGTACGGGACGCGCGCCGCGGGGCCGGTGCGTTGCGGGAGCGCCTGGAAGGTCTTACCCCCACCCCGCCCCTTCCCGTAACCGGGGCTCCACCCCGGACCCCCGTACGGCCTTCGGCCGTGTCCTCAATCACCGGACGGGCCGCAATGCAGCCCCGCCGGCGATTGATGCGCGGGGTCCGGGGCGGAGCCCCGGCCCGGACCGGGCCGATGTCAGCCCCGCCGGCGATCGAGGCGCGGGGTCCGGGGCTGATCCCCCGCTCGGGCGGTCCGCTCGCCGAGACCCGGGCGCTCACCGTCCGCCGCGACCGCATAGAGGCCCTCCGCCACATCGATCTCACCGTCGCCCCCGGCGAAGCCATCGCCCTCATGGGCCGCAACGGCGCCGGAAAGTCGACTCTCCTCTCCACTCTCGTCGGCATGGTCGAGCCCACCTCCGGCACCGTCCTCGTCGGCGGCCACACACCCCACCGCACCCACCCGCGCGAGCTCGTGCGCCAGGTCGGCCTCGTTCCGCAGGAGCCGCGCGATCTGCTGTACGCGGACACGGTGGCGGCGGAGTGCGCGGCGGCCGACGCCGACGCGGGCGCCGCACCCGGCTCCTGCCGCGCCCTGGTGACGGAGCTTCTGCCCGACGTACCGGACGGGACCCATCCCCGCGATCTCTCCGAGGGTCAGCGCCTCGCCCTGGCGCTGGCCATCGTGCTCACCGGGCGGCCGCCGCTCCTCCTCCTCGACGAGCCGACCCGAGGTCTGGACTACGCGGCGAAGGCCCGGCTCGTCACCGTCCTCAAGAGCCTGGCCGCCGATGGGCACGCCATCGTCCTGGCCACCCACGACGTGGAGCTGGCCGCCGACCTCGCGCACCGGGTGGTGATCCTGGCCGACGGCGAGATCGTCGCGGACGGCCCGACCGCCGAGGTCGTGGTCTCCTCGCCCGCCTTCGCGCCCCAGGTCGCCAAGATCCTGGCCCCGCAGAAGTGGCTGACCGTCTCCCAGGTCAGGGACGCCCTGTGAACCACACCACACGGGGCCGCGCCGTACGCCTCGGCCCCCGGTCCATCGCCGCCCTCGTCCTGGTCAGCGCGATCGGGGTGATCGCCTTCGGCTGGCCGCTGCTCGCCGACGCCGACTCCGGGCTCGCCCACTCCGCCGACGCGCCGTGGCTCTTCGCCGCGCTGCTCCCGCTCCTCGTCGCCGTCGTCGTCGCGACGATCGCCGATACCGGGATGGACGCCAAGGCGGTGGCGATGCTCGGAGTGCTCGCCGCGGTCGGCGCCGCGCTGCGGCCGCTGGGCGCGGGCACTGCCGGCCTGGAGCCCATGTTCTTCCTGATGGTGCTGAGCGGGCGGGTGCTCGGGCCGGGCTTCGGCTTCGTACTCGGCTCGGTCACCATGTTCGCGTCCGCGCTGCTCACCGGCGGCGTCGGCCCGTGGATGCCGTTCCAGATGCTGTCGATGGGGTGGTTCACGATGGGCGCGGGCCTGCTGCCGGAGCCGGACCGGCTGCGCGGCCGCGCCGAGCTTCTGCTGCTCGGGGTGTACGGGGCCGCCGCCGCGTTCGCCTACGGCACGATCATGAATCTCCAGGGCTGGACGTACATCGGCGGTCTCTCCTCCGGTATCTCCTTCCACCCCGGCGATCCGGTGCGGGAGAACCTGGTCCGCTTCCTCGCCTACTGCGCGGCGACCTCCTTCGGCTGGGACCTCGGACGTGCGGTGCTCACCGTCGTACTGACCCTCACCATCGGCTCGACGGTCCTCAAGGCGCTGCGCCGGGCCACACGCCGTGCCGCCTTCGAGGCGCAGGTCACATTCGAGACCCCCGACAGGGCCCCCCGGGGTGAGCCGCCCCACAGGGCTTTGGTCCGATACGAGCCCGAATAGTACCTTTTATCGGCCATAGCGACCCATCCGATCCCCCCTGCCACCTGCGGAACCTCCGCCGCCGAGCCGCCTGCGTTCCCTCCCGGGTGCGAGCTCGACTAGTAACAAGGGTCGTTGCCACGGGCTGACCCCGCCGCTACAACTGGTCCAGTCGCAAGGCGCAGTCAGTGCTCCTCACCGGAGCCGCAGTGCCTCTCAGGCGGCCGGATCCCTCGCGTACAAGCGAGTTCCGGCATGCCCGCGACGGCCCTGTTCTCGGAAGTTAGGTCACCCTGTGTCCCGCTCGCTCGTCAGCCGAATCACCCGCCGCCCGAAGTCCGCTCTCGTCGGCTCCGCCCTTGTCCTGGGCACTGCCGGCATGGCGCTCGGCATGAACCCGGCCACGGCCGCCGCAGCTCCCACCTCGGAGAACGGGTCCGGGTCCCCCAAGGCGATCGCCCAGAAGATGATCGCGGACGACGCGCAGTTCCAGTGCTTCAGCAAGATCGTGGAGCACGAGAGCGGCTGGAATGTGAACGCCTCCAACCCCTCCAGTGGTGCGTACGGCCTCGTCCAGGCACTGCCGGGCGGCAAGATGTCGTCCGCGGGCGCCGACTGGAAGACCAACCCGGCCACCCAGATCAAGTGGGGCCTGGACTACATGAAGTCGCGCTACGGCAGCCCTTGTGGCGCCTGGTCCTCCTGGCAGGCGCAGGGCTGGTACTGATCCAGCCCACGAGACCTCCTGGGGCTCCGCCCCGGAACTCGCGCCTCCATCGCCGGAGCGGCTGATCCGGCCCGCTGGAAAATCCAGCGCATCCGGCGGGAAAATCCGGCCCGTCCGAGCGGGCAGATCCAGCCCGTCCGACGATTGAGGACACGCCCCCTACGCCCTTCGGGCGTGGAGGAAGCCCCGGAGGACGTACCGGGGGCCCGGGGTTTGCCCCCGGGTACGGCACGAGGCGGGCAGGACCCCTACAGCCGCTGAATGATCGTGCCCGTCGCCAGCGCCCCGCCCGCGCACATGGCGATCAGCGCGAACTCCTTGTCCCTGCGCTCCAGTTCATGCAGGGCCGTGGTGATCAGCCGCGCCCCGGTCGCTCCCACCGGATGCCCGAGCGCGATCGCGCCACCGTTGACATTGACCTTCTCCAGGTCCTGCTCGAAGACCTGCGCCCAGCTCAGCACCACAGACGCGAACGCCTCGTTGATCTCCACCAGATCGATGTCCTTGAGCGACATTCCTGCCTTGCCGAGCACGGCACGCGTGGCGTCGATCGGCCCGTCGAGGTGGTAGTGCGGGTCCGCGCCGACCAGCGCCTGCGCGACGATCCGGGCCCGCGGCCTCAGCTTCAGAGCGCGCGCCATCCGCTTGGACGCCCACATGATCGCGGCCGCACCATCGGATATCTGCGAGGAGTTGCCGGCGGTGTGCACGGCCGTCGGCATGACCGGCTTCAGCCTTGCCAGCGCTTCCATACTGGTGTCCCGCAGTCCCTCGTCCCGGTCGACGAGCCGCCACATCCCCTGCCCGGCGGCCTGCTCCTCCTCCGTGGTGGGCACTTGCACGGCGAACGTCTCACGCTTGAAGCGCTCCTCGGCCCACGCCACAGCGGCCCGCTCCTGTGACAGCAGCCCCAGGGAGTCGACCCGTTCACGCGTCAGCCCGCGGTTGCGCGCGATGCGCTCGGCCGCTTCGAACTGGTTGGGCAGATCCACGTTCCACTCGTCGGGGAACGGCTTGCCCGGCCCGTGCTTGGAGCCGCTCCCCAGCGGCACCCGCGACATCGCCTCGACGCCGCAGCTGATGCCCACGTCGATGACACCGGCCGCGATCATGTTCGCGGCCATATGGCTCGCCTGCTGCGAAGAACCGCACTGGCAGTCCACGGTCGTGGCCGCGGTCTCGTACGGAAGCCCCATCGCCAGCCAGGCGTTGCGCGCGGGGTTCATGGACTGTTCGCCGGCGTGGGTGACCGTGCCGCCAACCACCTGCTCGACGCAGTCGGCGTGGATGCCGGTGCGGCCGAGAAGTTCGCGATAGGTCTCGCCCAGCAGATAGGCGGGATGGAGGTTGGCAAGCGCGCCTGAGCGCTTGCCGATGGGGGTGCGTACGGCTTCGACGATGACGGGTTCCGCGGCCATGAGCTCGTCCTCTCCTCGCACAGCCGCTGAGCGTCCCGGCGCTCCCACGGCCGAACTAGTACGCGTTCTAGTTCTCATAGCAGTCTTATGAGTGCTACCCCCGGTACGCAAGAGCCTTGCACGCCCCCGCTGCCCCCCTACCGGCAACAGATCCCGCCGCGACCCTTGCCACTTGTAGAACTCGTTACTACCTTTCGGTCAACTTCTGATGGGTCGTCAGACAAGCCGTGTCACCACCCCGTGACCACCTCGGTCACCGACACCACCGCCAGACCTGGAGTTGACCTTGAAGCTGCCGAAGGACTGCCCCCATGTGCCCGAAGGGTTCGACTTCACCGATCCCGACCTGCTCCAAGCCCGCGTCCCCCACCCGGAGTTCGCCCGGATGCGGCAGACCGCCCCGGTCTGGTGGTGCAGCCAGCCGGCCGGCATCTCCGGCTTCCAGGACGAGGGCTACTGGGCCGTCACCCGGCACGCCGACGTCAAGCATGTCTCCACCCACCCCGAACTCTTCTCCTCCAACACCAACACCGCGGTCATCCGCTTCAAGGAGTCGATCAGCCGCGACCAGATCGAGGTCCAGAAGCTGATCATGCTCAACATGGACCCGCCGGAGCACACCCGTGTCCGCCAGATCGTCCAGCGCGGATTCACCCCGCGGGCGATCCGGTCCCTGGAATCGGCCCTGCGCGGCCGCGCCCGCTCCATCGTGGAGACCGCGCCGGCCGGCGCGAAGGACGACGGCAGCTTCGACTTCGTCACCAACATCGCGGTGGAACTCCCGCTCCAGGCGATCGCGGAACTCATCGGCGTACCGCAGGAGGACCGCACGAAGATCTTCGACTGGTCCAACAAGATGGCGGCATACGACGACCCGGAGTACGCGATCACCGAGGAGATCGGCGCCGAGGCGGCGATGGAGATCGTCGCGTACTCGATGAATCTGGCCGCGGCCCGCAAGGAGTGTCCGGCCAAGGACATCGTGTCCCAACTGGTCGCGGCGGAGCACGAAGGCAACCTCTCCAACGACGAGTTCGGCTTCTTCGTGATCCTGCTGGCGGTCGCGGGCAATGAGACGACGAGGAACGCGATCAGCCACGGCATGCACGCCTTTCTCACGCATCCCGGGCAGTGGGAGCTCTACAAGCGGGACCGGCCGGAGACGGCTGCGGAGGAGATCGTGCGCTGGGCGACGCCCGTGGTCTCCTTCCAGCGCACCGCCACGCAGGATCTGGAGCTGGGCGGCCGGCAGATCAAGAAGGGGGACCGGGTCGGGATCTTCTACTCCTCCGCCAACAACGACCCCGAAGTCTTCGACGAGCCCGAGCAGTTCGACATCACCCGCGACCCGAACCCGCACCTCGGCTTCGGCGGCGGAGGCCCGCACTTCTGCCTCGGCAAGTCCCTTGCCGTGATGGAGATCAACCTGATCTTCAACGCGATAGCGGACGTCCTGCCGGATCTGCGGCTGGCCGGCGACCCGCGGCGGCTGCGCTCGGCCTGGCTCAACGGCATCAAGGAGCTCCGGGTCAGCCACGGCTGACCCGGTCCGCCGTGGGAGGCAGGGGCCAACAACCCCCCCGCCACGCCCCTGCCTCCCGCCGGTCAGCGCAGAGAGTCGACGAACGCGACGAAGGCGGTACGCGAGACGCGGAAGGGCTGGCGGGAGAGGTCCTTGGAGTCGCGTACGGCGACAGCGTGGGGGGCCTCGGCGATCTCGACGCAGGAACCGCCGGTGTCGGAGCTGTAGCTCGACTTACGCCAGGCGGCGCCGTTGAGGGGGGCGCACTCGACGCACTCGCCGCCAGTGCTGCCGCTGTAGCTGGACTTACGCCACTGTGCGCCGGTCAGATCAGGGGTGCTCCCCATAGCGTTCCTCCATCACGTGCCGGATCAGCTCCGCCGAATCCCTCAGGGGAAGGGCGGCTGCTTGCAGCTGATCGTAACGGAGTGAATGTGACCTGGCCTCATGCGGATTCGCCGTTGGATGGCCGGTGACGTAGTCCTCGGTGTAGACGATCGCCGGATCGCTGTCGAACCGGAACACCGTGAACGACCCCAGCGAACCGGCGTGGGCGCCAGCCGCGAAAGGCAACACCTGGATGTTCACCCTGCGGCTGTCCACGCAGGACAACAAGTGAGCCAATTGGCAGCGCATCACCTCGGCACCGCCAACCTCCTGGTGGAGCACGGACTCACCGACGACGACCCACAGGAACGGTGGCTCGTCCTTCTGCAGGATGCGCTGACGCTGCAGTCGGGCCGCCACCAGACCATCGAGGTCGTCCGGCAACTCGACACCGAGCACCGCCCGGGCGTACGCCTCCGTCTGCAGAAGGCCATGAACGAGCTGCGCCTGGAACGCGTAGATCTCCGTGGCTCGCGCCTCCAGCTCCGCGATCTGCTGAAACCAGGACGGCAGTTGGCTGCGCAACACCAGATCCAGCAACCGGGACAGCATCCCGCCCGTGCCCAGCGCCGCATCCACCCGCTCGCTGAACTCCGCCGTCGGCAACTTCCGCGCCGTCTCGATCTGGCCGACCAGCGACCCCGTGTAGCTGATGATCTCGCCCAACTGCTTCTGCGTGAGGCCGACCGCCTCCCGGTAACGACGCAACTCGTAGCCGTAGTAGTCGAGCGGCGACGCACTCGGGTCGAGGACGTTGACTTGGCTCATGGCGGGCATCCCCTCGTTCAACTCCACCAATGGCAGGGCAGGTTGTAGCCGACCCGTAGCCGAGAGTAGTCAACGGTCGCCACGCTCGTACCAGGAACGATGACATTTCGGCCGCCTGAGTGGCGGAAAGGTGCCCGCAGGCGGATCCTGGCCTGAACGCGACGATCCACCCCCAGGGGGTACGGGGACGACCCGTACTCCCTGGGGCGCGCGTGCTACTTCGGCGCGACCGGGACAGGCTCCTCCGCGGGCTCATCCACGCGCGCGTCCGCTCTCGCCCCCGGTACCGCCCCCGCCGGCACCCGCAGCTGCCGCCGGCCCGCCAGCAGGTACGTCAGGCCGAAGCCCGCGCCCACCACCGCCGCGCCGCCCGCCGCGTCCAGTACCCAGTGGTTGGCCGTGGCCACGATCGCGCAGACAGTGAAGAGCGGGTGGAGCAGGCCGAGGAGCTTCATCCACAGCTTCGGCGCGAGGAGCAGGACAATCAGTCCGCACCACAGCGACCAGCCGAAATGCAGCGACGGCATCGCCGCGTACTGGTTGGTGACCGCCGTCATCGCCCCGTAGTCCGGGTTGGCGAGGTCCTGCGGGCCGTGCACCGTGTCGATGAATTCCATGCGCGGCATCAGTCGCGGCGGGGCCAGCGGGTACAGCCAGAAGCCGAGCAGTGCCAGCAGCGTCGCGAAGGCGAGCGACGAGCGCGCCCAGCGGTAGTCGGCGGGGCGGCGGACGTACAGCACACCGAGGATGGCCAGCGGCACCACGAAGTGGAAGGACGTGTAGTAGAAGTTGAAGAAGGCCTCGACCCACTCGGCCTTCACCACCGCGTGGTTGACCCAGTGCTCGACGTCGATGCCGAGCGCCTGCTCGGCGGAGATGATCTGCCGGCCGTGCTCCTCGGCCGCCGTCACGCCGCCGGTGGCGGCGGCGCGGATGTGCGAGTAGACGGAGTAGCCGACCCGTATCACCAGCAGTTCGAGCAGCAGGTTCGGGCGGCTGAGCACACGCCGCCAGAACGGCAGCAGCGGCACCCGGCTCCAGCGGGCAGGGAGCGGCAGGGCGTACTCGGTCGGCACCGGCCGCCGGAAGTACGGCGAGGTACAGGGCAGGAACGGCACCGCGACCGCCGCGGCCAGCGCCGCGATCAGCAGGACGTTGTCGCGTACGGGATGGAGCAGCGCCATATTGGGCAGCAGCATCGTGCCCGGCAGTGTGATCGCGAGGATCACCAGGACGGGCCACAGCATGCGGTCCGAGGCGCGCTTGCCGACTCGGCCGACGACCGCGAGGAGCACCCACAGCAGCTGGTGCTGCCAGGCGGTGGGCGAGACGGCGACGGCCACACAGCCGGTCAGGGCGACGGCGAGGAGCAGCTGTCCGTCCTGGGCGTAGCGGACGGCACGGCGCAGGCCGAAGAAACAGACCGCGGCCGCGAGCGCGACATAGAGCGCGATCTCGAGCGGGCCCGCCAGGCCGAGACGGAGAAGCGCGCCGTGCAGTGACTGGTTGGCCAGGCTGTCCGGGCGGGCGCCGAGCCCGGCGCCGGCGACATGGTGCACCCAGTACGTCCAGGAGTCGCGGGGCAGCGCGGCCCAGGCGAGCACCGAGGAGGCGGCGAAGGTGGCCGCCGAGGTGACGGCGGCGCGTCTGCGGCCGGTGAACCAGAGCAGCGGCGCGAAGAGCAGCACCGTCGGCTGGAGCGCCGCGCCGAAGCCGATCAGCACGCCGGACGGCCTCTCGCCGCGCACGGCGAAGCAGCCGAGCAGCACCAGCAGGACCGGGATGATGCTGGTCTGCCCCAGGTAGAAACTGTTGCGCACGGGCAGCGAGAGCATCAGCAGGCTGATGGCGATGGGCGCGGCGAGCAGTCCGCTGCGGCGCGAAACGGGCCCCGGCAGAGCGCGGGCGACGACCAGGCCGAGCATGACGACGAGCAGCAGTGTGCCGAAGGTCCAGGCGATGCCGAGCGCCTGCTCGGCGGCCCGGGTCAGTGGCTTCAGTACGAGTCCGGCAAACGGCGTACCGGTGAACCTGTCGGAGTCGTACAGCGAGCCCTTCATATGCAGGACGCCGTTCTCGCCGATCCAGGTCTCCAGGTCGGTGAGCCGTTCACCGGGCGGCTGCCGGAGCACTGCCGCTGCCTGCCGTACCGCGAGGACGGCCGCCACGAGCCACAGGGCGGCCCTGGCCGCGCCCATCCTCGTATCCGTCGTCGCACTTCCGTGCACGCTGTGCTCCGCGTTCGCCACGTCGCGCCGCGCCTCCCCACGTTCTGTGTTCCTGGACAACGTTCTGTGTGCCGGGTCCTGCGTGTCAGGGCCGCTCCGGATTCCGTGTCCGGGCCGCTCCGGATTCATAGAGCCTCGCACTGCCCCATGAAGGAGACTCAGGCAACCCCCTCTTCGCCTGACTGTCACCATGTTTTGACCGGATATCTCGTTCGACGACACCGGAACCGCGAGGTCCGCGGCGCCGTCACAGGAGGCATGCGGGGGAACATACAAGACAGGACAGCGGCGCGCGCGCCACACGGACAGCGGCTTCTGATGGTGGTGCTCGCTCTGCTCGCGCTGCAGCTCGGATCGCTGATCAGCCCTGCGTACGCCTGCGGATGCGGCGCGATGGTGCCGGACAAGCAGTCGCACATGTCCGTCAACCGGGAGACGTCGGTGGTCGGTTGGGACGGCCGTACGGAGCAGATCCTGATGCGCTTCACGGTCGACGGAAACGCTCCCAAGGCTGCTTGGATCATGCCGGTGCCGAGCCGTGCGACGGTCGAGCTCGGCGACAGCGCACTCTTCGACGAGCTCGAGACGATCATCGCGCCGGAGCACCGGACGCGACACTACTTCTGGCCGCGCGGCCACGACTGGCCCTTCTCATCGGGTTCCGCCGACTCCGCGGGCGCACCGGCCCCCGCGGCGGGTGCGCCGGCGGTGGGTGTGGTCGGCCGCGAGCGCCTCGGCGACTTCGATGTCGCACGGCTGACGGCGACCGATCCCGGCGCGCTGCGCGGCTGGCTGGAGCGGAACGGCTTCGAGCTGCCGGACGGCCTCGCCGGCGCGCTGAAGCCGTACGTCGAGCAGAAGTGGGAGTACGTGGCGGTGCGCCTGGCCCCCGATGCGGAGGGCTCCGTGCTGCGCGGCACGCTCGACCCGCTGCGGCTGCGCTTCGCCAGCGACGGGCTCATCTACCCGATGCGGCTGTCGCGGCTGGCCAGGACCGCGCAGTCACTGGGTCTGTTCGTGCTGGCGCCGCACCGGATGGAGCCGCGCGGCTCGATCGGCGGGAACACGCCGGAGGTTACGTACGCGGGGAAGGTGGAGGCGAGCGGGGCGCTCGGCGCGTTCACCGGCGGCGGCGAGACCTTCCTGACGGCGCTGGACCAGGAGTTTCCGGAGCCCAAGCGGATCGACGGCGACCATGAACTGCGCGCCACGGACAAGGACACCCCCTTCCGGCGGGTGGTGTACGAAAACAGGCTGTTGACGGTGGCCGGTGTCCCGGCGTGGCTGCTGACGGTCGGCGGGGCTCTGGCGGTTCTCGCGGCAGTGGTGCTCGTGCGCGTACGGGCACGGCGGCGGAGGCCGGTCGTACCTCCTCCGGCAATCCAAGTGCCGCCACCGATCGCCTGAAATAGGTTGGGGCGTATGACCCAGGAGAACCAGGAACGGTGGAACGCCGTAGACCGCTTTATCACCGACCTCCTCGTCCGGGACGACGAAGCGCTGACCGCCGCGCTCGCGTCGAGCGATGCGGCCGGCCTGCCTGCCATCGCTGTCGCCCCGAACCAGGGCAAGCTGCTGTATCTGCTGGCCCAGCTGCAGGGCGCGCGCACGGTGCTCGAGATCGGCACGCTGGGCGGCTACAGCACGATCTGGCTGGCCAGGGCACTGCCCGAGGGAGGCAGGCTGATCTCGCTGGAGTACAACCCGGCGCACGCGGAGGTGGCCCGAGCGAATCTCGCCCACGCGGGCCTCGACAAGATCGCGGAGGTCAGGACGGGCGCGGCGCTGGAGATTCTGCCGAAGCTGGCGGCGGAACCGGGCGCGGGCCCGTTCGACCTGATCTTCATCGACGCGGACAAGGAGAACAACCCGCGCTACGTGGAATGGGCGCTGAAACTGAGCCGCCCGGGCAGCGTGATCATCGTCGACAACGCGGTGCGGGGCGGGGCGGTGGTGGACGCGGACAACACGCATCCGGCCATCGTGGGCACGCGGGAGATGTACGAACTGGTGGCACGGGAGCCGCGGCTGAGCGCGACGGCGGTACAGACGGTGGGCACGAAGGGGTACGACGGATTGCTGGTGGCGCGCGTGGTGGCCTGAGGGTGGGGCGGGTGGTCGCGGCGGTCGGTGCCCGGCCGTCCGGCCCGACCGCCTGCACGACCGCCTGCACGACTGCCTGCCCGACTGCCCTGCCCGCGAAGAGCGGGACGCGGCCTGTGTCCCCAACCCGCCCCGTGCGTCATGCCGGTGAGCGCAGGCCGTGCGGCAAGATGGCGGCATGAGCATTGTGAAGATCAACGTCCTGACCGTCCCGGCCGAGCAGCGCGAGGTGCTGGAGAAGCGCTTCGCGTCCCGCGCGGGCTCGGTGGAGAACTCCGACGGCTTCGAGTGGTTCGAGCTGCTGCGCCCCGTGGAGGGGACCGACGAATACCTCGTCTACACGCGCTGGCGCGACGAGGCCGCTTTCCAGGCCTGGATGGAGGGCTCGATGAAGGCCTCCCACGGCGCGGGCCAGGGCGGCCCGGGCAGCGGCGAAGGCGGCGAGCGTCCCAAGCCCGCCGCCTCCGGGTCCACGCTGTGGTCGTTCGAGGTGGTCCAGCAGGCCGCCCCGAAGGCCTGAGGCCGAAGCCGGAGGGCCGGGCCCAACACCCGGGCCTCCGGCCACGATCTAGATCTGCAGCAGCCGCTCCGTCACCTCGCGGTACGCGCGCAGGGCGACCCGCAGCTCCTCCGTGTCCGCCTCCACCGGGCGGCGCTCCTTCCCGCCGTCCCAGTCGGCGCGGAGAGCCTGGCGCCGTTCGGTGAGGGCGGTCGTGATGCGGTCGGCGGTGTCCTCCAGTATCGCGGCGGCCTCCTCGACCGCATGCCGCGGCCCGTCGACAAAACCGCCGAGGGACTGCTGCAGTCGCAGCGTCAGCTTGTCGCGCTCGTCCTGCGGGATCAGCTGCCGCGACGGGCTCTCGTC
The DNA here is from genome assembly GCF_035918095.1 of Streptomyces sp. NBC_01750. Lineage (NCBI taxonomy): Bacteria > Bacillati > Actinomycetota > Actinomycetes > Kitasatosporales > Streptomycetaceae > Streptomyces > Streptomyces sp. NBC_01750. Next base: position 2,800,863 of record NZ_CP109137.1, read on the forward strand.
GCGGGACTCACGGACCTCATCACGCTCGAAGTGCTCAAGATACTCAGGGCCCTCGAGACGTTCGAGGTGTTCGGCCCGCTCGGGTGCCTCGGCCCGCTCGGGTGCCTCGGCCCGCTCAGGTGCCTCGGCCCGCGCTGGTGACTGGACCCGCTCAGGTGTCTCGGCATGTACAGGTGTCGGTGCACGCTCAGGTGTCGGTGCACGCTCAGGTGTCGGTGCACGCTCCGCTTCGTACGTCATCAGGCGCCACTCCCCTTCGGCTTCAGCAGATGCCCGCGACCGGCGCGCCCCACCGCACCGGCCCGGTGCGGGCGGGTGTCCTCGGCGGCGCGGGTGTGGAGCAGGGCCTCGAAGAGCGCCCGGCTCTCGACCATCGCCTCGCGCAGCTCCTCCGTGCTCGACTGTGCGCGCGCCGCGCGGTGCATCCGGCGGTAGCCACCAACGTGTTGCGCGTGGTGCACGGAGAGCGCGGCGAGCTGCTCCTCGTGCTGTGCGGCCTCGGGGAAGCCCCGCTCCCCCGCCAGCCGCGCCAGCAGCTCGTCCGCCTCGGCGACGGCCTCGGCCGGCGAGTCGACGAAGCGCTCCTGGAGACCGGCCCACTTGGCGACGTACAGCTCACGTGTCTCGTTCGCCAGCGGCTGCGGCTTCATGTCGCCGTGGCGCTTGACGCGCTCGTCCAGTTCACGTTCCGCCGCTTTGGTGTCGCCGTCGTGGCGGGTGAGGACCAGGTCGTACTCGGGGCCGAACCGCCGCTTCAGACCCCGCCGGCCGCCTCCCCTGCCCGGACCGGCGTAGAGCACGGCGACGACGACGATCGCGAACACCGCTACCAGAGCGATGACGATCAGGACTGTGGACATAACTGCCTTCCCTGTTCACGATTCGGTGTGTTCGACTCGGTTGAGGGGCCCTCCTGAAGGCGGGTTGCCCGGAATTCGTTGGCCAAACGGCCCGCCCCTCCGGTACAGAGATCGCCATGACCACCTGGACCCTGGCCCCCGAAGCGTTCGACTCCTCCGACGCGAGCGCCCTGCGGCGCGAGTACTACGACGAGGTCGCGAGCCGCTACTGGCAGCGCCCCGCGACCACCGAGGAGATCGACCAGGGGCTCAGCGGCGACGGCGCCGAGCAACTCACGCCGCCCACCGGCCAGTTCGTCGTCGGGCGGTACGGCACCAAGGCCGCGGCCTGCGGCGGGGTGCTGATGCTGGACGCCGAGCGGGCAGAGCTCACGCGCGTCTTTCTGCGCCGCGCCTTCCGCGGCAGGAGAGGCGCCGCAATCCTGCTGGAGACGCTGGAGAGCGAGGCGCGCAAGCTGGGCGCCCGGCGGATGGTCCTCAACACCCGGCTCGATCTGATCGAGGCACGGAAGCTCTACGTCCGGAACGGTTACGCCGAGATCCCGGCGTACTGCTCGGGTCCGTACATGGATATCTGGTACGGCAAGGAACTCTGACCGGCCCCGGGCACCCGGAGCTGTGAGCCGACCCGGAGCTGTGAGCCGCCCGGGAGCTCAGGCCGCGTGGTCCCGCTTCGGCGGCGGACTGTACGGCCGCTCGGCGTCCGACCCGCACAGCTCCGCGTTCAGCTCCTCCACCAGCTGCACCAGATCGGTCGGCCGCTCCGGCGCCCACCAGTCGCCCAGCAGCTCCGAGAGGGACTCCTCGCGCGCCTTCGCGAGCCGTACGGCCACCTCGACGCCCGGGTCGGTGAGGATCAGCTGCAGCCCCTCTCGGCGGGCGAGCCCCCGCTCCTCCACCTGCCGGGCCGCGTCGGTGATGATGTGCAGTGGTACGGGGGTGGCGTCGGCGAGCAGGGCCGGCTCGACCGTGCCGTGGCGCCTGATCCGCAGCAGCAGCCAACTGGCCTCGGGCAGCAGGTCGTACCCCGCCTTCGCGCCGATCTTCTCGTAGATCTGGCGCCGTCCCTCGCGCGAGCCCAGCACCGAGAGGGCCCGGGCCACCTCATCGTGAGAGGAGCGCTCGACCGGGTTGGAGGCGAGCGTCTGACTGGTATCGGGCGCGGTGACCGAGCCGCGCAGCTTGTCCTCCTTGAGGAACCAGGCGATGAGGAAGGCGAGCATCACGACGGGCACGCCGTACAGGAAGACATCGGTGATGGCCGAGGAGTACGCATGGATCACCGACGGGCGCAGCGCGGGCGGCAGTTGAGCGATGGAGCGCGGGTCGTCGGCCAGTTGCGCGGCTCCGACGCCGGACGTCCCCGGCCGTCCGGCGAGCGCTTCGGCGAGTTTGTCCTGGAGCCGCCCGGCGAAGATCGTGCCGAAGATGGCGACGCCGAACGAGGCTCCGATGGAGCGGAAGAAGGTCGCGCCGGAGGTGGCGACGCCCAGGTCCGCGTAGCTGACCGCGTTCTGGACGACCAGCACGAGCACCTGCATGACCAGGCCGAGACCGGCACCGAAGACGAAGAAGCACGCGCTCATCTCCCAGGTGGAGCTGGTCTCCGAGAGCTGGTGGAGCAGTACGAGGCCGATGGCGGTGACACCGGTGCCCGCGATGGGGAAGACCTTCCAGCGGCCGGTGCGGCTGACGATCTGGCCGGAGCCCGTGGAGGTGAGCAGCATGCCGAGCACCATCGGCAGCATGTGCACACCGGACAGGGTCGGTGTGATGCCGTGGACGACCTGCAGGAACGTTGGCAGATAGGTCAACGCCCCGAACATCGCGAAGCCGACGATGAAGCTGATGACGGCGACGAGCGTGAAGGTGCGGATCCGGAAGAGTCTGAGCGGCAGTACGGGTTCGGCGGCGCCCCGCTCGACGTACACGAAAGCGACCAGGAGTACGGCTCCGAGGACGGCGAGCGCGATGATCTGCGCCGAGCCCCACGCCCAGGTGGTGCCGCCGAGGGAGGCGACCAGGATCAGGCAGGTGGCGACGGCGGCGATGAGGAAGGTGCCGAGGTAGTCGATGGTGTGCCTGGTCCGCCGTACGGGGATGTGCAGTACGGCAGCGATGACGAGCAGCGCGACGACGCCGACCGGCAGGTTGATGTAGAAGACCCAGCGCCAGCTGAGGTGTTGGGTGAAGAAGCCGCCGAGCAGCGGGCCGAGGACGCTGGAGGCGCCGAAGACCGCGCCGAACAGGCCCTGGTACTTGCCTCGTTCGCGCGGCGAGACGATATCGCCGACGATCGCCATCGACAGCACGATCAGTCCGCCGCCGCCGAGTCCCTGCAGAGCGCGGAAGCCGATGAGCTGAGGCATGTTCTGGGCGATGCCACAGAGCGCGGAGCCGACGAGGAAGATGGCGATGGCGGTCTGGAACAGCTTCTTCCGGCCGTACTGGTCACCGAGCTTGCCCCACAGGGGGGTGGCAGCGGTCGCGGCCAGCAGGTACGCGGTGACCACCCACGAAAGGTGCTCCAGGCCGCCGAGTTCACTGACGATGGTCGGCAACGCGGTGGCGACGATGGTCTGGTCGAGGGCGGCGAGCAGCAGACCCAGCAGCAGTGCACCGATGGCGACCATGACGGTCTGCCGTTTCTGGCCCTCACCCGGGGCCGGACTCACGGCCGGTGTGCTCACTTCCTGGGACATGGCGATCACCTCGGTTCCGCTTCCGGGCCCGACCCGCCGCCCGTTCTCGGACATTCTCCATCCTGATCGGTCTGCCCGGATATGGCCTGCCGAGCGGCCCCAGGGGCCGTTGGGCCGTCGCGGCGGGCGCTGCATAATCGCTGGCAGCTATTGGGGAGGGAACCTGCCATGACCGGACACATGTGTCCTGAATGCGGTGAGCCGCCGGGTGCCGGCGGCAGAGCCGGTCCGGGGTGCCACTGCGCGGAGCGTGCCGCGGGCACGCCGGGGGCGGAGCGGCAGCCGGGCCTCGCGTCGCCGGGGCACTTCGATCCGCTCCGCATACGGCCCTATGTGACCTTGCGGAGCGTGGACGAGGGCGGTACCGGGGGCGGAGGGGAGCCCGGCCCGGCGACGGTCCCGCTGATGCTGCCGTACGTGGTGGATCCGGCGGCGGGCGACGAGCCGCACGCGCTCGTTTCCGTGGACCTCACCCCGGCTCGGCACCGCCGCCCACGGCGGCGGAACACCGGGCTCATGGTGGTCGCGGCGGCGATTGCGGTGGCCGGGACCGCGGCGGTCGCCTCAGGGCTCTTCTCCGGGGGCAACGAGCGCGAGAAGGCGCTGCCGGACAGGGAGACAAGCATGCCGAGCATTGCCGTCCTGCCGGACGGGCCCTCTTCGTCGCCGAGCCGGTCCGCATCCGTGTCCGGCCAGGCGTCGGCTTCCCCGTCCGGTACGGCCTCGGCGGCGCGGTTCGCGCCGCGTGCGTCCGCCGGCTTGTCCGGCCCCGCGGCCCCGGCGGCGGCGCCCTCGTCGGCGTCGTCCACGTCGGCGTCGGCCACCGGCTCGACGCCCCAGGCTACGAGCTGGCGGACATCGGACACGCTGCGGAGCGGGGACAGCGGGCCTGAGGTCACGGAGCTCCAGCAGCGGCTGGCCGAGGCGTCGCTGTACACGGGCCCGATGGACGGCACGTACAGCGAGAGCGTCGAGGACGCGGTGCGGGCCTTCCAGCGGGACCGGCACGTCAGGGGCGATCCCAGAGGCGCGTACGGCCCGAACACCCGCCGCGCGCTGGAGTCCGAAACCCAGGAGCCCTGACGGGCTATGGCGCACACGGCGTCGGCGGCGGACCGTGAGGTGATGAAGAGGTCCTGGCTCCTGCTCGCCCTGCCCGTACTTCCGCTGATCCTGATCTCCGGGTTGCTGCTGCGCCGTCGCGCGGAGGGACGCGGCGGCCCCGGCGGTGGTCCGCCGTCCGCCGGAGTGCGCGAACCGCGCCGCCCGAAGCCTTCTCCGCCGGCCGCCGCGGTGGCGCTGCACGCGGTCCCCTGAACCGGGGCCGGGTGGACCGGGGCGTCCCGCGGACCGGGGCCGGGTGGACCGGGGCGTCCCGCGGACCGGGGCCGGGTGGCGCTACCCGCGCCAGTTTTGTATCGTGAAGAAACAAAGTGGTTCCGCCCGTATTCCCTGACCGGCGGGCGGAGCCACTTGTTTCTCTTCTCCCGCGCCCTGGAGTACGCCGATGCCGGCAGCCACCCCGTCCGTTCTGAGCGCCCACGCCCTCCTGCTGGACATGGACGGCACCATCGTCAACTCGGATGCCGTGGTCGAGCGCTGCTGGCGACTCTGGTCGACCGAGCACGGCCTGGACCCGGAAGAGGCGCTCAAGGTCGTCCACGGCCGACAGGGCTTCGCCACCATGGCGGTACTCCTCCCGGACCGCCCCATGGAGCAGAACTACGCCGACAACCGCGTGATGCTCGCCCAGGAGACCGCGGACATCGACGGCGTGGTCCCCGTCGCGGGCGCCGCCGCCTTCATGGCCGCCGTCGCCCGGCTGCCGCACGCCCTGGTGACCTCGGCGGACGAGGCACTCGCCCAGGCCCGGATGACCGCCGCCGGTCTGCCGATGCCGCGGATCCGGGTCACCGCCGAGCGCGTCGGCGCGAGCAAGCCGGACCCTGAAGGCTTCCTCAAGGGCGCGGCCGAGCTGGGCTTCCACCCGGCGGACTGCATCGCCTTCGAGGACTCCGAGGCGGGCATTCATGCAGCCCGCGCGGCGGGTATGCGCGTGGTGGGCGTGGGCCCCCGCGCGGCGGCCCTCTCCCCGGACGCCCATGTCCCGGACCTCACGCACCTGACCGTGACCGAGTGCCCTGACGGCACCATCGAACTGCGGGTGGCACCCCCGGCGGCCTGACAGCCCAGTCCTCAGGCTCGGCGGCGCGAGCCAACAGCGGCGCCAACCACGGCGCGAGCCAACAGCGCGCGAGTCGATGAGGGAGCGCGCGTCAGGGAGCGAGCGCCTCGAAGAGGCTGAAGCCGGCCAGCGCCAGCATCAGACAGGCCGCGACCTTCGTGATCAGCCGCAGCGGTACGTACTTCATCAGCGTCCGGCCGCCCAGGATGCCCATGCCCGCGACCGCCCACAGCGCCAGCACCGCGCCGACGCCCACCGACAGCGGGCTGTCGTAGCGGGCGGCGAGGTTGGCGGTCATGACCTGGGTCAGATCGCCGAACTCCGCGACCAGGATGAGCATGAAGCCCGCCCCCGAGACCTTCCAGAAGGACTGGTCCGCCGGGGCCTTGATGTTCTCCTCGTCCCCGTCGCCCTTCTTCATGAGCAGCAACAACGCGCCCGCCAGGAAGAGGAGGCCGACCACCGCCTGCACCAGCCGGTGCGGCAGCAGAGTCAGTACGCTGCCGGCCGCGACCGCGAGCGCGACATGGACGGCGAAGGCGGCCGCGACGCCCGCGAAGACGTACGAGGCGCGGTAGCGGGTGCCGAGCATGAGACCGGCGAGCGCGGTCTTGTCGGGGAGTTCGGCGAGGAAGACGACGCCGAAGGTGATCGCCATGACGGTGAAGCTGATCACGGGTGGGAGTCCTCAATCGGTCGGGGCGCGGCCCTGCCGAGAAGTCCTGAATGTTCAGGGGTCGCTTCGGCACGGCAGCGCCATGAATGTGTACATGGGCACTGCGGCCGAAGGTCTCGCCGGCGGGCCTCGACGAGGCCGCCTCCGGGCGCCGGCCGGGCACGAGGCCCAGCAGTATGTCGACGTTCCGGCGAAGAGCTACTCCCCTTCTGCTCGGTCCAGGGTACGGGATACGGCCGTCAGGCCGTATCCCGGTAGAGCCGCCCCCGCGCCACCAGTTCCAGCACCACCGACACCGACACGGCTTGCACCGCCATCAGCGCGACCAGCACAAACAGCTGCACGGCCCCCGCCAGCACGGGTGATGCCCCGCCCAGCAGCATGCCGACGAACGCGCCCGGCAGTGTGACAACCCCCACGGTCCTGGTCTGGTCGAGGCCCGGCACCAGCGCGTCGGACGCCGGACTCCGCGCCACCTCGAGCCGGGCGTCACGGTCGAGCAGCCCGAGCGCCATCCCCGCCTCCACCTCGCCCCGCCGCAGTCCCAGCTCGTCCAGCGCCCTGCGCCCGGCGAGCACGGTCGCGGTGAGCCCGCCGCCGATGAGGATGCCTGTCACCGGGATCAGCGCGATGCCTTTCAGCGGCACCAGGCCCGTGAGCAGCAGCGCGGCGACGACGGGCACGACGCCCGCGGCGATCGGCAGCCAGGCCCACCACCAGGTCCGGTTCCCGGTGATGCGCCGGCCCGCCGTCCATACGGCTACGGCGTACATCAGCAGCAGAAAGCCGAGCAGCAGCGGTACGGAACGGACCACCCATCCGATCACCAGGGAGACGGCCGCGAGTTGGACCGCCGCCCTTACGCCCGCGACGACGATCTCGCGGGCCCGCCCGAGGTGGGCGACCGCGGCCACCGTCGCCGCGACCACCAGCAGGACGGCCAGCACGACCCCGAAAGTGACATTGACCGTCAGCAGCACCAGACAACCCTACGCCGCGGCCCGGTATGTGTCGGTGCGTCAGAACACTTGATCTGACGTGCCCATGTCGCCACCCTGTTACCTGGCGCCCACCCCACGGAAACCTTGCGCCGCAAGCATGGCCTCGCCCGAACGGCCAAGCTCCCCCCACATCAAAGGAGTTCGCATGTCTGGTGTCTACGCGCGTCAAACCCGCCGTATAGCCGTGCTCACCGCCACCGCCGCTCTCGCCACCACCGGTCTGCTCGCCACCGCCCCCGCCGCCCAGGCATCCCCGCCCGCCCCCGTCAGCGCCGCCACCGCCCGCACCTACCTCGGTCAGCTGACCGTGGCGGCCGAGGGTTCCTCCACCGGCTACAGCCGCGACAAGTTCCCGCACTGGATCACTCAGTCGGGCGCATGCAACACCCGTGAGGTCGTCCTCAAGCGCGACGGTACGAACGTCGTCCAGGACTCCAGCTGTGCGGCGGTCAGCGGCAGTTGGTTCTCCGAGTACGACGGGGCCACCTGGACCGCCGCCGCCGACGTGGACATCGACCACATGGTGCCGCTCTCCGAGGCCTGGAAGTCCGGCGCGAGCAGCTGGACCACCGCCCAGCGCCAGGCCTTCGCCAACGACCTCACCCGCCCGCAGCTGATCGCCGTCACCGACAACGTCAACCAGTCCAAGGGTGACCAGGACCCGGCGGAGTGGCTGCCCTCGCGCACCTCGTACCGCTGCATGTACGCCCGGATGTGGGTGGACGTGAAGCACTACTACAACCTGAAGGTGGACTCGGCCGAGAAGAGCGCGCTCCAGGGCATCCTGAACGGCTGCTGACCAGCCGCTGACGGTCCGGACACGATCACGATCGGTACCGCCGGAACCTGGCCGTCGACCTCTGTCGTTCCGTACCGTACGGGACGACAGAGGAGGGAACATATGGCCGATCTGCGCCTGGGACCACTGCTGCGGTATGTCGACTGGGAATCCGGCGGGAGCGCGACCGTCTGGGTCGAGGCCGACCGCCCGTGCACGGCCGAGGTCCGGTGCGCGGACGGCGCGCGGGGCGCTTCGCGTACGTTCCGGATCGCAGGCCACCACTACGCGCTGGTGCCGGTGACCGGTCTGACGCCGGGCACCACGACCGCGTACGAGGTACTGCTCGACGACGAGCGGGTCTGGCCACCGGCCGGCTCCCTCTTCCCGGACAGCACGATCCGTACGCCCGAAGTCCCCTCCGACGGCATCACCGTCTCCTTCGGCTCCTGCCGCTGGTCGGCCGCGCCCGACGACGGGCACGACCCGGTGGGGCCGGACGCGCTCGACACCCTCGCCCTCAGGCTGGCGGCCGATCCCACCGCCGAACGCCCCGATGTGCTGCTCCTGCTGGGCGACCAGGTCTATGCGGACGAGACGTCCAAGGAGACCAGGTCCTGGCTCGCGACCCGGCGTGATCTGTCCGAGCCGCCCGGCGCGGAGGTCGCGGACTACGAGGAGTACTCCCGGCTCTACGACGAGTCGTGGAGCGACCCCGAGGTGCGCTGGCTGCTCTCCACGGTCCCCAGCTGCATGATCTTCGACGACCACGATGTGATCGACGACTGGAACACCAGCGCCTCCTGGCTGGCGGAGATGCGCGAGACGGCGTGGTGGCAGGACCGGATCCTCAGCGGACTGATGTCGTACTGGGTCTACCAGCACCTGGGCAATCTCTCGCCCGCGGAGCTGGAGTCGGACGAGCTGTACACCGCGGTGCGGGCAGCCCCCGACGGAACCGACCTCCTCAAGAGCTTCGCCACCGGGGCGGACGCCGATCCTGCCTCAGTGCGCTGGAGTTACCGCCGCGACTTCGGCCGGACCCGGCTGCTGATGGTGGACACACGCGCCGCCCGGGTCCTCGACGAGAAGAACCGGTCGATGCTCGACGCGGGTGAGGCCGGCTGGGTGCGCGAGCAGGCGCTGGCCGGGCGGGAGACGTACGACCATCTCCTGATCGGCACCTCACTGCCCTGGCTGCTGCCGCCGCTGATCCATGACGCGGAAAGCTGGAACGCCGCGCTGTGCCGGGGCGACCGCGGCGGGCGCTGGGCACGGTTCGGCGAGGATCTGCGCAGACGGGCGGACCTGGAGCACTGGGCGGCCTTCCCCGACTCCTTCGCCGAGCTGGCGCGACTGTTCGCGGAAGCGGGCAGCGGGGACGGCGCCCCGGCGACGGTATGTGTGCTTTCGGGCGATGTGCACCATGCGTATGTCGCGGAACCCTCCTGGCCGGACCGCGCGCAGCCGGACGCGCGGGTGCTGCAGCTGACCTGTTCGCCGGTGCACAACTCCATCCCCCGCTCGATACAGGTCGGCTTCCGCTTCGGCTGGAGCCGGACCGGGCGGCGACTCGGCCGTGCCCTGGCCCGCCACGGCCGGGTGAGCAAGCCGCCGGTCAGCTGGCGCAGGACCGGCGGTCCGTGGTTCGGCAATCAGCTGATGACGCTGACGCTTCGGGGGCGCTCGGCGGGGCTGCGGCTGGAGCAGGCGCGGGCGCTCGGAAGCGAGCAGACCGCGGGCGCACAGCTGGTGACGGTGGAGGAACGGGAACTGACCGCGGACCGTGATGCTTCCCACAGCGGAGCGTGATCCTCCGCCCCGGGGGTTCGACTCCGGGCGCACCAGCGGCATGATGTGCCGGACGATCCCTCCCACCCGTCGCCCGACCGGCCCCCCTGGACGAGCGCAGTGCACGCGAACAGGCCATTCCCCCCACATGCTCCGGGAGTTCCCGTTTTGTCCGCAGCTTCGTCCAGTCGCGCCACCGCCGTCGCGGTCGTCGGCGCAGGCCCCCGCGGCACCTCCGTCCTCGAACGACTCTGCGCGTCCGCCCGCGAACTCGCCCCGGGGACCCCGCTCACGGTCCACCTGGTCGATCCCGCGCCACCGGGCCCCGGCCGCGTCTGGCGCCCGGACCAGCCGGCCGAACTGCTGATGAACACGGTGGCCTCGCAGGTGACTCTCTTCACGGACGACAGCGTTGTCTGCGAGGGGCCGATACTCCCGGGCCCGAGCCTGTACGAATGGGCGGCCGCACACACCGACGAGGCCCTCGGCCCCGACGACTACCCGACGCGGGCCTGCTACGGCCGCTATCTGGAATGGGCCTTCCGCCGGGCGGTGTCCGGCGCACCGGACACCGTGCGGGTGGCGGTCCACCGGTCGCGGGCGGTACGGCTGGAGGACGACCGGGACGCGGTGGCGGTGCCCACCGGCGCCGCGGCCTTCCAGACCCTCGCACTCGACGACGGCACCGTCCTCACCGGGCTCAGCGCGGTGATCCTCGCGCAGGGCCATCTCCCGGTGGTCTGCCGCCAGTCGCAGGCGCATCTCGCCGAGTACGCCGCCCGTCACCCGCGCCTGCGCTACTTCCGGCCCGCCAACCCCGCGGACCTCGACCTCTCGGGCGTCGCCCCGGGTGAACGGGTGCTGCTGCGCGGCCTGGGGCTCAACTTCTTCGACCATATGGCCCTGTTGACGACGGGCCGCGGCGGCACCTTCGTACGCGCCGACGGCGGGAAGCTCGTCTACCGGCCCTCGGGCCGTGAGCCGCGGCTGTACGCGGGATCGCGGCGCGGCGTCCCGTACCAGGCACGCGGCGACAACGCCAAGGGCCCATCCGGCCGGCATGAACCCCTCGTCCTCACCCCGGATGTGATCGCGGTCTTCCGCAAGCGCGCGGGCGAGGGCGATCCGCCGGACTTCCTGACCGAGATATGGCCGCTGGTGGCCAAGGAAGTGGAGACGGTCCACTACGAGGCACTGCTCGCCGATCCGCAAGGCTCCGCTCCTCACGGCTTCAGGGACCGTTTCCTCGACGCGCCCCACGGCAGCGCCCAAGAAGCCGCCGTACTGGACGCGTTCGGGGTCACGGAGGCGGACCGCTGGTCCTGGGACCGGATTTCACGCCCGCACGCAGGTGAGCGCTTCGCCTCGCCGGCCGAGCACCGCATCTGGCTCCTCGGCCATCTGCGACAGGACGCCGCGCAGGCCGCGCTCGGCAATGTCGCGGGTCCACTGAAGGCCGCCCTCGACGTACTGCGCGATCTGCGCAACGAGCTCCGTCTGATCGTGGACCACGCGGGTCTCTCCGGCACCTCCCGGCGCGACCATCTCGACCGCTGGTACACCCCGTTGAACGCGTTTCTCTCCATCGGCCCGCCGCGCCGCCGGATCGAGGAGATGACGGCCCTGATCGAGGCCGGCGTCCTGGAGGTGGTCGGTCCGCGCACCACGATCGGGATGGCGGACGCCGGCTCGCACGACGCCCTGGACGGAGCCTTCACCGCCGAATCGCCTGATGTCCCCGGCTCTTTCGTGACGGCGACGACACTCATCGAGGCGCGACTGCCGGAACCCGACCTCCGGCGGACCTGTGACGAACTGCTGGAGCGGCTGCTGAAAACCGGCCACTGCCGCCCGCACTCCATCGACGGTTACGAAACCGGAGGGCTGGACGTAACACCACGCCCGTACCGTCTGATCAACCGGCAGGGCCGTCCGCACCCGCGACGCTTCGCGATCGGCGTTCCCACCGAGGGCGTGCACTGGGTGACCGCGGCCGGAGCCAGGCCCGGCGTCGACTCGGTGACCCTGTCGGACGCGGACGCGGTGGCGCGCGCCGCCCTGCGCACGCTCGTCATGCCGCAGGACTTGGATCCCGGCAGGGAAACGGAATCCAGGGCGGAAATCAGCCCACGACCAAATGTTGAACTTGCAAGCATTGATTAGGTCCGCCTAACCTAGGGCTTCCCTCGTCGGTTCACGTCCCCAGACCGAAGGAGCCCCCCATGGCACATCCCTCGCTTCCCACCCGGCTGAACTCGGCCCAGCCCTATGCGCTCGGCCTGTTCCGCATCGTCGTCGGCCTGCTCTTCACCTGCCACGGCGCCGCCTCGCTCTTCGGCGTCCTCGGCGGCGCCGGCGGCGGTGGCGGCACCATCCCGGCCGGCACCTGGCCCGGCTGGTACGCGGCGGTGATCGAGCTGGTGGGCGGCGCACTGGTGCTGCTCGGCCTCGGCACCCGCAGCGCCGCCTTCGTGGCCTCCGGCTCGATGGCGTACGCGTACTTCGACGTCCACCAGCCCAACGCGCTCTTCCCCCTGCAGAACAGCGGCGAGGGGGCGGCGATGTTCTGCTGGGCCTTCCTGCTGCTGGTCTTCACCGGCCCGGGCGCGTTCGCGCTGGACCGGCTGTTCGTCCGCAACGCGAGCCGGGCGACGGACGAGGAGCCCAAGGTGCAGGCCGCGGCGGCCGCCGCATAGCCGCTCTTTCCGGAGCGCCCGGATCCTCTTCGGAGGGTCCGGGCGCTGCGTCAATCCGCGGAACGTGATGATCCCAACATCGGCTCCCCCCTGGCGATCTCGAGTCGAACCCCAGGCGTACGCTGTACAGCTGTACTGCCGCCCCTGCCGCTCCCCTGCGACGTCGCGGCGTTGTTACGAAACCGGGGAGTTCGGGTGCTCGAGAGCGTGGGGTTGCTGACCGGCAGCCCATGGATCTATGCCGTCGTGGCGCTTTCCGTACTTCTCGACGTCTTCCTGCCCGTGCTGCCCAGCGGAGTCCTGGTGATCACGGCGGCGACCGCCGCCGCGGCGGGCTCGACCAGCGCCGCCACCGGGTCCGTCGAGACCGCGGCCGGAAAGGTCCCGCACGAGGTGCCCTCACTCCTCGTCCTGGTCCTCTGCGCCGCCACCGCTTCCGTACTCGGCGACCTCGTCGCCTACCGGCTGGCCTGGCGTGGCGGCGACCGGCTCGACCGGGCGATCGCCCGCTCGCGCCGGCTGACCACCGCGCAGGAACGTCTTGGCGCGGCCCTCAGCCGCGGCGGCGGCGCCCTCGTCGTGATCGCCCGCTTCGCCCCGGCCGGCCGCTCGGTCGTCTCACTGGGCGCGGGCGCGGCGCACCGCAAGGTGAAGGACTTCCTGCCCTGGTCGGCCCTCGCGGGCGTGGCATGGGCGGGTTACAGCGTGGGGCTCGGCTACTTCGGCGGCCAATGGCTCGGCGCGAGCTGGGTCGGCGCGGCGGTCTCGGTGCTCGCGCTGTTCGCGGCGGGCGCGCTGGCCGCTTACGTCATGCGGCGTCCGGCTCCTGAACCGGCTCCTGAACCGGCCGCTTAGCGGCCCCGCCGGACCCACGGACCTCGAGCCCTTCGAGCAGCTTGCGGGTCGACTCGGCAATCTCGTCTACGGCCTGCTCGAAGATCTCACGGTTGTGCGCGGCTGGGGCCCGGAATCCGGACACCTTGCGCACGAACTGCAGGGCTGCGGCGCGGATGTCCTCCTCAGTGGCCTCTTCGGGGAGCACGGGCGGGCGGAGGGTCTTGATACTGCGGCACATGTGTTCAGTGTGCCCCGTGCGCCGGCCGCAGGGCGAGGCCTTCGGAGTCCGGCGACCTGACCGCCCTCCCCGGCCGGCCGACCGACCACCCGACCGCTGCCCATGCCCAAGGCCCCTCCGTCTGCCGGCGAAGGAGCCTTGGGCGTGCATCTGTACGTTCTGCGGTCAGGTGGTGGCGGCCCTGACGACTGCCGCGGCGAGCCGGTCGTTCTCCACGGAACCGCCGCCGGGCGGGAAGGGGAAGCGGCGCCGCACGTAGCCGTACGCGACGCCACTGGCCGGATCCGCGAATGCCTGCGCTCCCGCCGCTCCGCCGTGACCGAAGGCATCCTCGCCCAGGAACGGGTACTGCACACCGAGCGCCTGGAAGCCGAGGCCGAACTGATCCTCTTCACCAGTGACCACATCGGTGCCCACCGAGTGGAGCCGGGCGAACTCCGCAATCGTGTCCGGCTTGAGCATGGGCGCCCTGCCGTCGACCTCGCTGATGGCCGCCGCGTACATCGCAGCGACCCCGCGGGCGTTCCCCACCCCGCCCGCCGAGGCCTGGCCGAGGGCCCGCACCGCGCGCGTGTTGGCAAGCTCCACCAGGTCGGTGGGCGGCTCGGCGTTCAAGCCGAAGGCGATCGCCATGAGACTGTCCGGGGCCGGCGCGTCCGCCCGGAGCTCGGCGAGCCGCTCCGGTGTGGTCCGCATCGGCAGTACGTCCAGATAGCGCGATTCCAGCGCTTCGGGCAGCCCGAGATGGAAGTCGAGCCCGTACGGGGCCCTCACCCGCTCCTCGTACAGCTCCTGGATCGAGCGCCCGGTGACGCGGCGTACCACTTCGCCGGTGAGAGCGCCGATGACGAAGGCGTGGTACCCGTACGCCGTTCCCGGCTCCCAGTACGGCCGCAGGCCCGCCAGCCGCGCGGCGAGCAGCCGGTCGTCGGCCAGCTCCGCGATGCTGAACCCGCCGTCGACGCCGATCAGTCCGGCTCGGTGCCCGAGCAGCTCCCGAAGCGTGAGCCGGCCCTTGCCCTCGGCCGCGAACTGAGGCCAGTAGGAAGCGACTTCACGGTCGAGCTCGAGCAGGCCGTCCTGCACGAGCAGTGCGACGACGAGATGCGCCGCGCCCTTGGTGACGGAGTAGACGCCGGTGAGCGAGTCGCCCGCCATCCCGTCTCCGGCCCACAGGTCGACCACCTGCTGCCCGTTCACGTACGCCGCGAGCTGAGCGCCGGACTCGGTGATCCCCTCGGCAAATACAGCGTCGAACTCCTCCCTTACGCCTTCGAAACCCTCCGCGACAGTCCCCTGCACGCCGGCCTCGGACATTGATCCTCCCCAGTGATCATCAACACTCACCGGACGCCAACCACGGGGCACCGTAAGGAAATTCCCCCTGTCGCGGACCCCCCGGCCCCTCCCCGAGCAAACCGGGCACCGCCGGAGCCGTCCCTTCACGCCGTGATCAGCCCGCGGGGCAACGACAAGCCTCTTGCCGCAGAACTCATCCAGGGCTCTTCGCCGGCGCCGGCGCTCCTCAGCACCGCAAGCACCGAGCCCAAAACCTGTTGGGAGCTCATCTGGCTGTCCGTCATAGTCTTGGCCATGGCTTCTTTTGTGGACCACGTGAGCATCGACTGCGCCGACACCTACCGGCTCGGCACTTTCTGGGCCGAGGTGCTCGGCACCAAGATCAGCGACGAGGACCAACCCGGCGACCCCGAGGCCCTGGTCGAGGCCCAGGGCATCTCGCTCCTGTTCATCGCCGTCCCCGAGGGCAAGACGGCCAAGAACCGGATCCATTTCGACATCCGGCCCACGGACCGCACCCGTGACGAGGAGGTCGAGCGCCTGCTCGCCCTCGGCGCCACCCTGGTGGGCGACCAGCGCCGCGCCGACGGCTCCGGCTGGGCCACTCTCGCCGATATCGAGGGCAACGAGTTCTGCGTCGAGCGCAGCGCCGCCGAGCGGGCCGCCGACCCGTCCTGAACCAGCCGGGCTGATCCCCGACCTACCGCGCCCGATCCTCGCGATATGTGCAATATGCCCCTTATCGTGCATTTCGACGGATGACCTCTGCGGCCGGGACGGGGCTGGGGAAGTGGCGAGTGCGGAGTCGGCCCGTGGAGGTGAGCCCGCGCCGCCTCCTGAGTCCGGGCAGCGGTCCTGGGCGCCTCTGGTGGCGGTGTGCGCCGGGTATTTCATCGTGATCCTGGATGTGACGATCATTAACGTCGCTGTGCCGGTGATCGGCCGGGATCTGTCGGCGTCGCTCACCGGCATCCAATGGATCACCAACGGCTACACCATGGTCCTCGCCGGACTCCTGCTGACCGGCGGCGCGCTGGGCGACCGGCTGGGCAACCGGCGTGTCTTCTGCTCGGGCGTGGCTGTGTTCACCGTGGCCTCGGCCGCGTGCGCGATCGCACCGAGTACGCCGTTCCTGGTTGCCGCCCGGCTGCTGGAGGGGCTCGGCGCGGCGTTGATCGTGCCCGGTTCACTGGCCCTGCTCCAGCAGGCATACCCGGCACCGGCCGCACGCTCGCGGGCCTTTGGGCTGTGGGGTTCGATGGCGGGCATCGCCGCCTCCACCGGGCCGCTGCTGGGCGGGCTGGTCGTCACCACGGTGGGCTGGCGCTGGGTGTTCCTCATCAACCTGCCCGCCGGGATCGTCTGCCTGGCGTTGACGCTGCGGCATGTGACGCGATCGCCCAGGCGCGCCGACCGGCCCCTGGACTGGCCGGCGCAGTGCGCGATCGTGGTGGCGGTCGCGCTGCTGACCGCCGCGCTCAACGAGGCCGGCCGGCGGGGCTGGACCGATCCGGCCGTCCTTGCCGCGGCGGGCCTGTCCGCGCTGGCCGCCGCCACGCTCGTCGTGCGTGAGCGCCTGGCCCGACACCCCGTGCTCCCGCCGAGCCTGCTGCACTCCCGAGCGATGAGCGGCGGAGCCCTCATCGGTGCGCTGTTCAACTTCGGCTTCTACGGCATGGTGTTCACTGCCAGCCTGTACTTTCAGCGCCAGCGCGGCTTCAGCGCCCTCGGCACCGGGGCAGCGCTGTTCCCGGCGGTAGCGATGACCATGTTCGCCTCCGTCCTGTCCGGGCGACTGGCCCGAAGAACCGGCCATCGCCCGCTGGTTGTCTCCGGCATGCTCCTGGCAGCCCTGGGGCTGGCCGGATGGGCCGCAGGACCCGGCTCCCCCTACCCGCTGCTCGTGGCCCCGATGATGGCTGCGGGATTCGGCACCTCCTTCGCTCTCACGGGCGCCACCGCCACCGTGATGGGCGCCGCCCCCGCCGGCTACTCGGGAACCGCCTCCGCACTGTTCAACACCACCCGTCAGGTGGGTAGCGCCACCGGCGTAGCCCTGGGCGGCACCCTGCTGGCCACGGCGACGGACTACAACGCAGGGGTGAGAACCAGCATGGCCATCGGCGCACTCGCTTACCTGACCGCCGCAATCCTGGCGTGGCTGTGCGTGCCGACGAAATCCGAAGGAGCATGAGCCGCGGCCAACCGATAGGGGGCGGTCCCGAGGCCGGACAACCACCGTCGCGGCGACCGAGCCGTGACCGCGCACGAGCCGCCGGCCGCCATTAGGCTTGTACAGGTGACGTGGCCGGTCATCTTCGTGGTGGATCGCAACCCGAGTTCGCTCGGTGTGGTGCTCTCCGACCTCACACGACGGTTCGGCAGAGCATTCACGGTGAAGGGCGCGAGCTCGCCGGAAGCTGCCCTCACCGCAATACAGGAACTGGCGCGGGCCGAGGCACCCGTCGCACTGCTTCTCGTGGACGACAGCTCCGTCGATGTCCTCACGCGGGCACATGAGCTGTATCCGCGCGCCAAGCGTGTGCTGCTCGTGGATCGCGACTACTCGTCGACCAGCCCGGCCGTACAGGCGATCGCACTCGGCCGCGCCGACTACCACATCGTGCGGCCGTGGGCGGACGACGAGACGCTGTACCGCGCGGTGGGTGAGTACCTGTCCGCGTGGACGAGGGATCAGGAACCGAAATTCCAGCTGTTCCGCGTCGTCGCCCGAAAGGGCGACCGCCGTGTGCTGCAGCTGCGCGATGTGATGGCGCGCTTCAACCTGCCGTGCACGGTCTACCCGGCCGAGGAGAAGGCCGGACGGCGTCTGCTGAGGGAGGCCGGCATCGACGCGTCGCACCTGCCGGTGGTGATCCGCCATGACGGCCAGGCGTTCATCGATCCGAGCCTGCCCGATCTCGCGCGCGCGCTCGGGGTCAGCGTCACGAACGACATGGATGTCTCCGACGTCACCATCGTCGGTGCCGGGCCGGCCGGCCTGACGGCGGCCGTCTACGCCGCGTCCGAAGGACTGGACACCGTGCTGCTCGAAAAGGCCATCTCAGGTGGGCAGGCCGGGACGAGCCCGATGATCAGGAACTATCCAGGGTTCCCCCACGGCATTGCCGGCGGCGACCTCATGGAGCAGACCTGCGAACAGGCGTGGCTGATGGGAGCGCACATCGTCTTCGCGCAACAGGCGATCGCGCTCGAACGCCGCGGCGACCGGCCGGTGGTGCACATGCTGGACGGCTCCGAGGTCAGCGCACGCGCGGTATTGATCGCCACAGGTGCCGACTGGCGGCGGCTCGGCGTGCCGGGCCTGGAAGCCCTGGTCGGTTCCGGCGTGTTCTACGGCACGGCCGTGGGCGAGAGCCGCGCGATGCGAGACCAGGACGTCTTCATCGTCGGCGCCGGGAACTCGGCCGGCCAGGCCGCGATGCATCTGGCCAAGCACGCTCGCACGGTCACCTTGGTGGTTCGGGGCGACAGCCTCGCGAAGTCAGCGTCGGCCTATCTGGTGCGTGCCATCGAGGCGACGCCGAACATCATCGTCCGCCATCGGACGGAGGTGGTCGACGGTGGCGGCGATGAGCGCCTGGAACACCTGACGCTCGGGGATCGCACGGCGGGCACCGTCGAGCGGGTTCCGGCAGCCGCACTGTTCATCATGATCGGCGGTGAACCGCACACGCAGTGGCTCCCGGACAGCATGGCGCGAGATGGGCAGGGCTACCTGGTGACCGGGCGCGAGATCCGCGAGGAATCCCCGGCGGGGTGGCCACTCGACAGAGACCCCATGCCGCTGGAGACGAGCGTGCCCGGTGTATTTGCGGCGGGAGACGTACGGAAGGGCTCGATCAAGCGTGTCGCCTCGGCGGTGGGCGACGGAGCCACGGCCGTTCGCCTGGTGCACGAGTACCTGGGCGGCTGAGCCGACTCGTGCTTCGCGTCATCCGGCACTGAAGCCGGCCTCATAACGTAGAGCCGACCGCCCAGCCCTGTGCCGACTGCTTTCGCCCCGGCCAGGATGACCAGTGAGCCCGCGGCTGAGGCGTCGGTTCGTGTCCCGGGAACCCACGGTGGCCGGCACTCGTTGAGAGGGGTGAGTCGGTCGCTGTGACCCGTGGGCCCTGGAAGGGCCCGTTATGTCCGGAGAGCCCGCGGTGACTGACGTGCGCGCGGTGTGCGCGCCGAGACCCTCTGAAGAGTCGGCCTGCTTTGCTGCCCGGATGGTGCCCTCCGACAGGGCGTTTTCTCCCGGTAGCGAGCGCCGCTTAGTACGGGGCGATGGATCAAGGTCGTTCCTGACCACTACGGCCGTCAGTGCCGACCGCATCCGACACCCCTTGAGGGAGCTCGTTCCATGGATTCGCAGACCGTTATTCACCCTCCCCCGCCTGAAATCCGACAAGAGGCGGGGAGTGACTTCTCCCGACTGTCGAGGAAGATTGCCGACGCCGGCCTGATGGGCCGACGCCCGGGCTACTACGCGGCCCGGATCGCGGCGGTCACTGCCCTCTACGTCTGCGGGTGGATCGCGTTCGTCCTCGTCGGCGACAGCTGGTGGACGCTCGCGGTGGCGGCGTTCCTCGCCGTCGTCTTCGGCCAGGTTGCGCTCCTCGCGCACGACGTGGCGCACCGGCAGGTGTTCCGGCTCCGCAAGGCCAGCGAACGAATCGGCCGTATCGCCGGAAACGCCGGTATCGGGATGGGCTACGGATGGTGGCAGGACAAGCACACGCGCCATCACGCCAACCCCAATCATGAGGAACTGGACCCCGACCTCATCCCCGACATCCTGGTCTGGTCGCAGAATCAGGCCCACGCCGCAAGAGGGCTGCCCCGTGTGCTCGGGCGCTTTCAGGCGTTCCTTTTCTTCCCTCTCCTCACTCTCGAGGGCTTCAACCTGCACCTGTCGGGTGTGAAGTCGCTGGCCGACCGCTCGCTGAAGAACCGCGTGGTGGAAGGAAGTCTGCTGTTCGCGCACTTCGCCCTCTACCTTGGGGCCCTGTTCCTGGTCCTGCCGCCCGGCATGGCCATTGCGTTCCTTGTGGTTCACCAGTGTCTGTTCGGGGTCTACCTGGGCTCGATCTTCGCCCCCAACCACAAGGGGATGCCGATCCTGACCGGCGACGACCGCCCCGACTTCCTGCGGCGCCAAGTGCTCACCTCACGCAATGTCCGCGGTGGATGGTTCACCGACGTCGCACTCGGCGGACTGAACTACCAGATCGAGCACCATCTGTTCCCAAGCATGCCCAGCCCGCATCTGCGCAGGGCACAGGCAATCGTCCGCCGCCACTGCCAGGACCTGGGAGTGAACTACCTGGAGACCAGCCTGATCACTTCCTACCGACAGGCCCTCGCCAGCCTCCACCAGGCCGGAGCGCCGATCCGGCACGCCGCCCCCGCCTAGACCCGCTCGACGTCGGCACCACGTCATGGGAAGCGCCGACAGACCGAGCGGGAACTGGGCAACGCGGATGGGGCAGCATCACCTCACGGAGTCACACGGTCTCCCGTGCGTACCGGGTCCGGTCCTTGACGTACGACTTGTGGGGTTGCTCCTTGCGGGGATGGCGCCTCGGCTCGAGGGTCACGGTCGCCGGCTCAGCCGTGGTGACGTTGCCACTGGCGTCCGTGGCGATGGCGATGAAGGTGTGCTTCCCGCTCCTGCTCGCCACATTCGCCGTGCACGCCCATTCCCCGGACTCGCTCACGGTGGCCGAGCAGATCTCGTACCCGCCTTCGGTGACGGTGATCCTGACACCGGCTTCACCAGTACCGGCGAACCTCAGCACGCAGCTCGAGCCCTTCCGTTCGACGTCATCACCCACACGCGTGCGGCAGCCCTTCAGGTGTGATCCGTCGGTGGGACTGGTGATGACCGGTGCCACGACGACCGCGATGGGAGCCGCATCCACCGCCCCCGTCAACTCCGTATCGGGCGAAGTTGCGTTCGCATCGATGGTGTACCTGCCGGGCACGGTGCTGACCGTGACGCCGAAGCTGATGGTGGCGCCGGCCCCCGGGGCCACTGTGAACGGGCCCTGCCAGGTCAGGGTCTGCCCGGAGATGGTCGGGTCATTTGTGGTGCTCCCCGTCGTCGTCCCGGATCGGTAAGAGAATCCCTGAGGCAGTTCGACCGAGACGCTGCTGACCGTCGAAGGGAAGGTGTTGGGGTTCTGGACAGTGACTGTGTATCTGTTGTTGGCCCCGGCTTCCGATACCGGGTTTTCTGCGGAGGCTTTGATGGCCAGCGGTGCAGTCCCCGTGGGGGAGAAGATCGTTGACCACTGATAAGTGGCGCTTTCACTGTCTCCGATATTCACCGCCCAGCTGACACCGATCCCGTTGTCGATGTTCTGATCGCACCGGCAGGAGTTCGAGAAGGGCTGCTGGGAGCCGATCTGCGCCCAGACATTGTAATACCAATCCTCGACGTATGAATTTCCGCCCGCGCGTGGCAGAAGTCCCTCGATACGAGCCCCGGCACCGGGGGTGCTGCTGCAGGCCGGAGCCGTTCCGGTGACGTGCCCGTAGCCGGAGTCACTGTTCTGCAGGTAGCAGTCCCCTGCCGCGTAGATATTGCCGGCGCGCTGGCCCCCGGAATTGTTCTGGACCGTTACTTTCGTGTCGTAGAACTCTCGGCCGACGACATAACTGTCGGTCTGTGTGAGCGTTACACCGGCTCCGGCATTCACCACGGTCACCACTCGGTACGGATCGGCCTCGGTCCCTGAGCCAGAGGTCCCCGCCTGGCTGACCTGCGAGTACGGCGTGCGCGGTCCAGTGCTGCCGCCTGCCGGCACCGAGCTTGGTCCGTACAGCGTGCCGTTCAGCGCGATGAAGGTGCCGCAGCATTGCCGGCGAACCACTCGGGATAGGCATCCGATGCGTGATTGACGGAGCAGTTCAACTCCCTGCTGATGTCGATCGAGTCAGCGGTCCTGACGAGCTGATTGGGGCAGCGTACGCCGACGAGGCTTGGGGAAACAGGACGAGTGTGATTGCGCCGAGGAGCATGTAGCACACCTCGGCGCACCGACTGCGAATACGATTGGTCACTGGAATCTGGCTGTCGCGGCGGGCATACACTGAAACTCCTCTTGCGAAATGTGTTTGCCCCCCTTATATCGACTTGGTGAGTCTTTTCCGGTGATCGATGTACGCGTCGCCGGTTTGAGTCGCGTTTCGAGGTGGTCGCCACTCGGCATCCATACCGGAAGCCGTTCAGACCGAGCCGCGGGCGTCGATTCCAGGCGCGCTCACGTAGTGCCGGGCGCGCGGCGTACCATCACGGGCTCTTCGGCTGTCGGAACTATGGGCACCCACCACGGTGCGCAGCGGGGGTGCGGACCGTCGGCCGCATGAAACTCACCCACACGACAACCGACCCCGGCCGGGCGGTCGCCCACCGACGTCAGCCATGGTCTACATCGCCGCGTACGGCCCGGCGCGGCCCGAGGAACAGGCAGCCATGCGGCGCCGGGACGTCGACTTGGAGAACGTCGGCATCTGGGTGCGCACGGCCGAGCCTGAACTCACCACGGGTCGACGGGCGCCCGGCGACACCAAATCGGATGCGGGCAAGAGGCTCGTCGTCCTGCCGGCCTTTCTGCGGACCGACCTTCGGCGGCATCTCGATTGGTACGCGGAGAAGGGCCCGGAAGGGCTGCTGTTCGTTGGGGAGAAGGGCAAGCCATTCCGGCGCTCCACCTTCGGACGGAAGTGGCGCCGGGCCCGGACGCTCGTCGGCATGCCGGAGGGCTTCCGCTTCTACGATCTTCGTCACACCGGGCACACGCTCGCGAACCGATCCGGGGCCACGCTCAAGGGCAACATGGTCCGCGCCGGGCAGTCCTCCGAGAAAGCCGCGCTGATCTACCAGCACTCGGATCTAGAGCGGCAGCAGGAGGTCGCGGGCGACCTCGACAAGCTCGTGCGAGCCGCTCGTCAGAAGGGCCGTGACCAGCCTTCTGGTGCGGATCTGGTGCACGACGTCTAACGCGGTCTAGACAACAATAAAGCCCCGGGCCGCTGGCCTGGGGCTTTCGCGTGGAGCGGGTGACGAGAATCGAACTCGCGCTCTGAGCTTGGGAAACTACGTTCATTTGCGGATAGTTGGGGTGCTGACCTGGGTGAATGGCTGGGCTGACGCCTTGTCGGGCGTTGTGGCTTTCACCGTGATTCCCCGCTGGATCTGGTGCGCTTGTGGTACAGAGCCCCGTGCCACAGGCCGGGTATACGTCCGTGCATGCCTGCCATCGCTGCAGCGACCGTTCGGGTGTTCGCGGTGACGATTCTGGTCGCGCAGGCGTCTCTTCAGACCATGCCCTCCCGTACGCTACGGCACACGGCACGCCGCCCTCATAGGCACGGGGCACGTGATGGCGCAGCTACAGCCGGGCGTCCGGCCCAGCAGGTCCTTTCAGGACAAGCCTGTTTCTGCCGCTGTACGGGCATGCGCGAAGGAGACAGTTGCGTGGACACCCTCTCGGTAACGCTGGTCTCGGCGTTAACCTCCGGCGCCATCTCCATGGGTCTCGTGTGGCTGACTGGCCAACAGCAACGGCGGGATAGCAAGCGCATTCAACGTGAGACCCACAACATGTCGTACCTCAACCCCCTCAGATGGCACACCGCGGAAGCACACCACCGACTCTCCCTCTATGCCACTTCTGTCGACCGGCACGGCTTCTACAGACCTGCTCAGGTCCTCAACGAACCGCAGGAGATCGATGGCAGAAGCGCCGTTTGGTTCGCTGGAACGGGCGTTGCGCTGGTATCCAGCGTCTGGATGACTGCCTGCCTGTTCGCTCAGATGACTCGCACCCGTCACGACATACCGTTCCTGCGCCTGCCGGGCAAGGACGACACAAGACTGGCCGCCCTGATACTGAAGGTCCATGTAGCTTTCGCGGGCTGTGACGTCTACTACGCGACACAGTCCAGCATCGGCACCGACGTCATCCTCGAACCCGAAGGACGACTCAGGAGCTACAGAGAGTTCTGCGACCTCCTTTCACAACCAGATCGGAGGGTGTGGGCTGACCCCCTAGTCTGGTTCCACCTTGCTGTCGCCAACGGCGAGCGTCGCCCCAACCTCCAACGTGTCTTGGATGCTCTGCACGAGCTATCCGGGTTCCTCGACGACAGTCTCGCTGGTGGGGCGTCACTGCGAGCGCGCTGGGATGCGGAGCTCTAGAGCAAGCCGTGACGGTGGCTTCCAGGCACTGAGCTTGGGAATCGCCGCGTCTGCTGGCCTCGTTCGTGCTCTGACCAGCGTAAACGGATGCAACGGGAAACCCTTCGGCTCGCCCTGGGGTCCGCTGTTGACCGTGGTTGACCGGCCTGTCGGGCACGGATCGGGCACGCCTTATCAGGGGCTGGTCACCCGGCGAGTTCGACGCCACTACTTGGGGCGGCTCGCCACCGGATTGGGATCGGCTTCCGGTCTCGGCTGAACGACGGTGAACGAGGCTGGATGAGACGGAAAGTGAGACGGGTGCGGCGGTCGTTGTCAGTACAGCCTCGCACTGGGCCGTATTCAGCTGTTTGGCGAGATGCCGTGCCGGGCGTCGCGAGCGTCAAAGGTCTTCGACCTGTGATCATGGAGCGTTCATGAAAAGTGATCGCCGAGGAGCTCCAGGTCGCGGGGGCCGATGTGCCGCCGCCGTGTGGCGCTCGCGGTAACGCGCTGTAGGTGATGTGGTGAACTGGTTGACCTCGCTGCCGGCGGTGGTGCTGGTTGTGGGCGGGCTCTTACTTGCCTTACTGGTCGCGGCCGTGGCGCGGGTCGGCGTCCGGGCGCTCGTACCGGTGGAGGAACGGGATCGGGTGCCGCAGATCGCCACGCCCCTGATGCCGACACTCGGCGCTGCCTTCGCGATCTTTGCGGCACTCACACTGGCCAGCGAGGCCGGCTACCTGCGCGCAGCCGACGGGGTGGTGAGCGACGAGGCGGCCGCGGCCTCCCGTCTGGCATGGGCGGCGACAAGTCCGCGAGTCCAGTCGGAGCCGATCCATGCGGCACTGCTGGACTACTTGCGGACCACGCGTGCCGGGGAGTGGGAGGCTACAGCAGCGGCGTCCGGTGACGACCCCGCCACCGCTCGCGCGATCGCACGGCTGGAGCGGAGTGTGCGCGCCGAGGCGGCCCGGCCCGAGGTGGGAACCCCGACAGGCACGGAGCTGGTGGTTTCCGTGGACGGTGTCACCAGTAGTCGTCGCGCCCGTGTTGCGGCCGCCTCGCGCGACGTTCCCGCGCTCTACGTCGTCACGCTTGTGGTCAGCGGACTGGCCTTGATCGTGAACTCCGGCGCACTGGTCTTCCGCAGTAGCCTGCGAACGTCACTGCTGATCGTAGGTGTTGCGAGTGTGGTCGGGCTGAGCCTGGCGTTGCTCTTCGCACTCAGCGCGCCCTGGAGCGGACCGTTGATCGTCAGTGGGCATCCACTCGACGCCATCATCGGGGACCTGAAGTCCGGCTTCTTCGACGGCGGGCCGTAGGCAACGGGCGCGATCAGTAGGTCAGGCCCCTCGGGCGGCGCCATCGACATCCACACAGTCAACGGTGGCTGCCAAAGGCCCCGAGCCATGATCGGCTGGGGGCCTTTGCACTGGTGGGCGCGGACGGTTTCGAACCGCCGACATCTGCTTTGTAAGAGCAGCGCTCTACCCCTGAGCTACGCACCCGTGAATGAGGAACAGCGTACATGGCAGACGGGGCCGCCCTGCAAACCCGTTCCCGCTGCGGCCCCTCACCGGCGCATCCCGTAGCCCCGCGTACGGGGGCTACCCCCACCCCGAAACGGTGGCCGCCCGGATCGTTCCGCCGCCCGCGGGCTCATAGCTTGGTGGCACACCGGCAGAACTACCTGGGGGAACGATCACCGTGGCCGCACTCCACATCCGCACCCACACCCTCCTCGCCGCTTCCGGCGTCGTCGTCGCGGTCGCTCTCAGCGGGTGCGCGAGCGCCGATGCCGGAGAGGCGCCCGTCGAGAGCCGTTCCTTCCCCCTCACCGGGAAGACGCTGACCATCGACACCGACAACTCCGACATCAAGCTGGTGCCGGCCGATGTGAAGGACGTGCAGGTTTCCCGGCAGGTCGACGGGTCCCGGGGGAGCCGGCCCAAGGCCTCATGGGATATGAAGGACGGGACGCTGACCCTCCGCGTCAAGTGCGACGGGATCGCCGGCGACTGCGCGTCGCGGCACTCAGTGAAGGTACCGCGCGGCGTCGCCGTCACCGTCGAGGACGGCAATGGCCGGCTGACCGCCACTGGGTTCGACACTGCGCTGAAGATCCGCTCCGACAACGGCGAGGTGACGGTACGGGACTCCAGCGGGCCCCTTGATCTGAACAGCAACAACGGCGAGATCGTCACCGAACGCGTCACCGCCAGGACAGTGACCGCCCGATCGGGCAACGGGATGGTGCGGCTCGGGCTCACCGATGCGCCGGACCGGGTCGAGACCGTCACCGACAACGGCGAGGTCGTCATCGAGCTGCCGCGCGCCGGGGCCCCCTACGCCGTCACCGCCACGAGCGGCAACGGCGATGCGAATGTTGATGTGCCGACCGCCGGCGGCAGCCCGCATGTGGTGAAGGCGCGCAGCGACAACGGCGAAGTCACCGTGCGAAGTGTGAACTAACCGGCCCGTGTGTTCGTCCTTACCTGGTGGGAGAATGAACCGGGCAGGGCGATTCGGCACGGGAGAGGGATGTGACGGCGACACACGCGCAGCCGCACGCAAGAGCGAAAGCGAGTGCGAGAGCCGTCCGCGATGTCCTGGTGCTGATGCTCCTGCCCGTGCCGTTTGTCGTCGCGGCGCTGCCGGGTGCGTTCGCCGGAGGGGGGACGCGGCGCTGGTTCGGCGGGCGCGGTGAGAGCCAGCGGGCCGACGCACAGGCCGCGAAGGACGCCGCCGCCGCTGCTTTCGTCGAGTTGGACACCGCTCAGCGCGATCTTCGTATCTCGATAGAGACGATCACGGCGGTGGACAGTTCGCCGGGTGCGCGCCGGGCCGTTGAGGACTTCGCGGCGCTGGGGCGACGGATCGACGAAGTGAGCCTTGCGTACATCACCGCCGTCGACGCACATGATCTCGACCGTGACGATCTGGAGGCCTCGGTGGCTTCGCAGGCGCGCGGTGAGCTGAACCGGGCCAAGGACGATCTCGTACGGGTCAAGGGCGAGCTCGACCGTTACGCGCAGGGGCTCGGGCCGCTGCTCGACAAGGCCGAGACGCAGCTGGCCCGCTTGGCGCCCGCCGTGGAGCGGGCGCGGCAGGCGCTCCTTTCTGCGAGCAATGCTCTCGATTCGGCGCGGAGCTCCGGTCTGCGAGCGGATGATCTCGCCGCCCGGCTCGCCGCGCTCGGCCCCGAGCTGACCATGCTCAACCAGGGCGCGGGCCGGCACGGCGTGGCCGAGACCCTGCAGCGTGCCGACCGGGTGCTGCGTGACGCCGAAGCCGTACGGGCCGAGGCGGACAGGCTGCCCGAGCGTGCCGCCGAGACCGACAAGCGCCTGGTGTCACTCCGTACCCGGGCGCAGGCTCTCACCAACCGCGCCGGATCCGTCGAGCCGGTCCTGAGCGAGCTGCGGCGCCGCTTCTCCGCCGCCTGCTGGCAGGATCTGCAGCCCGTCCCCGAGCAGGCGGCGATCAGCGTCCGCCAGGCCGAGGAGAAGCTCAAGGAAGCGGGCAAGGCACGCGACGAGCAGCGGTGGGCGGATGCGACGGCCCTGCTCAGCACGGTGCGAGCGCTGCTGAACGCCACGGATGAGGCCGTGTCGGCCGCCGGTGACCGGCTGCAGCGGCTCAACGCCGTGGCGAAGGACCCTCAGCAGGAGATCGAGCGGACCCGGTTCGCGATCCGGGACGCGCAGCGCCTCGCCATGGCCGGGCGCAACACCCCGGACCCCCGTCACGCACGGCCGCTGGACGACTCGGTGGCGCGGCTGGAGCGGGCCGTCGCCGGGCTCGAGGGACGCCATCCCGACTACTGGCACTTCCTGACAGAGACCGAGGCGGTCCGGCGCACGGTGGCGCACGTGGTCGAGCAGATCCGCGAGGACCGGGGCGCGAGCGGCACCTGAGGGTCTGAGACTGACAGAGCGCGCCGTGCCCGGTCCGAAGATCTGAGGTCCGTGGCCTGGAGGCCCCGCCCGTGCCGGGTCTGACTGCCTGAGGCCCGAAGTCCGACTGCCTGAGGCCGAGGTCTCGACGACCTGAGGCCCGAGGTCTCGACGACCTGAGGCCCGAGGTCTCGACGACCTGAGGCCGTCGGCGGCCCATGGCCCCTGGCCCCTGGTCACGCCCGCCTCCGGCGGGCATCGGGCCCACCCCGGCCGGATCCCCCCGCGCCTGGCTTGTCCGGGCCCGCGCGCGGGCGGATCCTGGGAGGTGTACGGGTACCTCCAAAGGAGACCGGACATGGCCACACACGTACTGCACCCCAAACCCCGCCACCGCACCAGGCTGGACGAGCATCTGCCCGTCGACCACCGGCTCAGCAAGTTCTACCGCGTAGGCGCGGGTCTGATGGGCCTGGTGCTGCTCGCCTTCGGGATCCTCGGGCTGATCGACAAGATCGGCTTCTTCGACACCGGTGGGGCCACGGTCGCGGGCCTGAACACCAACGGAACGCTGAGCGTGCTGTCCATCTGTGTCGGACTGCTGCTCTTCGTCGGGATGATCATCGGCGGAAACTTCGCCTCGACACTGAACATGGTCCTCGGCATCGCCTTCATCCTCAGCGGCTTCGCGAATCTCGCCCTGCTCGACTCGAGCTTCAACCCCCTCGCCTTCGAGATCCAGAACGTGCTGTTCAGCTTTGTGGTGGGCGTGATGCTGATGTTCTTCGGAATGTACGGACGGGTCAGCGCCACCCTCCCGCACGACAACCCCTACTGGAGGACCCGCCATCCCGATCAGGCCGCGCAGGAACAGCGCGGCCTCAAGCAGGCCGGCACAGGGGATGCGGCTCTTGACCGGGCCAAGCAGCACGAAAGCGGATGAACCGCAAAGTCGACGGAGCCCACGCGGGGCGTGGGGTGCACAAGGCTGCGGTGGAGGGTCTCGCCCGCCGGATCGTCGGCGGGGCCTACGCCGAGGGCGACACCCTCGATCAGCCCGCGCTCATGGCCGAGCTGCACGTCAGCCAGGCCGTGCTCCGTGAGGCGATCGAGGTGCTCACAGGCAAGGGGCTGCTCGGCGCCCGGCAGAAGCGCGGCACCCACGTACGCCCCCGGGACGACTGGAACCTCCTCGACACAGACGTACTGCGCTGGAAGCTCGCCGTAGGCGTGTCCAACGACTTCTTCGCCGACCTGCTGGAGCTGCGCCGCTCCATCGAGCCGGCGGCCGCCTCGCTCGCCGCCGTGCACCGGACCGACGAGGACCTCGCCGCGCTCGACGCCGCGCTGGCCGCGATGAGAGTGGGCTGGAACGATGCCGTCCTCGCCGTACGCGCCGACGCCTCCTTCCACACCGCTCTGCTGACCGCCTCGCACAATCGGTTCTTCGCGCAGCTGCGCCGGGTGATCATCCCGGTGCTGATCGAGCGCGACCGGCGGGTCCACCTGGCAGGGACGACCGAGGATCCGGTCGACGTGCACGCCGCCGTCTTCGAGCGCGTACGGGACCAGGACGTCGACGGCGCCTATATGGCCACGCTGGAGCTGCTCGACATGGCCATGCGCCACCATCCGTAGACCTCCCGGCCCGGAGGAACCCGCCCGGCTGCCGCTAGCCTGGGGCCATGCCTCGTTACGAATACCGCTGCCGGACCTGCGGCGACACCTTCGAAGTGAACCGTCCGATGGCCCAGTCCTCCGATCCGGCGAGCTGCCCGGCCGGTCACCCGGACACGGTCAAACTGCTCTCGGCGGTCGCCGTCGGCGGTACGAAGTCCGGGCCGGCGCCCGCGTCCAACGGCGGCGGGGGCGGCGGGGGTTGCTGCGGAGGCGGCTGCTGCGGCGGCTGAACGGCACGCTCGGCCCGGCCGGCCCGGGCCGAAGCGGCCGACCGGGCTCGGCCGGGCCACCGGGCTCGGTCAGGCGACCGGGCCCGGACCGCCGTATTGTCCGCTCAGCCGAGCTTCCGCAGGAAGCGGCGCAGTATCTCCTCGCCCGCCGCGACGCCCTTCTCCGTCAGTACGTCGGTGTTCGGGGCGGTCCAGCCGCTGTCGGCCAGCTCGCCGTGGCCGGGCCGCCAGGCGCGGTCCGCGGCGAGAAGCAGATCGGCGTCGAGGAGGGAGTCGCCGGCCGCGAGGATCCGCTCTGACCCGGTGCGGCGGGCCACTTCGCGCACCGCCGCGCTCTTGGTGAGCGGCTGCGGTACCGCATAGATCTTGCGGCCCTGGAGCGAGACGGTCCAACCGCGGCCCTCGGACCACTTGGCAAGCTCCTTCACCCAGCCATCGGGCAGCAGCGTGCGCTCGACGACCAGATAGGCGAAGAGGTCTTCGGCGATCCGTTCCTTGAGCAGCCAGGCGGGGTCGGCTGCGGCGATGAGATGAGCGCGGACCTCGGCGAGCGAGGCGCACTCGTCGGCGAGCGTGGCCGCCACCCGCCGCTGCCAGTCCGGGTCCGAGACGCCGTCGACGAGGAGGTGCCCGCCGTTGGCGCAGATCGCGAACTGCGGTGCGGGGCCCGGGAGTTGGATGCGGTGGTACTGCTCGCGGGTGCGGGTGGTGGTCGGTACGAAGACGCTGTCGGCGGCGAGCCTCGTCAGCAGGCCCGCCGCGGTCTCGGTGAGATACGACAGCGGCTTGCCCTCGTACACCTCGACGCAGAGGAGGCGAGGCGCGCCCGCGTCGGGCATGCGGAGCTGGAGGGCGGCGGCGGAGTAGATCAGGGTGCGGTCGAGATCGCTCGCGACGAGGGTGCTCGCCGCGGTGGCCTCCGGGGTGCTCACAGTGCCGACACCGCCTTGCCGTCCGCGCCGGTCGCTCCGCGGGTGTACTGCGGGTGGATCAACCCCACGCATGTGTACGGGAGTTCGTCGACCTCCTCGACCGGTACGCCGCGCTGCTCGGCGAGCAGCCGCACATGCAGGAGGTCGGCGCCCGCGCCGCGCTTGGCGAGGATCTTCCAGGGGACGCGGCGCAGCAGGACACGGGTCGTCTCGCCGACACCCGGCTTGACCAGGTTCACGTCGTGGATGCCGTACTCCTCGCTGATCCGCTCGACGGCGGCCCAGCCCTCCCATGTGGGCTGGCGGTCGGCCGACAGCAGCTCCTTGACCTCGGCGTCGACGGCGTCCACCACCTCGTCGAAGCGGGCGGCGACGGTGTCCAGGAAGTGCTGCGAGACATCGCCGTCGGCGAGCTCGCGGTAGAACTTCGCGCCGTGGAAGTCGTGCGGGCCGACGAGATCCGCGCGCAGGACCGTACGCGATATCAGGCCGGAGACGGTGGAGTTGAGACAGGCGGAGGGGATGAGGAAGTCCTCGCGCGTGCCGTAGGTGCGGACGCAGCCGCCGGGGTCGGCGAGGACCGCGATCTCCGGGTCGAAGCCCTCGAACTCCTTGAGCGCGTCGGCCAGTTCGCGGGTGATCGCGCCCTTGCCGGTCCAGCCGTCGACGAAGACGACGTCGGCCGGGTCGTGGTGCTCCTTGAGCCAGCGCAGGGCGTTGGTGTCGATGCCGCGGCCGCGCACGATGGACACGGCGTAGTGCGGCAGGTCCAGGCCGTGCCGGTGCTGTGCCCAACGGCGCATCAGTACGCCTACGGGGGTGCCGGCGCGGGCCAGCGAGACGAGCACGGGGCGCGGCTCGTGGGCGTCACTCCCACGCCGAAGGCGCTGGGGGAGTTCCGCGAGGACGGTCTCGGTCACGGTGCCGACGGCGCGTGCGATACGGGCCGCGGAGGTCTCCAGCGCGGCCTTGAACAGCTCCTGGTACTGGGCGCTGGGCTGGTACTCGACGGGCAGCGACTCGGCGTAGTGCGCGCCGCCGCTCTGTATCGCTTCCTCGCGCTCCTCCGTCGGGGCCTCCAGCTCGACGTCCGAGAGGTCCTGGAGCAGCCAGCCGACGTCTTCGGGGGCGTACGAGGAGAAGGCGGGGCCGCGGAGGGGCTCGGGCAGCATGAAGGCCCTTTCGGATTCGTCGGATCCATCGGATACGTCGGGTCCATCGGATGCGTCGGACACATCGGGGACATACGAGGGGACGACGGCCAGCACGACGTGCGGAGTGTGCTCGGCGAGCCGGGCCAACAGGCCGTCGGGGGCGTGCAGTCGGGGCGTGTCGGCGGCGGAGTCGACGACGGCGACGACAGCGTCGAAGCCGGCGCCCGCGACGTTGTAGGCGTACCGCTCGCCGGGGCCGTCGGCGGGGTCGTCATGGGCGGGGAAGACGAGGCGGCTGCGTATGGCATAGCCGGGATCGTCGACGGCGAGGACGGGTGAGCGGGTGGTGGTGGAGTACCGAACATCGGCGTCGAGCACCTGCTCAAGGGCGGTGGCGAGCCGGAGGGGCGCGTACATCAACTCCTCGAACCCGAGGACGAGTACACGGGGCCGGGCGGTGGCCGGGACACGGAGCACCTCGGCCAGGCGGGCGGCCATGCCCGGCAGGGCGGCCTCCAGCTGCTCGCGGTGGTCCGGCGTGAAGCCGTGCCGCCCGCCGTCGGGCACACCGGCCGGCCAGTCCAGCTCCACCTGCACGGCGGCGTGCGCCACCGACTGCCCGGCCGCCTCCGGCGCGCCCGGGACCATGTGTCCAGCCGCGTCCGCGGCCGCTACGGGATCGCCACCCGCCTCGTGCTCGGCCACCAGCGCCCGTCCCTTCTCCAGGACGCCCTCCGGCAGCTTCACCGTCCCCGAAGCCAGTGCCACCAGATCGACCCGTGCGCCGAGCTCCTCCGCGAACTCCGTCAAACGGCTCCGGTCCCGCTCCGAGCGCATGTCGACCAGCGCCACGATCACATACCGGTCCCGCGGATACCGTTCGTGCAGGTCGCGGATCGTGTTCAGCACGGTGTTACCCGTCGAGAACTCGTCGTCCACCAGGACCAGCGGGCCCGCACCCGCCAGCAGCCGTGGGTTCTCGGGCAGCAGGAGGTGGGAGGTCGCGTGGGAGTGGGACTCCTCGAAGCCGCCCGCCCGCGGCACGCCCTCGACCGGGCGGCGCGTGGAGTGCAGATACGGCGCCAGGCCCAGGCCGTCCGCCACCGAGTGCCCCAGTCCGGTCGCCGTCTCCGCGTAACCCAGGACGACCGCGCGGGCCGCCTCCGCGTCGCCGAGCAGATCGCGCACGCGACGTCCGAGCCGGTATCCCGCGTCGTACACCACCGCCGGCGACTGCGGCACATGCTTGCCCAGCACGTTCGACACCAGCAGATGCGCCCGCTTGGGATTGCGGCGCAGGGCCAGTCCCAGCAGGCCGCTCAGCGTCTCGTCTCCTGCGAGCCCGACGCCGAGCCGCTCAGCGACCCACGTTCCCGACCACACCACGCTTACAGTCTCTTCCTTCGTCATGTCAGCCCGAGAGCCCGGCCGTGAGCAGCTCCACGAAGCCGACGTCCTCCTTGGCCACGCCGAAGACCTCGGCACGCAGCAGCGTGCGCTCGGCCCAGGCCCGGTGGGGCTTCACTTCGTTCATCTTGTTCGTGTACGCGGAACGCATCACGCCTCCGCCGCCCCGTTCCGGCCGCACGATGTCCTGCGCGTCACTGAACTCCTCGTGACTGACTACGGACAGTGCGTGCACGGGCAGCACATGCGAGGGATGGATACAGGTCTTGCCCTGCAGACCGTTGGCCCGGTCCAGCTCGATCTCGCGGAGCAGGCCGTCCAGGTCGTGCTCGATGAGCGCGGTGCGCAGTTCCTCCGCCCGCCCCTCCATGAAGGGGCTTCGGCGCAGCTGCGGCTTGAACATGCGCTCCTGGAGCCGGAAGTACTCCCACACCGGCCCGGTCACCGTGAAGCCGGTGCCGTCCGCCCGTCCCAGGACGTTCACCACGTCGGCGATGACCGCGGCGACGATCTGGACGTCGTACGCGGTCATATCGGGCGAGCGGCGCAGTCCGTAGGCCGAGCAGAAGTCCGTGACGCCGAGTCGCAGCGCCAGGACCCGCTCGCGGTACTTGTCCACGGTGCGGGCGATCCCGGCGAGCGTCTCGGCGCGGGTTTCGAGGTGGAGCAGGCTGGGAGATTCCAGTACGGGCATGGCAAAGAGCCGCTGTCCGCTCGCTGCTTCCGCGGAGGAGAGCGCCTCCAGGAACGCCACGCCCCGCTCTTCCGTGAACTTCGGTAGTACAAATCCGGCCAGTCTCCGGACCGAGCGGCCGAGCCGGTCCACCAGATCCGGAATCTGCCCGGGTTCGCGGACCCGGATGAAGAGCAGCGGCAGCTCCGCGTCACGCGCGTCGAGGTCGGCGAACTGCCGGATCAGGTTCTCCTCGGCCTCGGCGACTTCCGCGTCGTCGATGGAATCCTCCAGGCAGAGGACCATGGAGACGACTCCGCGGCCGATCTGCTTGAGCACGTCGTCGGCAAGCTTCGGCCGGGTGGCGGGGCTGTAGAGGGTGGC
Organism: Streptomyces sp. NBC_01750; assembly: GCF_035918095.1. NCBI lineage: Bacteria > Bacillati > Actinomycetota > Actinomycetes > Kitasatosporales > Streptomycetaceae > Streptomyces > Streptomyces sp. NBC_01750. The sequence continues at coordinate 2,835,478 of NZ_CP109137.1, forward strand.
ACCGAGCGCGGTGGCGAGCAGGCGGCCGGGCGAGGCTGCCGTGAATTCGCACGGCTCCTGATGGAAGAGACTCTCCCGGACAGCAGGCGAAAGATGCCCGAAGTGACGCATTTATTTCCCCCGTACTGCCTTGGCGGCCCAACTGACGTGGCCGGTAATAGTACGTACGACTGTGTGTCAAGAGTTCCCCAAGCCCATGAATTCCAGGTAACCCGCTTGCACCATGCCTATGTCCTGGCCGGAGAACAAGGGGCCCCGCGTTGTCCGCAGGGCCTCCGGGAAGGCAGGATGACGGACATGACGCACGCGATGCTGAAGGGTTCGAACGTCCCTCTCGATGCCATGGCCGTACGGGCCGTGTTGCGCTGGACCCCGGGCACCGGGGTCCCCGATGTGGACGCCTCGGCCCTGTTGCTCGGCCAGGACGGCCGTGTGCGCTCTGACGAGGACTTCGTCTTCTACAACCAGCCGCGCCACCCTTCGGGGCTGGTGCGGCGGCTGCCGAAGAAGCGCATCGCCGAGCGGCTGACCGACACCGTCGAGGCGGATCTCGCCGCCCTCGACCCGTCGGTCGACCAGGTGGTGCTCGCCGCCTCTTCGGACGGCGACACCTTCCAGCATGTACGGGATCTGCGAATACTGCTCTACGACGCCGCCCTGGCCGACAGCGACCCGCTGGCCGTCTTCGATGTGAAGCCGGAGACCGGCGAGGAGACCGCGATCATCTGCGGTGAGCTCTACCGGCGCGGGGACGGCTGGAAGTTCCGTGCGGTCGCGCAGGGCTATCCGACCGGCCTGGTCGGCCTGGCCACGGCGTTCGGCATCTCGGTGGACGAGGCGGAGGCGGCGGCCGAGCCGCCGGCCCAGCCACCCCTCCAGCCGCCGTCCCCGCCCCCGGCCCAGTCCGCGTACGGGTATCCGCAGCCGGCCTCGGGGCAGCCCGCGTACGGCTATCCCCAGCCCGCCACGGCCCAGCCCGGGTACGGCTACCCGCAGCCCGCCGCGGCGGCCGCGCACGCTCCTGACCCGAACTTCCGGCTGCCGCCCATGGGCCCGCAGTTCATTCGGGCCTGAGTATTCGGGTCTGAGCCGCGGGCAGCCGCCTCAGACCCGGTTCTTGTAGCCGCGGCCCCACTGCAGGCCCCAGCCGTACAGCCGGTCGAGCTCCGCCTGGAATCCGTACACGAACTTCACCTCACGGCGCACGATCAGCTCGCCCTTGACGTTCTCCATGGAGAACACCGCGCAGGAACGGGCCTGTGGCGCGCGCTCGTCGAGCTCGATCTCGACCCGCGGGCCGTTGCTGGGGTAGAGCGTCACATGCGCGTGCGTACGGTCGAAGGCCGGTGTCTGGTCGTAGATGTACGCGAAGAACAGCAGCCGTTTGATCGACTCGCGGTGGTCGAGGTTGACGTAGAGCGTCTCGCCCGAGGGAGAGCCGAACCGGTCGTCGCCGCTGAGCTTCACATAGGGCGGCTCGTTGATACCGCCGAAGAAGCCGCCCAGCGGCTGCACGACGCCCTTGCTGCCGTCCGTGAGCTCGTACAGACAGCCGAGGTCGAGGTCCACGTTGACCACGCCCTGGGTGTGCGCCTGGACCACATCGGGCTGGAAGAGCTTGAAGGGGTGGCGCAGCAGTCTGCCGCTCTGCTTGGACCTGCCCTCGATATCGGATGTGCGCATCCGCCAGGACAGGTTGACGCGCAGATTGCCGGTGGCCGCGCCCTGCTTGGTGAGCGAGACCGTCGGGTGCCGCTTGGTCAGCTCGATGGAATTGGTCGCGGCACTCCCCGAGTCGAACTGCGGTGACCGCCCCCGCCACAGGCTGTCCCAGAAGGCCATACCCCACCCCCACACGCATCGATGAACCCCGCGGGGCGGCGCCGAGGCCGGTGCCTCGGAGCCGCCCCGCTCAGAGCGTTCCTCAATCCCGGCCGGGTCACACCCCGGCGGGGGTTTCCTGTGGCTCGTTCTCCGCCGCCTCGAGCGCCTTGTTGCGGCGCACCGAGGACCAGAACGACCAGGCGATCAGCACCACGCCGACCAGACCCGTGATGATCTCGTTGATCTGGTACTGGATGGTGACGAGCAGAATCACGGCGAGCGCGCCGATCGCGTAGTGCGCGCCGTGCTCCAGGTAGACGTAGTCGTCGAGGGTTCCCTGGCGGACCAGGTAGACCGTGAGCGAACGGACGTACATGGCGCCGATACCGAGGCCGAGCGCCATCAGCACGATGTCGTTGGTGATGGCGAAGGCGCCGATGACGCCGTCGAAGGAGAAGGACGCGTCCAGCACCTCGAGGTAGAGGAACATGAAGAACGCGGCCTTGCCCGCCATCACGACGGCCGAGACCGGCTTGCCGGCCTTCTTGGCCTCTTCCTCGGCCTCGTGCTCGCGCTCCTCCTCCTCCTCGAGCCGGTTCTCGAAGAAGCCGGAGAGCCCGCCCACGATCAGATACGTGATCAGACCTGCGATACCGGAGATCAGCACCGTCTGGGCCTTGTCCGCGTGCCCGGCGTGCTGGTGGGCGTTGACGGCGAAGGTCATCGAGCTGACCATCAGCACGATCAGCGCGATGCAGACCGACAGCATGTCGACCTTGCCGAGCTTGGCCAGCGGCCGCTCCAGCCAGGCCAGCCACTTGATGTCACGGTCCTCGAAGATGAAGTCGAGGAAGATCATCAACAGGAACATACCGCCGAAGGCCGCGATCGACGGGTGCGCGTCGGTGACCAACTGCTCATAGCGCTCGGGCTGGTTGAACGCCAGGTCCACGGCCTCGATCGGGCCCAGCTTGGCGCTGATGGCGACGATCACGACAGGGAAGACCAGTCGCATACCGAACACGGCGATGAGCACGCCGATCGTGAGGAAGATCTTCTGCCAGAATGCACTCATCTTCTTCAGGATTCCGGCGTTGACCACCGCGTTGTCGAAGGACAGCGAGATCTCGAGGATGGACAGGATCAGGACGACCCCGAACGCGGTCCACCCGCCGTAGAGCACCGCTGCGACCAGGCCGATCGCGGTGACCGCGAACGACCAGCCGAAGGTTTTCAGAACCACTGGTACCCAATCGTGTTAGTACGGGTGGCCCCGCACCAAGTCCGGGTTTCCCCATTCCAGTGCGTGGCTTTACGAAACGTTGACCCCGAAGTCTAGAGCGATGCCTCGGAGCCCCGACGCGTACCCCTGCCCCACTGCACGGAACTTCCACTCGCCGCCGTAGCGGTAGAGCTCGCCGAAGATCATCGCCGTCTCGGTCGAGGCATCCTCGCTCAGGTCGTAGCGGGCCAGTTCCTGGCCGTCCGCCTGATTGGCCACCCGGATGAAGGCGTTGCTGACCTGCCCGAACGTCTGGCCGCGGTTGTCGGCCTCATGAATGGAGACCGGGAAGACGATCTTGTCGACATGGGCCGGCACCTTGGTGAGATCCACCAGCAGCGACTCGTCGTCACCCTCGCCCTCGCCCGTGAGGTTGTCGCCGGTGTGCTCCACGGAGCCGTCGGGGCTCGTGAGGTTGTTGTAGAAGACGAACCACTCGTCGCCGAGTACCCGGCCGGACTGGCAGAGCAGTGCACTGGCATCGAGGTCGAAGGGCGCTCCGGTGGTGGAGCGCGCGTCCCATCCGAGCCCTACCAGCACCTGCGTGAGGTTCGGTGCGGCCTTGGAGAGGGAGACATTGCCTCCCTTGGCGAGCGTGACGCCCATGATCGTGGGTCCTCCCCTGGATGACGTGTCGCGAGGTTCTGCGGGTGTTCGAGGTTCTGCGGGTGTTCGAAGTTCTGCGGCCGGCGAAGTGCTGCGGCCGGCGAGGTTCTGCGGCCTTCGGGCGTTCTGAGCCTTTCGAGGCTCGGCGGTGTTCAGGCACGTCCGGCGCCGCACGGAGATGTGCGGCGCCGGAAGCGGAGGTACTGCTGGCTCAGACGTTCACACCGAAGTCCTGCGCGATACCGCGCAGGCCGGAGGCGTACCCCTGGCCGATGGCACGGAACTTCCACTCCGGGCCGTTGCGGTAGAGCTCGCCGAAGACCATCGCGGTCTCGGTCGAGGCGTCCTCGCTCAGGTCGTAGCGGGCCAGTTCGTTGTTGTCGGCTTGGTTGACGACGCGGATGAACGCGTTGCGCACCTGACCGAAGGACTGCTGGCGAGCCTCGGCCTCATAGATCGAGACCGGGAACACGATCTTCTCGACGTCGGCCGGGACCGAAGCGAGGTTGACCTTGATCTGCTCGTCGTCGCCCTCGCCCTCGCCCGTGAGGTTGTCACCGGTGTGCTCGACGGAGCCGTCGGTGCTCTTGAGGTTGTTGAAGAAGACGAAGTTGCCGTCGGTGGCGACCTTGCCCTCGGCGTTGGTCAGCAGGGCGCTGGCGTCGAGGTCGAAGTCGGTGCCGGTGGTGGTCCGGACATCCCAGCCCAGGCCCACGGTGACCGCGGTCAGGTTGGGCGCGGCCTTGGTCAGCGAGACGTTGCCGCCCTTGCTGAGGCTGACTCCCACGAGTCCCTCCATTGGTTTTCAGGGCCAGGGCCCCGTAGTGCGTTGGTATCGGATCAACGAATGGATCCTAGTGACCGGTTCCCGCGCAAAACACCCTTTGGCGCGGGGCGCCCGATGAATCAGAGAGTGTCCAGCGCCTTGATGTACTCGGTCAGGTCGCGGGCATCCGGCAGACCGTTCACAACGGTCCAGCGGACCACGCCCTCCTTGTCGATGATGAAGGTTCCGCGCACGGCGCACCCCTTCTCCTCGTCGAAGACGCCGTAGGCGCGCGAGGTCTCGCCGTGCGGCCAGAAGTCCGAGAGCAGCGGGTACTCGAGGCCCTCCTGCTCGGCGAAGACGCGCAGCGTGTGGATCGAGTCGTTGGAGACCGCGAGCAGCTGGGTGTCGTCGTTGACGAACGAGGGCAGTTCGTCACGGAGCGCGCAGAGCTCGCCCGTGCACACACCGGTGAAGGCGAAGGGATAGAAGAGGAGCACCACGTTCTTCTCGCCGCGGAAGTCGGCGAGACGCACGGCCTTGCCGTGGTTGTCCTTCAGCTCGAAATCCGGGGCCTCGGTGCCGACCTCGATCGCCATGACGGTGCTTCCCTTCGCTGGGCGGAGCCTGGTGGTCCGTTCGGGTGGTGTCCACCCTACGCAGAGGCCCCCGCCGACCTACGTCGACGGGGGCCTTCGGGCGCTCGGCGCTCAGCGCTTGGACTTGGGTGCGCTCAGTCGGGTGCCCGACCAGTCCTTGCCCGCATTGATGCTCTTGGTCTGGGAGAGACCGGAGGTCTGCGCGGCTTCGTTGATGTCGCTCGGCTCGATGTAACCGTCCCTGCCGGTCTTCGGCGTAAGCAACCAGATGTCGCCGCCCTCGTCGAGCAGGCCGATGGCGTCCACCAGCGCGTCCGTAAGGTCGCCGTCGTCGTCACGGAACCAGAGCACGACGACGTCTGCGACGTCCTCGTAGTCCTCGTCGACGAGTTCCTGGCCGATTACAGCCTCGATGCCCTCACGGAGTTCCTGCTCGACGTCATCGTCGTAGCCGATCTCCTGGACCACCTGTCCGGGCTCGAACCCCAGCCTGACGGCCGGGTTGGTCCGCTCCTCCGCGTGGTCCGCGGTCGCGCTCACGGCTTGCCTCCTGATCATGTTTGGAAAATGCTGCAGCCCCGCGCGTGCGCGTGGCGTTGGCCGTAGTCCACACGGGCGGGACCGATCGCGCAAGTACCCGGCCGTCCAGACCGCCGAAACGGTGACGTTTGCGGCCGTCTCGACGCAACTCCAGGCACGCTCGGACCCCTGTCATTGTTCCTGCCACACCATTCGACCACCTTTACGTCTTTTCCTCGCTTCGGTGAGTCAATCGGAGCCGAACAGCCGGACCAAACGCATTGACGCCCTGGGCGTAAGGTTGCGATTTGCCCGAACCCGGAACCGGGGTTCGGGCCGGATGTCTCCGAGAACACGGGTTACCCCTCGGTAGAGATGACGTTTGCCTCCTCGCGGTACACGATGGAGGCGGTGCGACACCGCGCAGACATCCCGTACGTCCCGTAGAGGCAGTGCCCCCGAACAGCGAAGGAATAGCGTGGCTTCCGGATCCGATCGCAATCCGATCATCATTGGCGGCCTTCCCAGTCAGGTTCCGGACTTCGATCCTGAAGAGACCCAGGAGTGGCTGGACTCCCTCGACGCCGCCGTCGACGAGCGGGGCCGGGAGCGCGCCCGCTACCTGATGCTCCGCCTGATCGAGCGTGCCCGCGAGAGGCGCGTGGCCGTGCCCGAGATGCGCAGCACGGACTACGTCAACACCATCGCCACCAAGGACGAGCCGTTCTTCCCCGGCAACGAGGAGATCGAGCGCAAGGTCCTCAACGCGACCCGCTGGAACGCCGCGGTGATGGTCTCGCGCGCGCAGCGCCCGGGCATCGGCGTCGGCGGGCACATCGCCACCTTCGCCTCCTCCGCGTCCCTCTACGACGTCGGCTTCAACCACTTCTTCCGTGGCAAGGACGGGGGCGACGGCGGCGACCAGATCTTCTTCCAGGGCCACGCGTCGCCCGGCATCTACGCCCGCGCCTTCCTGCTGGACCGGCTCGACGAGAACCAGCTGGACGCCTTCCGCCAGGAGAAGTCCAAGTTCCCGAACGGGCTGTCCAGCTACCCGCACCCGCGGCTGATGCCGGACTTCTGGGAGTTCCCGACCGTGTCGATGGGCCTCGGCCCGCTCGGTGCGATCTACCAGGCGCGGATGAACCGCTACATGGAGGCGCGCGGCATCGCGGACACCTCCAAGTCGCACGTGTGGGCGTTCCTCGGCGACGGCGAGATGGACGAGCCCGAGTCGCTCGGCCAGCTGTCCATCGCGGCCCGCGAGAGCCTGGACAACCTGACCTTCGTCGTCAACTGCAACCTGCAGCGCCTCGACGGCCCGGTACGCGGCAACGGCAAGATCATCCAGGAGCTGGAGTCCCAGTTCCGCGGCGCCGGCTGGAACGTCATCAAGCTGGTCTGGGACCGCTCCTGGGACCCGCTGCTCGCGCAGGACCGCGACGGCATCCTGGTGAACAAGCTGAACACCACGCCGGACGGCCAGTTCCAGACGTACGCCACCGAGACCGGCGCGTACATCCGTGAGCACTTCTTCGGCAGCGACCAGCGGCTGCGCAAGATGGTCGAGGGCATGACCGACGAGCAGATCCTGCACCTGGGACGCGGCGGTCACGACCACAAGAAGGTCTACGCGGCCTACACGGCGGCCAAGGCGCACAAGGGCCAGCCGACGGTGATCCTCGCGCAGACGATCAAGGGCTGGACTCTCGGTCCGAACTTCGAGGGCCGCAACGCGACCCACCAGATGAAGAAGCTGACGGTCGACGACCTCAAGCGCTTCCGCGACCGGCTGCACATCCCGATCACGGACCAGCAGCTGGAGAGCGGCGCGCCGCCGTACTACCACCCGGGCCGGAACTCCGAAGAGATCCAGTACATGCACGACCACCGCAAGGCGTGCGGCGGCTATGTGCCGACCCGTGTGGTGCGCGCGAAGCCGCTGGACCTGCCGGAGGACAAGACCTACGCCACCGCCAGGAAGGGGTCGGGCCAGCAGTCGATCGCCACGACCATGGCGTTCGTCCGCATCCTGAAGGACCTGATGCGGGACAAGGAGATCGGCAAGCGATTCGTGCTGATCGCACCCGACGAGTACCGCACCTTCGGCATGGACGCGTTCTTCCCGAGCGCCAAGATCTACAACCCGCTGGGCCAGCAGTACGAAGCGGTGGACCGCGAGCTGCTGCTCGCCTACAAGGAGTCGCCGACCGGCCAGATGCTGCACGACGGCATCTCCGAGGCCGGCTGCACGGCATCGCTGATCGCCGCCGGTTCGGCGTACGCCACGCACGGCGAGCCCCTGATCCCGGTCTATGTCTTCTACTCGATGTTCGGTTTCCAGCGGACCGGCGACCAGTTCTGGCAGATGGCCGACCAGCTGGCGCGCGGCTTTGTACTGGGCGCGACCGCGGGACGTACGACTCTGACCGGTGAGGGTCTGCAGCACGCGGACGGCCACTCACAGCTGCTCGCCTCGACCAACCCGGGCTGTGTCGCGTACGACCCGGCCTTCGGCTACGAGATCGCGCATATCGTCAAGGACGGCCTGCGCCGGATGTACGGCCCGGACAGCGAGGACGTCTTCTACTACCTCACCGTCTACAACGAGCCGATCCAGCACCCGGCGGAGCCCGCTGATGTCGACATCGACGGCATTCTCAAGGGCATCCACCGCTTCAAGGCGGGCGAGGCCGGTGCGATCCCCGCGCAGATCATGGCGTCCGGTGTGGCCGTGCCGTGGGCGGTCGAGGCTCAGCGGATCCTCGCCGAGGAGTGGAACGTCAGGGCCGACGTCTGGTCCGCGACGTCCTGGAACGAGCTGCGCCGTGAGGCCGTCGACGCGGAGCGGCACAATCTGCTCCACCCGGAGGAGGAGCAGCGCGTCCCGTACGTCACGCAGAAGCTGCAGGGCTCCGAGGGCCCGTTCGTGGCGGTCTCGGACTGGATGCGCTCGGTCCCTGACCAGATCTCGCGCTGGGTGCCCGGCACGTACCAGTCGCTGGGGGCGGACGGCTTCGGCTTCGCCGACACGCGTGGTGCGGCCCGTCGCTTCTTCCACATCGACGCGCAGTCGATCGTGCTCGCGGTGCTCACCGAGCTCGCGCGGGACGGCAAGGTCGACCGCTCGGTGCTGAAGCAGGCGGTGGACCGTTACCAACTGCTGGATGTGGCGGCGGCGGACCCCGGCCCGGCCGGCGGCGACGCGTAAGCGGATGGTTCGGTGAAGGGCGGCGGAACCCATGAGGCTCCGCCGCCCTTTCGCATCGGAGGCCCGGGGGCCGTCCCCCGGAAAAGCACAGCCCTACGATGCCTGGCATGAAACAGCGAACAGCGCAGGTCCGGTGGGAACAGCGCATGCAGACACCCCTGCTGGCGCTCGCCCTGGCGTTCGCCGTCGCCTATGCCATACCGATCGTGACGCCCGACGCGAAGAGCTGGGTGCACACGGTCTGCATGGTCATCGAGTGGGTGGTGTGGGGCTCCTTCGCCGTCGACTACCTCGTACGCCTGACGCTGGCGCCCGGCAAATTGCTTTTCGTACGCAGCCATCCGCTGGATCTGATCGCGGTGCTGCTGCCGCTGGTGCAGCCGCTGCGGCTGCTGCGGGTCGTCTCCACGCTGCTGCTGGTGGGCCGGCGGGCCAGGATGGCGCCGCAGATCACGCTGACGACATATGTCGGTGGCGCGGTGGTGGGGCTGATGATGTTCGGCTCGCTCGCCGTGCTCCATGTGGAGCGGGACGCGCCCAACGGAAACATCAAGACGCTGGGCGACGCCGTGTGGTGGTCGTTCACGACGATGACGACGGTCGGGTACGGCGATCACGCGCCGACGACGGGTCTGGGGCGGGTGCTCGCGGTCGGGCTGATGCTCGCGGGGATCGCGCTGCTCGGTGTCGTCACCGCCAATATCGCGGCGTGGTTCATCTCCCGCTTCGAGCGGGACGACGCGGAGGAGCGCCGGCAGACGGCGCTCCTCGAAGCGCTGACCCAGGAGGTCAGGCAGCTGCGGGTCGAGGTCGGACGACTGTCGGGCGCGGCGGCGGCGTCCGTTCCCGGCGTGGTGCCGGTTCGGGACGGTGTTGCTGCCACGCCCGACAAGGCGGCGATCTGACCGGTCGGGCCGACGGCCCGGTTTCCCCGATCGGCCGGGTGCAGGTGTGTCCCGGGGCCGGGGCTGCCGGCAGCCCCGAGGGGCCGCCTGAGAGGCCGTCAGAACAGGCCGTTGCCCATGGCTGACACTCCCGTCAGCCAGACGATCGCCAGCACGGTGTCAATGGCACCGAGCACGACGCCGACCAGTGCCGGGACCGGCTGTGCGCCGTTCCAGCGACGTCCCATGCCGAGCCAGCCGCAGACGATCGCGATCGGACCGAGGATGATCCCCAGCACGAAGAATCCCGCGATCGCGCAGATCAGCCCGATGATTCCGAGTACCGCGCGGTCCGGCCCGCTCCGCGACCACGTCCGGCCGCGTGAGCGAGGGTGCTTGCGCGTGGTGTGTCCGAAGCCCGCCATCATCACTCCCTGGGGTTGTCGAATCGGGGCCCGCACAGCGGGTACCCCCGTTCAGCGCTCCCAGACCTTGAAGGCTCTGATCTGGTACGGGGATTGGGGCGCCCAGGTGCCGCCGCCCGGGTAGGTCTCGAACTCGCCCGTCTCCTCGCACTCGGCCGACTGGTACGTGGTGACGGGCCGTCCGGTGCGGTTGGCCAGCGCCTCCGCGGTGGTGCCGGGCGGCAGCGGGACACAGCTCTCGATATCGGTGCCGGAGAGCTCATGGACCTGGCGTGCGCCCTTGAAGTTCGCCTTCTCCCAGAGGCAGAACTGGCCGGCCGCGCACTCCCCGAGGCGCGGCGCCGCGGCGGTGGCCGCTGTCGTCTGCGGCGCCAGTACTGCTGCGGCCAGGATTCCGGCCGTGAAGATTTTACGCATATCGGTCAACCCCCGTGTCGTACGGATCACTTGACCGCACCCTGACCTGCGCTCGGCGCTCGGGGGAAGAGGGGCCGGAGCACATCACCCGGATAGGCGACAGCTCCGCCGGGTGGGCCCTGCGGGGCTGTCGTACGCGCCCTGTTGACCCCGGCTTCGGCCGCACCGACCAGGACCGGCGCGAGACCGAGGCCGAGCAGGGCGAACCGGACCGGCATCGGAAGGCTGCCGGTGTCGGTCGACAGGTCGACATGTCGGGCCTTCTCTGCGCGCTGGTCCTCGAGGATCAGTACGCCGGGTACGAGCGCCAGGACGCCGGCCGGGTCCGGACCGCCTCGGGCCGCGCTCGCCGAGAACTGGCGTAAGGAGAACATAAAAGCGGACCGCGGAGCGCACCGGAGCGTACGCCCCAGGCGCACGGAATGTGACGTCCTTCCCCTCTTTCCGCGCGGAACACGTGATCTGCCTCACGGTCTTCGCGGGGCCCCTCGCGCGTCTCCTAGGGTGTCCCGCAGTGACTTCCTTCGACTCCTCCCCCACCTTGACCGCATGGCGCACTCTGCTCGCCCTCGCGGTCGTGTTCATGATGCTGGCGACGAGCGGCTGGACCGCCGTACGGCATCAGAGCGGCCCCCGTGATGCCCTCCAGGCCGAACTGGCCGGATGGGCAAAGGCCCGGATCGGTGCGCGTGAGCTGCCCGGCACCGACACGCCTCCGCAGCGGCTGGCCGCCTTCTTCGCCTCGCTCGGTCCCCTGCAGCGGACCGAGCTCACCGACCGGTACCCACTCGTGATCGGCAATCTCAACGGCGCCCCGGTCACCCTGCGCTACCGCGCCAACCGCAAAGCCCTCGCGCGTTCGTTCCAGCTGGAAAGCAAGCGGGTGAGCGACCCGAACCTCACGGCGGACGGCCACCACGACGCGATCCGCCGGATGAACCGCTTCGAGGCACTCATGAGCGCGGACCGGCAGATCCTCGCCTTCGATCCATCGGGCCCCGGCAAGGTCGCCGAGGTCCTCGGCGACCTCGACCGCGCCCAGCGTGTCTCCGTGATCGTCCCCGGTGTCGACACCAACCTGCTCACCTTCCAGCGGTCCACTCGCAAGTACTCCGCGCCCGTCGGCATGGCCCAGTCGCTGTACGCCGCCGAGCGGGCCGCCTCGCCCCGGACCCGTACCGCCGTCATTGCCTGGGCCGACTACACCGCGCCCGTCGGTGTCGGCATGGACTCGGCCATCGGCCGGCTCGCCGAGAACGGCGCGGTGCGGCTGACCGCGCTCACCTCCGCGCTGCCCGGCAACGCCAAGGTCGCGCTGTTCTGCCACAGCTACGGCTCCGTGGTGTGCGGTGTCGCCGCCGGCCGGCTGCCCGAGCGGGTGGGCGACATAGCGGTCGCCGGCAGCCCGGGAATGCGGGCCGAGAATGTGGCCGGTCTCCGCTCACGGGCCCGGGTGTGGGCCATGCGGGACAGCGACGACTGGATCCGGGGCGTACCGCATATGGAGGTCGGCGGGCTGGGCCACGGCGAGGACCCGGTGACGCCGGCGTTCGGGGCGCGGGTGATGTCGGCGGCCGGCGCGATCGGACACGCAGGCTATTTCGAGCCGGGAACCGAGAGCGTCAGCAACTTCGCCGAGATAGGCGTCGGTTCCTTCCACAGCGTGACCTGTGCGAGCGACAACGACACCTGCCGCAGCGGTATTTACGGCGAGGAAGCGGCCTGACGCGCGTAGAACTCCGTGGATCGGGGTGAGCGCCGAGGGGCGACGCGCGGGCGCACGCCGCATACGATGAGGCGTATGGGTGACGTTCTGGCCGGAATTCAAGCCACTTGGGAGTTCGAGACCGACTCCGTGCTCATCCGCTTCGAACGGGGGGGCCGTACGCCGAAGCTGTTCCAGACGCTTCGCGAACGCCGTATCCCCCACGAGGCGTTGGCGTCGGTGACCCTCGCGCCGGGCAAGCGGGGCACGGTGGTGCTGCACGCCGTGCCCAGACACGGAGCGGATCCGCTGATGGAGGCCGCGGCGGGGCAGTTGAAGGAAGGCTGCGACCCGTACCGCCTGGTGCTGCCCGCGGAGCGCGAGACGCTCGCCGAGTACTACGCCGACGAGCTGCGCGCGCTGCTGCCGACCGACGCGGACCGGCCCACCGAACGGTACGCCGTGGCCGCGCCCGAGGCCCCGCTGCACTTCAAGGCGTACGACGGCAAGGCCTCCTTCGACGGCTCGCAGGTCTCCTTCCGCTGGTCGCGGACGGGCGCGTCGTCCGCCAAGTGGCGGGCGGGCGACCAGAGTTTTCCGGTGACGGAGCTGAGCGGGGTCGAATGGCGCTCGCCGGAGGCGTTCGACGGGTACCTGCGGCTGCTGCGGCACGGCGAGGAGCCCTGCGACGAGGGAGCTGGGCACTCGCAGGTGGACCAGGACCCGGCCGCGGTGCTCTTCGGGATCAGGTACGGGCCGGTGCACGAGTCGCTGCCGTTCGCGGCCGCGGTGCTCGAATCCGTACAGAACAGCGACTCGGCACCGGCGATGGCGCTGCGGGCCGGCCGGCGCGACCCGGCCGACATCGCGGAGCGGATACGGCACCTCGGGGAGCTGCACCAGGCGGGGCTGGTGACGGACGAGGAGTTCAGCACGAAGAAGGCGGAGCTGCTCGCGCGGCTGTGAGCGCCCGCGTCTCGTAGCGGGTGGTCACCTGGCGGCGGCTGCCGGTGCGGGAGACCGTCCGCGGGACGGTTCGCGCGCCTTCGGATCTACGTGGCCGAAGGGAGACGAACACCCGCCGGGCAGTGGCAGGACTGCTCACGGCGGGCTTCGCGTCTTCGCGCTCCGGACCGGCTCAGACCTCGCGCGCCGCCGACGTCGAGGACATGTCCGGGTAGCGGTCTCCCGCCACCAGTCCGGCGATCGGCTCGAGCAACGCCAGCTCCTCGGCGGTCAGCGTCAGCCGGGTCGCGCCGAGGTTCTCCAGCAGCCGGCTGCGCTTGCGGGTGCCCGGGATCGGAACCACGGCGAGCGAGTGCACCTCGGCCCGCTGCTGCACCCAGGCGAGAGCGACCTGGGCGGCCGTCGCGCCGTGCGCCGCCGCGATCTTGTGGACCGGCTCCAGGAGCGCCGCGTTGGCCTTGGCGTTGTCGCCGGTGAAGCGTGGCTGGAACTTACGGAAGTCGCCCTCCGACAGGTCCTTGCCGGCGTCCGCGAACGCCCCGGTCAGAAAGCCGCGGCCGAGCGGCGAGTACGGCACGAAGGCGACACCCAGCTCCGCCGCCGCGCCCACCGCGCTGCGCTCCACGTCCCGGCTGAACAGCGACCACTCCGACTGCAGGGCCGCGATCGGGTGCACGGCGTGCGCCTCGCGCAGCTCCGCGCCCGTGACCTCGCTCAGCCCCAGGTGCTTGACCTTGCCCTCCTCGACCAGCTCGGCCATCGCGCCGACGGACTCGGCGAACGGCACGGCCGGATCGCGGCGGTGCATGTAGTACAGATCGATGACATCGGTCTTCAGCCGCTTGAGGCTCTCTTCGACGGCCTGCCGGATGTACGCCCGGTCATTGCGGATGCCCCGGTAGTGCGGGTCGTCCGTCCGCTCGATGGAGAACTTGGTGGCCAGGGTTATCCCGTCGCGGTGCGCGCCGAAGAACGGTGCGAGGAACTCCTCGTTGGCGCCCCGCCCGTACACGTCCGCGGTGTCGAAGAGTGTGACGCCCGCCTCGAGCGCCGCCTCCAGGGTGTCCTTGGCCGCCGCCTCGTCGGTGTCTCCGTAGAACTCGCTCATACCCATGCAGCCCAGGCCCTGCACACCGACCAGCGGTCCGTCGGTCCCGAGCCGCACCTGTGCGATCTTGCTGTTGCTCATCAGGGTTCAGACCCTCTCCGGCGCCCGGTGGGCGCCCGCGTAAAACTCGATCTTGTAGTCCAGGACGGCGAGCGTGTCCTGGAGCTCCGCGATGCGCGACCGCACATCGCGCCGCGTCCGCTCCAGCAGCTCCTGCCGTGCCTCGAACGTGTGCTCGCCCTCGCGCACCAGTTCGGCGTAGCGGACCATGTCCGCGACCGGCATCCCGGTCAGCCGCAGCTTGCCGACGAAGGCGAGCCAGTCCAGGTCACGGTTGGTGAAGCGCCGCTGTCCGGTGTGCGACCGGTCGACGTTCGACATCAGCCCGATCCGCTCGTACCAGCGCAGGGTGTGTGCGGTGAGCCCGGTGAAGGCGACGACCTCGCTGATCGTGTAGCGGTCCTGCCCGTCGGGGCGGGGATGCGCACGGGGAGCGGATACGCAGATTTCCGTCCTTGCAGACGTGCTCTCGATCACCGTCATGCCCTCAACGCTAGAACCTTCGAGTGCACTCGAAGCAAGCAGAATCTGATGGCAGTTTCCGCGCAGTGCCGATTAGCCTCCTGCGCATGAGCCTCGCACGCCGTGCCACACCCGCAGACGCCGAAGAGCTGGTTCGCCTCCGCAAGGTCATGCAGGACTCGCATCACGGTCCCAGTCCCGACGTCAGCCGGCAGCCCGCCGCCGTCGAAACCCTCCGCAAGAAGCTCGCCGACTCCGACTCCGACGCCGATCTGACCGTCTTCGTCGTCGAGCGCCCCGGAGGCCTCGCGGCCTGCGCGGTCGGCACCATCGAGTACCGACTCGGCGGACCCGGCAATCCGCATGGCACGAGCGGCTATGACGGGGGTCCGGGGGTGTCCCCCGGGAAAGCACAGCAGTGTCGCGACCGACCCGGATCTGCGGCGCCGCGGCTACTCCCGCGCCTGCATGGAGGCGCTGCTCGGCTGGTTCCGCGAGCGCGGCGTGTCCAGGATCGACCTGCGTGCCTCCTCCGACGGCGAGCCGCTGTACGCCTCGCTCGGCTTCGTCCGCACCCCTGATCCTGCGATGCGCCTCACCCTTTAGGCTCGTACGCATGCAGAGTCTGGCGATGATCGAGAACTGGCCGGTACCCACCGCGGCGGCCGCCGTCGTACGAGCGGACGGAACCGTCGCCGGTTCGTACGGCCCCCTCTCGCACCGTTTCCCGCTGGCCTCCGTCACCAAGCCGCTCGCGGCGTACGCGGTGCTCGTGGCCTACGAGGAGGGGGCGATCGAGCTCGATGAGCCGGCCGGTCCCGAAGGCTCCACGGTCCGTCATCTGCTCGCCCACACCTCGGGACTCGCCTTCGACGAGCACCGTGTGACGGCCCCGCCCGGCACCCGCAGGCTCTACTCGAACGCGGGCTTCGAGGTGCTCGGCGACCATATCGCCAAGGCGACGGAGCTCCCGTTCGCGGAGTATCTGAGCCAGGCGGTGCTGGAGCCGCTGGGTATGACGGCGACCACGCTGGACGGCTCTCCGGCCAGGGACGGCGTCTCGACGGCCGAGGACCTGGTGAAGTTCGCCGCGGAGGTGCAGGCCCCGCGGCTGCTGGACGCCCGCACGGTCCTGGAGGCGATGACGGTCGTCCATCCCGGTCTGTCCGGCATCCTGCCCGGCTACGGCCATCAGAAGCCCAACGACTGGGGTCTCGGCTTCGAGATCCGGGACGGCAAGTCACCGCACTGGACCGGCAGTTCGTCCTCGCCGCGCACCTTCGGCCACTTCGGCCAGTCCGGCACGTTCCTGTGGATCGACCCGGACGCGCGCGCGGCGTGCGTGGCGCTCACGGACCGGGCCTTCGGGCCGTGGGCCGTCGAGGCGTGGCCGCCGTTCACGGACGCGGTGCTGGCCGAGCTGCGCCGAGGGTGAACCGGGCTCCACCCCCGGCACCCGCGCCTCAAACTCTCTCGGGGCTTGAATTCGCCTCGTTCAGCTCCCAGAGCAGGACCTCGGCGGTCCCCACCGCAGCCAGCACCAGGCCCTCCGCGTCCCTGATTCGCGCCGCGTCACCCGGGCCCAACTCCTCGCCCCCCAGCCGGACTGCGCCCCGCACCACATGGACGTACACCGCGGCCGCGTCCGGCACCGCCGTGCGCTCGCCCGCGGTGAGGCGGCGTACGTGCAGCATCGCGCCCGCCTGCGGGAGCGCGTAGGGAGTCGAGTCCGCGATGCCGTGCACGATCTCGTACGACGGCTCGCCACCCGGCGACAGCGGCGCGAGCCACAGCTGCACGAAGACCAGCGGCGCGTCCCCGTCGTTGCGCTCCACATGCCGCACGCCGCCCGCCGAGCTGAGCCGCTGGACGTCACCGGGCCGCACCACGCTCGCGTGGCCCGCCGAGTCGCGGTGCGTGAGCTCGCCATCGACGACCCAGGTGACGATCTCGGTGTGGCTGTGGGGATGCTCGTCGAAGCCCGCGCCTGGCTCGAGCCGCTCCTCGTTGCAGGCGAGTATCGCGCCGAAGCGGATGTTGTCCGGGTCGTAGAAGCGCCCGAAGGAGAAAGCGTGCAGGGACTCGATGCCCGAGGCGGGATCGCCGCCGCGGAAGCGGTCGGCGGAGCGCCGTACGTCAATCACGGGTCCACCGTAGCCCCGCGGCACCGCCCGGTTGGACGGTCCGGAGCCCCGCCACTCCGCGCACCCGTCCCGATAAGGCACTCTTGTCCCCGTGCCCGAACCTGCAGCGAACCCCGCCCACCCGCATTCCGCGACTCTTCGCCGTCTGGAGCAGTCCTCCGGCCGACTCGCCGCGAACGCCATCGCGCGTATGGACGAGACGCTGTCCTGGTACCGGGCGATGCCGCCGGAGAACCGTTCCTGGATCGGTCTGGTCGCCCAGGCCGGCATCGCCGCGTTCACCGAGTGGTTCCGGCATCCGGAGACCCCGCAGGCGATCTCGACCGATGTCTTCGGTACGGCTCCGCGCGAGCTGACCCGGGCCATCACGCTGCGCCAGACCGTCGAGATGGTGCGCACCACCATCGAGGTCATGGAGGCGGCGATCGAGGAGGTCGCCGCCCCCGGCGACGAGTCGGTCCTGCGCGAGGCGCTGCTCGTCTACGCACGCGAGATCGCCTTCGCGACCGCCCAGGTGTACGCGCAGGCCGCCGAGGCCCGCGGCGCCTGGGACGCCCGCCTGGAATCCCTCGTGGTGAACGCCGTACTGTCCGGCGAGGCCGACGAGGGCGCGGTCTCCCGCGCCGCCGCGCTCGGCTGGAACTCACCCGAACATGTCTGCGTCATCCTCGGCACCGCACCCGACGGGGACAGTGAGCTCACCGTCGAGGCGATCCGCCGCGCTGCCCGGCACGCCAAGCTCCAGGTCCTGACCGGAGTCCTCGGCGACCGGCTCGTCGTCATCGCGGGCGGCAGCGACAATCCGCTGCACGTCGCCAAGGCGCTGATCGGACCGTATGCGGCCGGACCCGTCGTCGCTGGGCCCGTCGTCCCCGACCTGCTCGCCGCGACCAGGTCCGCGCAGGCCGCGGCCGCCGGGCTCAAGGCGGGCTCCGCCTGGCAGGACGCACCGCGCCCCGTTCTCGCGGACGATCTGCTGCCGGAGCGAGCGATCGCCTCAGACCCTGCCGCGCGCGAGCAGTTGGTGGAGGAGATCTACAGACCGTTGGAAGAAGCGGGCTCGGCGCTACTGGAAACTCTGAGCGTCTATCTGGAACAGGCAAGCAGTCTGGAGGGGGCGGCGCGGATGCTCTTCGTCCACCCCAACACCGTGCGCTACCGGCTGCGACGTGTGACCGACGTCACCGGATGGTCACCCTCCGATGTGCGCTCCGCGTTCACTCTGCGAATCGCGCTGATCCTGGGGCGTCTGGCCGACGGGGATTCGCAGTCCTAGACTTTTGTCGAACACCAACAATTCCCCTGACGGTTCTTCGTCCCTGTCCCCACGGGCGGTTGAGGCCGTCCGCAAGAGAGAGTGTGAGGGTGCTCGTACTCGTCGCTCCCGGCCAAGGCGCTCAGACGCCCGGCTTCCTGACTCCCTGGCTCGACCTCCCCGGCGCTGCCGACCGCATCGCGGCCTGGTCCGACGCCATTGAGCTCGACCTTGCCCACTACGGCACGAAGGCCGACGCGGACGAAATCCGCGACACCGCCGTGGCACAGCCGCTGCTCGTCGCCGCCGGCCTGCTGTCGGCCGCCGCGCTGTTCGACGGGGCGGCCCAAAGGCCCGGTGCCGTCGCGGGTCACAGCGTCGGTGAGATCACCGCCGCTGTGTTCGCCGGTGTCCTTGAGGACGCCGCCGCGCTCCGTTTCGTACGCACGCGAGGCCTGGCGATGGCCGAGGCCGCCGCGGTCACCGAGACCGGTATGTCGGCCGTCCTCGGCGGCGACCACGAGCAGGTCGTCGCCCACCTCGAGAAGCTCGGCCTGACCCCGGCGAATGTGAACGGCGCCGGCCAGATCGTCGCCGCCGGCACCGCCGAGCAGCTCGCCGCGCTGGCCGAGGACAAGCCGGAGAAGGCCCGTGTCATCGCGCTGAAGGTGGCCGGTGCGTTCCACACTCACCACATGGCTCCCGCGGTCGCGACCCTCCAGGAGGCCGCGGCCGGCCTCACGGTCGCCGACCCGGCCGTCCCGTACGTCTCGAACAGGGACGGGCAGACGGTCTCCGGCGGCGACGACGTCATCGCCCGGCTGGTCGGCCAGGTCGCCAACCCGGTCCGCTGGGACCTGTGCATGGAGACCTTCAAGGAGCGGGGCGTCACGGCCCTGATCGAGGTCTGTCCCGGCGGCACGCTCACCGGCCTCGCCAAGCGCGCGCTGCCGGGTGCGAAGACGCTCGCGCTGAAGACCCCCGACGACCTCGACGCGGCCCGCACGCTGCTCACCGAGCACTCTGCCTGACAAGGAGCCGTAGAGCATGTCGAAGATCAAGCCCAGCAAGGGCGCCCCGTACGCACGGATCATGGGTGTCGGCGGTTACCGCCCGACCCGGGTCGTGCCCAACGAGGTGATCCTCGAGACGATCGACTCCTCCGACGAGTGGATCCGCTCGCGCTCGGGCATCGCCACCCGCCACTGGGCCTCCCCCGAGGAGACCGTGGCCGCGATGTCCGTCGAGGCCTCCGGCAAGGCGATCGCCGACGCCGGAATCACCCCGCAGCAGATCGGCGGCGTGATCGTCTCCACCGTCTCGCACTTCAAGCAGACCCCTGCCGTCGCCACCGAGATCGCGGACAAGATCGGCGCGATCAAGCCGGCCGCGTTCGACATCTCCGCGGGCTGCGCCGGCTTCGGCTACGGCCTGACCCTGGCCAAGGGCATGATCGTCGAGGGCTCGGCGGAATATGTACTTGTCATCGGCGTCGAGCGGCTCAGCGACCTCACCGACCTGGAGGACCGTGCGACGGCCTTCCTGTTCGGCGACGGTGCGGGCGCGGTCGTCGTCGGCCCGTCCAAGGAGCCGAAGATCGGCCCGACCGTCTGGGGCTCCGAGGGCGACAAGTCCGAGACCATCAAGCAGACCGTGCCGTGGGACGACTACCGCAACGGCACCGTCGAGAAGTTCCCGGCCATCACGCAGGAGGGCCAGGCGGTCTTCCGCTGGGCCGTCTTCGAGATGGCGAAGGTCGCGCAACAGGCCCTGGACGCGGCCGGGATCAGCGCCGACGACCTGGACGTCTTCATTCCGCACCAGGCGAATATGCGGATCATCGACTCGATGGTGAAGACTCTGAAGCTGCCGGAGCACGTCACGGTCGCCCGTGACGTGGAGACCACCGGCAACACCTCGGCCGCCTCGATCCCGCTCGCCATGGAGCGGCTCCTGGCGACCGGGGCGGCGAAGAGCGGTGACACCGCGCTCGTCATCGGCTTCGGGGCGGGTCTCGTCTACGCCGCGACGGTCGTTACCCTCCCCTAGGCACACCGGATCTTCCGGACGCCACACCCTCTGAAACAAACCGAAGGAGCGCCACATGGCCGCCACTCAGGAAGAGATCGTCACCGGTCTCGCGGAGATCGTGAACGAGATCGCCGGTATCCCGGTCGAGGACGTCCAGCTGGACAAGTCCTTCACCGACGACCTGGACGTCGACTCGCTGTCCATGGTCGAGGTCGTCGTCGCAGCCGAAGAGCGCTTCGACGTCAAGATCCCGGACGACGACGTCAAGAACCTGAAGACCGTCGGCGACGCCGCGGACTACATCGCCAAGCACCAGGCCTGAGCCTGAATCGCGTTTGTCGCCACCCGGCGGTGGCGCCGTGACAATTCAGCACCCCCTACACGTGGAGAAAGAATTCCTGTGAGCTCGACCAATCGCACCGTGGTCGTCACCGGTATCGGCGCAACCACACCGTTGGGTGGCGACAGCGCATCGACCTGGGAAGGTCTGCTTGCCGGGCGTTCCGGTATCAAAGCCCTCGAGGGCGAACGCTTCGCCGACCTCCCGGTCCGTATCGCCGCGCTCGCCGCGGTCGACCCGGGCGAGGTTCTGCCGCGCCCGCTGGCCCGGAAGCTCGACCGCTCGGCGCAGTTCGCGCTGATCGCGGCCCGCGAGGCCTGGGCCGACGCCGGCTACACGGCTCCGGCCGGTGAGGACGACAAAGTCCAGCCCGAGCGGCTGGGTACGGTCATCGCCTCCGGCATCGGTGGCGTAACGACTCTGCTCGACCAGTACGACGTGCTCAAGGAGAAGGGCGTACGCCGCGTCTCCCCGCACACCGTCCCCATGCTCATGCCGAACGGCCCCTCCGCCAACGTCGGCCTGGAGGTGAACGCCCAGGCGGGCGTGCACACCCCGGTCTCCGCCTGTGCGTCGGGCGCCGAGGCGATCGGCTACGCCGTCGAGATGATCCGTACCGGCCGCGCCGATGTGGTCGTCGCCGGCGGCACGGAGGCGGCAATCCACCCGCTGCCCATCGCGGCGTTCGCCAACATGATGGCGATGTCCAAGCACAACGACGAGCCCGAGAAGGCTTCTCGCCCCTACGACAAGGGCCGTGACGGCTTTGTCCTCGGCGAGGGCGCGGGTGTCGTCATCCTGGAGTCGGCCGAGCACGCCGCGAAGCGCGGCGCGAAGGTCTACTGCGAGGTGCTGGGCCAGGGTCTGTCCGCGGACAGCCACCACATCGCCCAGCCCGAGCCGACCGGCCGCGGCATCGCCACCGCGATGCAGAACCTGCTGGACGCCACGGACCTCAAGCCGTCCGAGGTCGCGCACCTCAACGCGCATGCCACGTCGACGCCGCAGGGAGACATCGCCGAGATCAAGGCCCTGCGCAAGGTGCTGGGCGACGAGCTCGACCATGTCGCGGTCTCCGCCACGAAGTCGATGACCGGCCATCTGCTGGGTGGCGCGGGCGGCATCGAGACCGTCGCCACTGTCCTCGCGCTGTACCACCGCACGGCTCCGCCGACCATCAACATCGACGACCTCGACGAGGCGGTGGACGCGGACATCGTGCGTGGCGAGCCCCGCAAGCTTCCCGAGGGCACGATCGCCGCGATCAACAACTCGTTCGGCTTCGGCGGCCACAACGTGGTCCTGGCCTTCCGCACCGTCTGAGTCCGCGTACCGTCTCCGCACTCCTGGTGCGTACGGGAAAGGGCCCCCACCGCGTGGTGGGGGCCCTTTCCCGTACGCCCGTCAGACGACCTGGTGCAGCCAGCGGACCGGCGCGCCCTCGCCCGCGTATCTGAACGGCTCCAGCTCGTCGTCCCACGGCTTGCCGAGCAGCTTGGCGATCTCCGCCTCGAGTTCCGTCTCGCCCTGCGCCGAGCGGGCCAGCGCGGCGCGCAGCCGGTCCTCGGGGATCAGGATGTCGCCGTGTATCCCGGTGACGGCGTGAAAGATGCCGAGGTCGGGCGTGGCGCTGTAGCGCTCGCCCTCGGCCGTGGAGCATGGCTCAGCGGTCACTTCGAAGCGCACCATCTGCCAGCCGCGCAGCGCGGAGGCGAGTTTGGAGGCTGTGCCCACCTCGGCACGCCAGGAGAACTCGGATCTCCAGGTGCCGGGCGATGCGGGCTGCCGGATCCAGTCGAGCTGGACCCGCGCACCAAGAACACCCGCGACCGCCCATTCGACGTGCGGGCACAGCGCGCGCGGTGCGGAGTGAACGTACAGAACGCCGCGTGTCGTCACCGGGACCTCCAGTGTGGGACGAGAATCGCCTTCCCAGCGGCCTCAGTAAACAGCATCGGCAGTCAAACTCCACAAAAGGGACAGTATGTGACGTGATGTAATTTACCGGAGCCGACGGGCACGATGCCTCTGGGTCGACGGGGAAAAAGCTACCGTGAGTAGGTGGCCAAGGGGTGACGTAGTGTCGGTCCAGGGGCCCGTACGCACCAAGCTTTCACCCGACAAGACGTCAGGGGCCCGGTGATACGGAGGGAAACCGGGGATGCGGAAGACCAGCCGGACACGCCGCTCGCGCGGCGCCGCGGCAGTCCTGACGGCAGCCGCACTCCTGACGACCGGCGCGCTGGCCGGATGTGACTCCTCGTCGGATGCCAGAGGAAACGGCGCGCCCGCCAAACGGCGGCCGTCCCCCAGCCCCACCCCGGTCTGGGACCGCAGCCCCGATTCGATTGCCGCCGTCGGTGACTCCATCACCCGTGGTTTCGACGCCTGTGTGGTCTTCTCGGACTGCCCGGAGGTGTCCTGGGCGACCGGCACGGACGCCAAGGTACGCAGCCTGGCGCTGCGGCTGATCGGCGAGCCCGCGGCGGTCGCGCAGCGGAGCTGGAACTTCGCGCGCTCCGGGGCCGACGCCGGTGACCTGCCCGAGCAGATGGCGCAGGCGGCGGCGAAGAAACCCGAGCTGGTGACGGTGATGGTCGGCGCCAATGACGCCTGCCGGGACTCGGCGGAGAAGATGACGTCGGTGGACGAGTTCCGGGCGTCGTTCAAGGCGTCGATGGCACGGTTACGGCGTACGGCACCCAAGACGCAGGTGTACGTGTCGAGCGTGCCGGACCTGAAGCGGCTGTGGTCGACCGGGCGCGGCAACCCGCTGGGCCGGCAGATCTGGAAGCTGGGAATCTGCTCCTCGATGCTCGGCGACTCGGACGACGTGAGCCCGAAGGCCCAGCAGCGGCGGGCGATGGTGCATGAGCGGGTCGTGGCGTACAACGAGGTACTGAAGCAGGTCTGCGCGAAGGATCTGCGCTGCCGCTACGACGGCGGGGCGGTCTTCGACTACCGGTTCAGCGGCGAGCAGTTGAGCCGCTGGGACTGGTTCCACCCCAGCAGGAACGGACAGGAGCGGCTCGCGGAGATCGCGTACCGCAATGTCACCGCCGCGAAACCGCCGCGGCCCTGAACCTGGGGCACGGGCCGCTTCGCCGGCCATCCGTCCGGCGTGGCGGCTCAGCGGGGGCACGGCTGGGAAGCGGACCGGCGCGATGTCGTTTCCGGATTGGCGGCGGCCACGGCCCGTACGAGATCGTCCTGGCGGCCGGGCGGCTCAGGTCCTTGCGGTCGACGCACTCCGACGCGGCGGGTGTTCGCGACCACGACCACCGCGGTGCCGGCGGCACGGGCGGCACGGGCGGCCTGGACGGCCTCGGCGATCAGCTGGTCGGCGTCGCACTGCGGGCCGAGGTGGTCCGGGCAGAACAGGACGGCGGAGGGTGGCGTGTCCGACACCTTGTTGACGCGATCACCTTGTTGACGCGATCACCTTGTTGACGCGATCACCTTGTTGACGCGATCACCTTGTTGACGCGCGGGTGAGGACCTCGACCTCCTCACCCTCGGTAACGAGGACGCGGCAGCGTTAGCGCGGTGCTCCGCAGAACGCCTCGAACGGTCGGCGTGGTTCACCGCCCCCTGGACGGCGCCCCACCGGATCTCGCCGTCGGCAGAGAGGCGGAAGCGTGACCGAGGACCACCCGGCAAGGACTTCGCGGACTGCCGGCCCGCGGTGATGGACGGGCTGCGGTACCCGTGGCCGCTCGGGCCGGACGGGGTCGACATGCCTGAGGTGTTCGGGGACTTGCTGAGGCTGCTGTGGCCGAAGTGACGCGCTAGCCACGGTCACGGCCGGAAGGCGATACTTCCGCCACCCGACGGAAGGATTCCCGTGTCCCGAATACGCGTCCGCCTGCACGTCGTTGGCGTCGCCTTCGTCACCCTCACCCTCGCCGGCTCACCGCTCGCCTCCGCCCGGCCCGCTCCCGCGCGGCCGGCTCCGGCACAGCCGGCTCCCGCGCAGCCGGCCACCGTCGAGGAAGCACGGCTCGACTCGGCCGTACCCCAGGAGATCCTGCGGCGCAGCGGATTCGACGCCGTGGCACCGGAGTTCACCCGTGCGCTGGCGGATGTGAGGTCGTACCGGCAGGCGGAGCGGGCCGTGGTACGGCAGGGATCACGGCTGTGGGACCGCGCAGTGGACCGGGCGCAGGGACGCGGCCCCGCGCGCGGCGATCTGAGCCGCGACGACGACCGCCCGCTGTACTGGGCGCGGCTGGGGATGACGCGTGAACTGCGGCAGTGGCAGCCGGAGTTCGGACTCCCGGACGCACAGCGGGCGAAGCTGCTGGACCGTCTGGAACGCTCCTCGCGCGGCCAGGACTCGATGAACCTCCCGGCGGGCAAGGGCTTCAAGCGCATCGTGATGACGGGCTTCGACCCGTTCACGCTGGACCGCGACATCCGGATCAGCAATCCGTCCGGCGCGACCGCGCTGGCGCTGGACGGGACGTGGATACGGACGGGCGAGGGATTCGCCCGGATCGAGACGGCCGTCTTCCCGGTCCGCTGGCAGGACTTCGCGGACGGCACGGTCGAACGGACGCTGCGCCCGCAACTCCCGAAGGCGGATCTGTTCACCACCGTGAGCCAGGGCAGGGTGGGCCGCTTCGACATCGAGCGGACCAACGGCGCGTGGCGGGGCGGGTCCCTGGACAACGAGAACCTCTCGCGCCTGGAGACGGTGCCGGTCGGCGACCCGGTGTCGCAGCCGCAGTGGACGACGACCACGCTTCCGCACGCGGCGATCGTGGCGGCCGGCACCGGGCACTTCCCGGTGTTCGACAATACGTCGGTGACGGAGATACCGGCGGGCGGGACGGCACCGGTCGTACGCCCCGACGGCCCGACGCCGGGCTCGACGGCGCGCGCCGGTGGCGGCGGCAACTATCTCTCGAACGAGATCGCGTACCGGGCGACGCTGCTGCGGGACCGGCTGGGGCTCACCATCCCGGGCGGTCATGTGCACACGCCGGTGCTGCAGTTCGGGTCGGGCAACACGACGGAGATCACGGACCCGGAGTTCGTGCAGAACAGACTGGACATCATTGCGCAGGTCCGGTCGATCATCCGCGTGACGGCGGAGACGACGGGCTGACGGGTCCGGTGCGTCGAGGGCGGCAGCCTCGCACCGCCCTCGATGCACCGGCGAGGCGGGCCCCGGATCCGAGCGCGGTGCCCGCCGCCGCGTAGGCGATGCGCCGCCGGGCAGCCCGGCACCGGCGCCTGCGGACTCCCTCCGACGGGAGCCGTCCCCACGGGCGGCGGCTTCGCGCCACGCCACGGCAGGGCCGGCCGACCGGGGCGGCAGCGCCAACGGCGTGGTCCGCGGCCGTCGTTGAGATGGGGCCGCCGACCAGCTCACCGGCCGCACGATCGTTGTCGAGCCCCAATCCCGCCATGTACCGTTCAAGCGCGCGTTGCCCAGCTGTCCGCCGGGCGCTGTTCTACGCGCGCAGAATCAGCGCCCGCACCGCCTCTCCCCCACCCCTCATGGAGGTACGCCGGATGCTCGGATCCAGAAACCCCAGAAGATACAGACGTGCATTCACCAGCGCCCTGGCCGTGTTCGCCGCCCTGATCGCCGGAACCGCTGTCCAGGCTGCCACCGCCCCCACGGCGGCCGCCGCCACCCCGCACCGGATCCTCTTCGACAACAGCAAGGCCGAGACCGCCGGCAACGCCGACTGGATCATCGGCACCAGTCAGCCCGACCCGCTGGCGCAGGATGCGACGCCCTCCGCCGAGACCGACTGGACCGGCGCCCTCTCCGCCTGGGGTGTCGCGCTGCAGAAGACCGGCGACTACTCGCTGAAGACACTGCCTTCGGGCAACACCATCACCTACGGCACGAGCGCCGCGCTGGACCTGCAGAACTTCGACACCTTCGTACTGCCCGAGCCGAACGTCCTGCTCAGCGCCGCCGAGAAGACCGCGGTCATGAGGTTCGTGCAGAACGGCGGCGGGCTCTTCCTGGTCTCCGACCACACCGGCGCCGACCGCAACAACGACGGCTACGACGCGGTCGAGGTCATCAACGACCTGATGAGCAACAACAGCGTCGACAGCACCGATCCGTTCGGCTTCTCCGTCGACACACTGTCGGTCTCCACCGACAACCCGAGGGCCATCACCGACTCCACCAACCCGGTGCTCAACGGCTCCTTCGGCAAGGTCACCGGCAGCATCATCCGCAGCGGTACGACCGTCACGCTCAAGCCGGCCGACAACCCCGCCGTCAAGGGCCTGGTCTACCGGACCGGCTACTCCGGCAACACCGGCGCCTTCTTCGCCACCAGCACCTTCGGCAGCGGCCGGGTCGCGGTCTGGGGCGACAGTTCACCCATCGACGACGGCACCGGCCAGTCCGGCAACACCCTCTACGACGGCTGGAACGACACCGCGGGCACCAACGCCGCCCTCGCCCTCAACGCCACCGAGTGGCTCTCCGGCGGCACCGGCGGTGGTGGTGGCGGAGGCGGCACCTGCACCGCCGCCCAGCTGATTGCCAACCCCGGCTTCGAGTCCGGCAGTACGTCCTGGTCGGCCAGCAGCGGTGTCATCACCACCGACAGCGGTGAGGCCGCCCGTACCGGCTCGTACAAGGCCTGGCTGAGCGGCTACGGCTCCGCCCACACCGACACCCTCTCCCAGTCGGTGGCCGTCCCGTCCGGCTGCTCGGCCGCCACGTTCAGCTTCTATCTGCACATCGACACGGCCGAGACCACCACGAGCACGTCCTACGACACTCTCAAGGTCCAGGTCCTGAACAGCGGCGGCTCGGTGCTGGCCACGCTCGCGACGTACTCCAACCTCAATGCCGCGAGCGGCTACGCCCAGCGCAGCTTCAATCTGGGCGCGTACGCCGGGCAGACCGTCACCCTCAAGTTCACCGGCACGGAAGGCTCTCAGCTGCAGACGTCGTTCGTCATCGATGACACGGCGCTCAATGTGAGCTGACCTGCGCGCGCTTCCACCGGGAGGCGCTGTTCGAGGCGCACGGCCGCCGCGGTCGACATGGCCGCGGCGGTCAGCGAGCGAATCCGAGCGTGACGCCCAGGCCGACCAGCACCGAACCGATCGAACGGTTGAGTACCTTCTGCCACCTCAGCATGCCCGTGCGCAGCCGGGAGTGGGAGAAGAACAGCGCGACGAGACCGAACCAGCCGAGATGGGCGAAGGACATGAACAGCCCGTAGCCCGCCTGCTGCCACACCGGCGTCCCGGGGCCCACCACCTGGGTGAACGTGGAGACCACGAAGAGAGTCGTCTTCGGGTTGAGCGCGTTGGTGAGGAATCCGGTGCGCAGCGCGCCCAGCCGGGTCAGTTCGGGCTTCGACACCAGGTCGACGGCGAGGTCGGCGCGGGCGAGGAAGGTGCGGACACCGATATAGACGAGGTACGCCGCGCCGACCAGCTTGATCGCGGTGAACAGAGCGGTCGACGAAGCGATCAGCAGGCCGACGCCGAGCATCGTGTACGTGACGTGGACGAGCACACCCGCGGCGACACCGGCCGCGGCCAACAGCCCCGTCGTACGGCCGTAGAGACAGCTGTTGCGGACGACCATCGCGAAGTCTGCGCCCGGGCTGATGACGGCGAGGACGGTGATGACGGCGACGGCGATCAGTTCGGTCATGCGCCGATGCTCGCCAGCACCGACCGCACGATCAATCGAATCCGGCTTTCCTCCCGGATGGTGAGACGCCGATGATGGGACGCATGAAGACAGCGGCCGCGCAGTTCACTCCCGTACCTGGCGATATCGATGCGAATGTCCGGTCCATATGCGGTCTGATCCGTGCGGCGGCCGGTCGGGGCGCCCGGCTCGTCGTCTTCCCCGAGCTCGCGCTGACGGGATACGAGCCGGGGCTGATCCGCAAGGATCCCGGGCTCTGGCCGGCCGAGGACGACGAGCGCCTCGAGCCGGTACGGGAGGCATGCCGGGCCGGCTCGGCCGCGGCCGTCGTGGGTGGCCCGGTGCGGACGGAGAGCGGGCGGCCCGGCATCACCTCGCTCGTCATCGGGCCGTGCGGCGAACTGCTCACGCGCTACGACAAGCTGCATCTGCACGGGGTCGAGAACGACATCTTCGCGGCGGGCACCGAGGACGGCCGCTTCACCCTGGACGGCGTCCGGTTCGCGCTGGCGACCTGCTACGACAACCGCTTCCCGGACATCGCCGAGCGGGCGGAGGCCGACGGCTGCCGGGCGTATCTGGCGAGTTCGGTGCTGGACACCGAGAACGACTCGTTCGACCAGGTCTATCCGGTGCGGGCCCGGGAGAACGGCCTGTATGTGGTGCTCGCCAACGTCCTGGGGCACAACGAGGCAGGCGAGTGCCGGGGCGGCAGCGCTGTCTGGGGCCCGGACGGACGGCGCATCGCCGACGCGGGCACCGAGGACCCCGGTCTCGCGCTCGCGGACCTGCCCATCTAGTCCTTGCTGAAGCTGTACGGAGCCGACGCCGGAGCCGACGCCCGTGCGGCGGCGTCGTCCGGCGGCGCCTCCAGGTCCCGCACCATCAGCGTCGCGCCCGCCACCGCGCCCGGCATCAGGAACACCGCCACGAACGGCACGAGGAAGGCCAGGGTCAGCGGCACGCCGAAGCCGAGTGTGAGCAGCCGTCGGCCCCGCAGCAGCGCCAGGCGCTCCTTGAGCTCGACGCCGCGCCGCTGGAGCGCCACCGCCGTGAGCTCCTCCGCGAGGAAGAAGCCCGAAACGCAGAAGCCGATCGCCGGGACGACGGTCTGGCCGACGACCGGGATGAAGCCGAGCGCGAAGAGCAGTACGCCGTACAGCACCACCCGCGCAACGACCCGCAGCGAATCGCGCGCGGAGATCCACAGCTCCCGCCAGAGCGGCAGCCCGGACTCGGGGACGTCGCCGCCCTCGCTGCGGTCGACCTGCTCGGAGAGGGACTCGTAGAAGGGCTGGCCGACCAGCAGCGTCACCGCGGTGAAGGTGATCACCGCGAGGAACAGCCCGAAGGTGAAGACCAGCGCGGTGAGGAAGCCGCGGAACAGGCCCTGCCAGGGAGAGGTCCAGTCGTCGGCGAACGGCGTCGCCCAGGCGGTCAGATCGTCCGCGCCGTAGCCGAGAGAGACGAGCGCGGCCGTGTACAGCACCAGGGTCACCAGGCCGGGCAGCAGCCCGAAGCCGAACCACCGGCCGTGCCCGCCGACCCAGCGCTGGCCCTTCATCAAGTAGCCGAAGCCCACCCCAAGATCATGCATACGCCCACCTTATCGGGGTGCCGGATTCTGCATTCCGGAGAGGACGGCGGAAGGGTCCCATGAGTCCCGTTCTCCACCTGCGAACCACGGCCTGAGCCGTGCTCCGGCCCGGGTGTCTCACGCAAGTGCCTCTTGTTGTTCGGGAGTTGAACCGGTAGACCCCTGCGTACTGATCGTTGTGCCGATCGATTCCCACACTCCGGAGGCACGTAAGCATGGGTCTGCCACGTCCCGTCCTGATCGCCACCGCCGTCCTCGCCGGGGCGGTGCTTCTCGCGCCCGGAGCGGCGACCGCCGCACCCGGTCGCGACGGCCCGCATCCCGTACGCGAAGGGGGCGGACGCGACACCGCAGTCGCGAAGGCTCCGCTCTCGGCCGCCGCCGACGCGCTGGGGACCGCAGCCCCCAAGCTCGCCAAAAGCAGTGCATATCCCCGCAGAACCGTCCTCGATCCGCCGCCCGTGAACCCGGCGGACAAGTCGATCAAACTGGGCCTCGCGCCGTACCACTCGCTCGCACCCCGGCTGAACGCACTGCAGAAGCTGGGCAACCGGGTCAGCGTCGAGGTCGCCGGGCGGTCCGCCGGCGGGCACCAGCTGTATCTCGTCACCGTCACCGCGCCCGAGAGCTCCCACCAGGCCCGCGAGCAGGAGCGGATGCGGGAGCTGATCGAGAACTCGCCATCGGCCGCCGCCAAGGACAAGCGGATCAAGTCCTCGTACAAGACGCCCGTCTTCATCAACAACAACATCCACGGCAATGAGTGGGAGGGCACGGACGCCGCCCTGAAGCTCATCGAGGACCTGGCGAAGGCCAAGGACGGCACGACCACCGAGCTGCTCGCCAAGAACCGGATCTATCTCAATGTGACAGCCAACCCGGACGGCCGGATCGCCGGAACCCGCGCCAACGCCAACGGCTTCGACCTCAACCGGGACTTCATCACCGGCTCCCAGCCCGAGGCACGCGCCATCCGGCAGATCGCCATCGACAAGCAGCCGGCCGTCATGCTCGATCTGCACGGGTATGTCAACGGCACGCTGATCGAGCCGACGACTCCCCCGCACGGCGAGAACTACGAGTACGACCTCTTCCTGAAGAATGCCTACGCGAATGCCCTGGGCATGGAGAAGGCCGTCAACGGGCTCGGCTACACCCCGGCGAAGGACGGCGTCGAGCCCGCCGTCATCCCCTTCCGGGACCAGAAGGAGGGCTGGGACGACTGGCCGCCGATCTTCACCCCGCAGTACATGCCCTTCCAGGGCGCGATCGCCGCGCACACCATCGAGTTCCCGATGGCGGTCAACAACGAGGAGTACGACACCCTCCCGGTCGCCGAGCTTCGCCGCCGTGCCCGGATCAACAAGGACATCGCGGGCGCGGCGATGCGCGCGACCCTCGACTACACACGTACGCACCGCGCTTCGGTGATCGCCGACCAGATCGAGACGTTCCGGCGGGGCGCGGCGGGCGAAGCGCAGCGGCCGGTGTCGGAGGAGACCGTGCCGGGGGTGCCGGGCATCGGTCCCGAGGACGTGTACACCACGGCCTTCCCGCGGGCGTATGTGATTCCGGCGGGACGCAAGCAGAGGTCGGCGACCGCGGCGGCCCGGCTGGTGGACCATCTGGTCGCCAATGACGTACGGGTGGAGCGGGCGGTCCTGCCGTTCCGGCTGGCGGGCCGCGGCTATCCGGCGGGTTCGTACGTCGTCGACATGCGCCAGCCCAAGCGCGGCATCGCCAATGTGATCCTGGCCGAGGGCCGGGACATCAGCGCGGACGTCTCCACGATGTACGACATCTCGGGCTGGAGCCTCGGGCTGTTGTGGGGCGCGAGTGCGGACAAGGTCGCCACCGGTGCGCTCCATGTGGTGGGGCGTCCGGTCCATGCCGCGTCACCGACCGGATATGTCG
Organism: Streptomyces sp. NBC_01750; assembly: GCF_035918095.1. Classification (NCBI taxonomy): domain Bacteria; kingdom Bacillati; phylum Actinomycetota; class Actinomycetes; order Kitasatosporales; family Streptomycetaceae; genus Streptomyces; species Streptomyces sp. NBC_01750. The sequence continues at coordinate 2,867,244 of NZ_CP109137.1, forward strand.
CCCCGTTCGGGGATCTGCGGCTGCGGCTCGACGACCCGAAGGAGCTCACGGCTCTCAACTCGCTGCTCGAACAGGGCGTGACGGTGCGGCGCGCGGCGGACGGTTCGGCGATCGTGCCCGGCTCGGCCCGTCGTGCGGCGGCCGTACTCGCCGACCGTCACGGGGTCGCCTTCTCGGCCACGAAGGAGAAGGGCACAGCCCGGCTGCACCGGACCAGGGTGGCCGCGGCCGTGACCGCCGGTGAGCTGTTCGCGCTGCGCGAGATGGGCTTCGAGACCCGGCCGGTCTCGACGGGCGCGCTGAACGCGGGCTACGACTGGTCGAAGGCGGATGTCCTGTATGTGTCCAGCGGTCTGCAGTACGGGGAGCTGAACCCGGCCGCCCGCGGCGCGCTGAACGCCTTCCTCGCCCGCGGCGGCGCCGTGGTCGCTCTCGGTGCGGACGGCGCTGCCTTCAACACCGAGGCGGGACTGCTCGCGGCCAAGCCGGTGGCGGGCAACGGGGACGCGAACGGCGTGGTCCGGGTGGTCAACGCGGCCGGCAGCCCGGTCACCGGCGGCGCGCCCGCGCACAGCTTCGTGTACTCGCCGCTCTGGTTCACCGATCTCGGCCCCGGGGTGCGCGTCGATCAGTCGTACGGCTCCGGGAACCCTCTCGTCGCGGGCCACTGGCGGCCGGTGGAAGAGGGTACGGGCGGACCGAAGGACGCGGCCGGCAAGGCGTCGATCGTCAGCGGCACAGCGAAGACGGGCGCACCGGTTGTGCTGTTCGGCACCGAGCCGTTGTTCCGCGACCACCCCAAGGGTGTCTTCGCGCAGATCGGCCGGGCACTGCTGCTGTAGCGGCGGCGAAGCGACCCGGTGATACGGCCGAGGGCCCCACTCCCTGCGGGAGTGAGGCCCTCGGTCTTCAGCTGTGCCGTTGTCAGGCGACGGCGAGCTCGACCTTGATGTTGCCGCGGGTGGCGTTGGAGTACGGGCACACCTGGTGCGCCTTCTCCACCAGCGCCCGGGCGGTGGCCTCGTCGACGTTCGGGATGGAGGCGGTGATCGCGACCTCCAGGCCGAAGCCGCCGGCCTCGTTCTTGCCGATGCCGACCGAGGCGGTCACGGTGGAGCCCGAGATATCGGCCTTCTCCAGGCGGGCGACGACACCGAGCGCGCCCTGGAAGCAGGCGCTGTAGCCGGCCGCGAACAGCTGCTCCGGGTTGGTGCCGGCGCCGCTGCCGCCCATCTCCTTGGGCGGGTTGACGACCACGTCGAGGTTGCCGTCGTGGGAGGCGACACGGCCGTCACGGCCGTTCTCCGCGGTGGCAACGGCGGTGTAGAGGACGTCTATGTTCTGGATGGACATGCGGAAGGTTCCTCCTGAGGTGTCGCCGCGACTCGCGCCCACGGATCGCGGCGGTCTGGCGGTGAGCCTAACGGGTGAGCGAAACGATCATCTTGCCGGTGTTCTCACCACGGAGGAGGCCGAGGAAGGCGTCGAAGCCGTTCTCGATGCCCTGGACAGCCGTCTCGTTGTACTTGAGCTCGCCGGAGGCGATCCAGCCGGCGACCTCCTGGACGAACTGCGGCTGGAGCGCGGCGTGGTCGCCCACGAGGACGCCCTGGAGGCGCAGGCGCTTGCCGATGATCATCGCCATATTGCGCGGGCCGGGGGTCGCCTCGGTGTTGTTGTACTGCGCGATCATGCCGCAGATGGTCGCCCGGCCGTGCACGTTGAGCGAGGAGATCGCAGCCTCGAGGTGGTCGCCGCCGACGTTGTCGAAGTAGACGTCGATACCGTCGGGGGCGGCTTCCTTCAGCTGCTCGCCGACGGGGCCGTTCTTGTAGTTGAAGGCGGCGTCGAAGCCGTACTCCTCGACGAGGAGCTTGACCTTCTCGTCCGAGCCCGCCGAGCCGATGACGCGGGAAGCGCCCTTGAGCTTGGCCATCTGGCCGACCTGGCTGCCGACGGCGCCGGCCGCGCCGGAGACGAAGACCACGTCGCCCTCCTTGAAGGAGGCGACCTCGAAGAGTCCGGCGTAGGCGGTGAGGCCCGTCATGCCGAGCACGCCGAGGTAGGCGGAGAGCGGGGCGAGCGAGGCGTCGACCTTGGTGGCGTGCTTGGCGTTCACCGTGGCGTACTCGCGCCAGCCGAGGCCGTGCAGGACGTGGTCACCGACTGCCAAGCCCTCGGCGTTCGAGGCAATGACCTCGCCGACCGCGCCGCCGTCCATCGGGTGGTCGAGCTTGAACGGCGGGACGTAGGACTTGACGTCGTTCATCCGGCCGCGCATGTACGGGTCGACCGAGAAGTGCAGGTTGCGTACGAGGATCTGCCCCTCGCCCGGCGCGGTCACCGGGGTCTCACGCAGAGCGAAGTCCTCCGCCTTGGGCCAGCCGTGCGGGCGGGCGACGAGGTGCCATTCACGGCCGGATGCGGGAAGTGCGGACATGCTGCGTTCCTCCTAGAAAAAGCTTCACCTTCTGAAAGAACAATGCTCCTGGATATTTCATGTTGTCAAGTAACTGGGTATCCTTGCGCTCATGGCCACTCCACGAACTGATCCCCTGACCGTCGAAGTCGTCGAGCTCATCGGCACCGTCGTGGCCCGCTACTACACGGAGTACGAGCAGGCCGCGGCCGAGCACTCACTCACCGGGGCCCAGGCGCGGGTGCTGGGGCTGCTGACCGTGGAGCCGACGCCGATGCGCCGTATCGCGCAGAAGCTGAAGTGCGAGCCGTCGAACGTCACCGGGATCATCGACCGGCTCGAGGCCAGGGGACTGGTGGAGCGCCGCCCCGATCCGAACGACCGCAGGGTCAAGGTCGCCGCCCCGACCGAGGAAGGCAGGGTCACCGCCCGCCGACTGCGAGAATCGCTGAACTTCGCGCGCGAGCCGCTGGCGGGGCTCTCCGACGAGGAGCGGACGGTGCTGCGGGACCTGCTCAAGCGAATGCTGGGCGAGGAGACTTCCGCGCCCTAGGCGAGGCCCTACAGACACCACCAGAGGAAGCGGTTGCACTGCGTGGGGCTCGGCGTCGGCGTCGGCTCGTCGGAAGGCGGCGTTCCGCCGCCCGGGGCCGAGGGGCTCGGCTGCCCGGAGGACGAGGGCTGCGCACTGCCGGAGGGCTGGGCGGCGGAGGACGAGGGCGACGCCGGGCCGCTCGTGGCCTGCTTTCCGTCACCGCCACTGCCGGAGCCACTGCCGGAGCCACTGCCGCTGCCGGCACCCGTGCCGGGCCCTGTTCCCGTCGGACGTACCGCAGCGGACGCGGAGACGGGCGGCTCCGTCACCGGATCCGGACCCTCGGGGGTCACATCGACGTCCGTGGGCTCGGGTGCGGGCTCCGTCTCGACGCTCGGGTCTTCCTTCACGGCGGTGGCGGCACCGTCGTCGCCCTTGTTCTCGGTGGCCAGCTCCGCCAGACTCAGCGCGCCTGCCGCCAGCACCAGGCCGACCGTGCCGAGCAGCACCTTGCGGCCCCGCCGCTTGCGCGCCCGGCGGGTACCTGCGGATCTGCGGCGCGGCGGAGGCTGTCGGCGCGCACGCCGATGGCCCACCGGCTCGGAGACCTCGTCCAGTTCATAGACGTGTTCCGCCGCGGGTGCGCTGGGGTGGTGACGCCTGAGCTCCTCAACGGGCGTACCGCATCCGGCGCAGGCCAGGGCCCCGTTGAGGTGCCTACGACACTGGTTGCAGTAATCCATGGCGCCCGCAGGCTATGCGGCGCGGGGGTACCAGAGGTGGAGCGCCCTGTGAGGATCTTGTGTGGAATCTTCACTTCCGCGGCGCGTCAGCTCGCTGGGACCGCTCGTGGCTCGCGGTGCCCGACGGGGCAGGATGTCTGGCATGACCACTGCCGCACCTTTCGGGCCGCGCGACTTCCAGCTGGTACTGCTCCGCCGGATGGCCGACCACCAACCGGGGCTCGTCGAGGACGCCCGCCTCGAACTGGGCGCCTCGCTCGCCGAGATGCGTGAGTCCAACCGCCGCTGGCAGGCGATGCTCCGCGCCCCGAGAACCCGCGGTGCGCTCGCCCGCTACCGCTCGGTGCTCGGTGCGCCGGAACAGTCCGCACGGCGAAGGATCGGCGACCTGGAGTGCGACGCACTGCTGTGGCCCGTACCGCTCTGGCCCGATCTGCGCTTCGAGGTGCTGGCCACGGACAGTGGAGCGGTGTGGAACGAGTGGCTGGTACGCGCCCCGGGGGCGCCGGGACCCGAGCTGCGCACGGTGGAGGATCTGAAGCCCTGGTCGTGCACGGTGGACGAGGTGGCCGGAGCCTTCCCCCCGGCGAGGCCGATGGAGGGGTCGGCACCGACCAGATGGAGGCTGGGGTTCACCCTGCCCGGCGGCGAGTCGTGCGTCGCGGAGTTCACCTGGGGTCTGTTGCAGCGGCTGACGGTGGCCTGAGGCCGATCGGCCGAACGAATCTGGCGGGTCGTCAGCTCCGTACCCCCGACCGGCTCACCCAGCGCGCGCACCGCTCGAGGCGATCGCACGATGCGATCAAGTACCGCACTCGGGAGGATCCGCTGTGACCGTCAGCCTTGAGCAGTTGCGCCGTTGCCATGTCGCCGTCGACCTGGGGGCCGCGAGGACTCGGGTGTTCGTGAAGGGGGCCGGGCTCGTCGTCGACGAGCCGAGCGTGGCCGCCGTGAACACGCGCACGGGGGCGCTTATCGCCGTAGGCGCACTCGCCGAAAAGATGACGGGCCGTACGCCCGACTACATCCGCGTCACCCGCCCTGTCTCCGGCGGCACCGTCGTCGACATCGACATGGCCCAGCGGATGCTCCGTCATCTCCTCGGCGAGAAGCTCAGCCGCCAGCTGCGCCGCAAGCCGCGACTGCGCGCCGCCGCCTGCACCCCGCACGACAGCGACCCGCTGGCGCAACGCGCCGCAGTCGAGACCCTGGTCGGCCTCGGTGCCCGCCGGGTCGAGCTGGTCGACACCCTGATCGCCGCGGCCGTCGGCTGCGGGCTGCCCGTGGAGGAGCCCACCGCGACCATGATCATGGTGTGCGGGGCAGCCACCACGCAGGTCGCCGTGCTCTCGCTCGGCGCGATCGTGACCGCCGAGCGAATCCCGGTCGGCGGTAATGCCATCGACCACGCGGTGATCCAGCACCTGCGCCACCAGCACGAACTGATGCTGCCCAGCCAGTCGGTCCGGCCCCTCCAGCTGGCCCTGCACGGCAACGGGCTGAACACTCACGGGCCCTCGTCGACAGAGATCCACGGCCGGGACGTGGCCACCGGCCTCGCCCGCTCGGTGAAGGTCGACACCGCCGCCGTACGGAACGCCATCCACACTCCGCTCACCTCCGTGCTGGACGGCATCGGCAAGGTGCTGCGCGACTGCCCGCCGGACCTGGTCGCCGATCTCGCCGACCGCGGAATCATGATGGTCGGCGGCAGCGCGCTGCTGCCGGGCCTGGACCAGATGCTGCGCGATGCGACCGGGATGCCGGTGGGCATCGCCGAACGGCCCGACATCTGCGCCGTGCTCGGCCTCGGCGCGATGATGGAGGGCAAGATCCAGCCGAGGGTCCTCGATCCACTGGGCGAAGCCGGCTGAGGGCGCGCATGGAGCGTCGGCACCGCCTCGAACTGCGCGCGACCGCAGATCGTCGGCTTCCGCCGCCGGCCCGACCGGTGCGCGATACGCCGCGCCCGGGGTCATCGCCCCCGGGCGCGGCCGGATCACCGGGCTGTCCACCGCCGGGATCAGCCGGCAGGCCCCGCGCTAGCGGGCGGACCTCAGCGCGATCCGGGTGCTGGACTGGGCCACGCCGGCCTCGCGCTTGAGGCGGCGCAGCAGGCCGTCCAGAGCGGGCGGATCGGCGGCGCGGGCTCGCAGGAGATAGTCGTGTTCGCCCGTCACATGGACGACTTCGGTGATGCCCGGGAACTTGAGCACGGCCTTCTCGAAGTCCTCGTTGGTGGTGTCGAGGCGGAGCGTGACATCGATGAAGACGATCAGGCCCGCGCGGGTGTCGGCCGCCGGGTCGACCAGCGTCGTGAAGCCCCGGATCACACCCTCACGGCGCATACGACGGACCCGGTCGGCGGCGGCGTTGGCGCTCAGCCCGACCCGTACCCCCAGATCGCGGTAGGAGATCCGCGCATCCTCCTGCAGGATGCCGAGGATTTCGCTGTCCAGTCGGTCCATACCGCGATTGTCGCAGTTCGGGCCGGAATTCGGCCGCGCGGACCTCAGGCGGGGCCTGAAGGTGTGCGGCATGAGCGAGATGTGGACGACGGCTGTGGCGGGCGCGGCAGCCGGCCTGGGTGTGGCGATGCCCGTGGGGGCGATGGGCGTGCTGCTCGTCCAGGAGGGCATGCGCGACCGCCGGGGCGCCGTGGCCGCGGCTGCCGCTGTGGCGGTCGTCGACCTCGCGTACGCAGCCGTGGCGACCGCGCTCGGTCCACTGGTCGCCTCCGCGCTCTCCGGCGTGGAGGCCTGGGTCAGGCTGGTGTCGGCCGCGGTGCTGGCGGTGATCGCGGTGCGGGGGCTGCTCGCCTCCCGCACCGCCGGGCCCGCCGCGCAGGGCGGAAGCACAGGCGGAGCCGGCCCGGTGCGGACGTTCACACGGTTCGCCGCGCTCACTCTGATCAACCCCACCACCGCGTTGTACTTCGCCGCCCTGACCACCGCTCAGGGCGCGGCTCTCAGCGGCGGTACGGCCGGGCTGATCTTCGTGTGCGGGGTGTTCGTCGCCTCGATGGTGTGGCAGCAGCTGCTGGTGGCGGCGAGCGGCCTCGCGGGCGCGCGGATCTCGGACTCCGCCCGCGCATGGACCTTCCGGATCGGATACGGCCTCGTCGCGGTGTACGCGGTGAAGGTGGCGCTGCCACTGCCTTAGCCGGTCATTTCCCGGGCAGCTGATCCGTACGGGGCTGCCCGGCGCGCCCGGCGATGTCCGCCGCTCGCAGGGGCGGATCGACGCAGAGCGGAACGAGCCCGGTACGCACCGCCAACACCGATACCCACTCACCTTGTTACGCCCGGGTAGCGGGGAGAATGGAGCGGCCCGGCAGCGCGGACGGGCAGTCCCGTGCGGCACCACATGGCGACAGATGGCGACAGATGGCGACAGATGGAGGACGACGAGTGAGTGACCTCTTCCCGGCGCTGGCGGCCGGTTCGGACCGGCGCGCCCTCCGCTTCGGCGAACGTGCGCTGACGTACGGCGAGCTGGCCGGTGCGGCGGGTTCGCTGGCGGGCCGGATCTCCGCCGCCCGGCGGGTCGCCGTCTGGGCCACGCCCACGCTGGAGACGGCCGTGGGTGTGGTGGCCGCGCTGCTGGCCGCCGTACCTGTCGTGCCGCTGAACCCGAAGACGGGTGAGCGCGAGCTGGCACATATCGTCGCGGACAGCGTGCCGTCGCTGGTGCTGGCCGGGCCGGACGACGAACTGCCTTCGGCGCTGGGCGGGTTGGAACGCATCGACATCGCGGTCGCGGGTACTGCCGGTCCGCTGCCCGCGGAGCCGGACCCCCAGGCGGCCGCTCTGATCGTCTACACCTCTGGGACGACGGGCCCGCCCAAGGGCGCCGTGCTGCCGCGCCGCGCGATCTCCGCGACTCTCGATGCGCTGGAGGACGCCTGGCAGTGGACCGCCGACGACGTCCTCGTGCACGGCCTCCCGCTCTTTCATGTCCACGGTCTGATCCTGGGCATCCTCGGCCCGTTGCGGCGCGGCGGGGAGGTGCGCCACCTGGGGAAGTTCACGGCAGAAGGCGTGGCGCGCGAGCTCGCGGACGGCGGCACCATGCTCTTCGGCGTACCGACGATGTATCACCGACTGGCCGAAGTGCTCGGCACGGAGCCCGAGTTGGTGAAGGCGCTGGCGGGTGCGCGGTTGCTGGTGTCGGGGTCGGCCGCGCTGCCTTTGCACGACCATGAGCGGATCGCGGCGGCGACGGGACGGCGGGTGATCGAGCGTTACGGAATGACCGAGACGCTGATGAACACCTCGGTACGCGCAGACGGCGAGGCACGTCCGGGTACGGTCGGCGTCCCGCTGCGCGGCGTCGAGCTGCGGCTGGTCGACGAAAGCGACGGCATCGGCGAGATCCAGGTGCGCGGACCGAACCTCTTCACGGAGTATCTGAACCGGCCCGACGCGACCGAGGCGGCCTTCGACGGCGACTGGTTCCGTACCGGCGACATGGCCGGCCGCGACCCGGACGGCTATGTACGGATCGTCGGCCGCAAGGCCACCGACCTGATCAAGAGCGGCGGATACAAGATCGGCGCGGGCGAGATCGAGAACGCGCTGCTTGAGCATCCTGGGGTGCGCGAGGCTGCGGTGACCGGTGAGCCGGACCCGGACCTCGGTGAGCGGATCATCGCCTGGGTCGTGCCGGCGGACCCCTTGGCGCCGCCCGCGCCGGAGGAGCTGTCCGCACATGTGGCCGCGCAGCTCGCGCCGCACAAGCGCCCGCGCCAGGTCCGCTTCCTCGATGCGCTGCCCCGCAACGACATGGGCAAGATCATGAAGCGGGCGCTCCATGGGTGAGCGGGCGACCGCCCGCGAGGCGATCGCGCTGGTCTGCGACGACTTCACGGAGGCCGAGCCCGTCGGCCGGCCGTGCGTTCCGGACGGCCCGATCGCCTGGGAGGGCTACGACGCGGCGCGCGCGAGAGCCGCCCAGCGTACGGGCTCGAAGGAGTCCGTCGTGTACGGCGGGGCCACGATCGGCGGCCGCCGATGTGTGGTGGTCTCCTTCGAGTTCGGCTTCATGGGCGGCTCGTTGAGCAAGCGCGCCGGGGACCGCCTGGAGGCGGCGTACGACACGGCGCGCGAACGGGGGCGACCGCTGATCTCGCTGATCTCGACGGGCGGCAGCCGTATGCAGGAGGGCATGATCGCTCTCCACCAACTCCAGCGCGTGGCCCGGGCGTCGGTGCTGCTGCGCGACGCGGGTATCCCGCACATCGCCGTCCTCCGCGACCCGACGACGGGCGGCGGCTGGGCCACACTGGGCGCGGGCGCGGACGTGATCCTGGCCCTGCCGACCGCGCAGGTGGGCTTCGCCGGCTCCCGCGTCCGGCCGCCCGACGCGGACCCGGCGGCGTACACGGCGGAAGGCCAACTGGCCTCGGGCCAGATCGACGCGATCGTGCGCGGCGAGGATCTGCGGGACGTGCTCGCGTACTGGGCGGGAGCGCTGGGCGCGGGGCTCGCGGGAGCGGAGGCCGAGCGCACCTCCGCGGGCGGGCAGGACATCGAGGGCGCCGCCCGGGCAGCGGGCACCCCGGCGGTCGCCGGCCCGTCCCGCGTCGAGCCCGCTCCACCCCCGTACGCCCTCGGCGGGGCTCCCCTCCCCCACACCGGGTGGGACGCCGTCCAGCAGGCCCGCACGCCCGGGCGGCCCCATGCCGAGGCGTATCTCGATCGGTACTTCACGCGCCGCCGCCCCCTCCACGGCGACCGCTGCGGCGGCACCGACCCCGGGCTGCTCTGCGGTGTCGGGCTGCGCGACGGGCGGGCCATCGCATACGTCGCCCAGTGCGGCACCCCGACCAGGCCCGCCGGCTACCGGACCGCCGCCCGTGTCGTGCGGCTCGCCGACCGGGTCGGGATTCCCGTGCTCACGCTCATCGACACCCCGGGCGCGGCCAATGACGCCGAGGCCGAGCGGGCCGGCGCGGGCGCGGCGATCGCCGAGCTGTTCTCGGCGATCGCCGCCGCCCGTACTCCGCTGACCAGCCTTCTCATCGGCGAGGGCGGCTCGGGCGGGGCGCTCGCGCTCGCCGCTCCCGGCAACACCTGGGCCACACCGGACAGTTACTTCTCCGTCATCGCCCCGGAGCTCGCCGCCGCGATCCTCAAGCGCGGGCCCGAACAGGTGGCCCGCACCGCGGACCAGTTGCGGCTGCGGCCACAGGACCTGGTGGAGCTGGGCGTCGTGCGCGGGATCGTCGCCCTGGACCCCGTCAGCCGGAACGCGGCGCCGACGGACGGTCCACCATCCTCAGCAGGCTGAGATGCCCGGCTCCGGGAACGCCGCCGGCTCCTCGCGCGCACCCGGCTCGTCCACCGGCCACCCCGTGACCGCCTGAGAGCCCGTCAGGGCGTCGGGTTGCGGGCGTCGTACCGGACGAAGCCGCGACGGCTCAGCGCGAGCAGGGAGATCGCCAGCACACAGACGATACCGCCGCCCGTCACGGTCACGGCCGGCGAGGTCAGATCGGCGACGCTGCCGGCCAGGAAGTCGCCGAGCCGCGGGCCACCCGCGACGACGACGATGAAGACGCCCTGGAGACGGCCGCGCATCTCGTCCGGGGCGGCCGACTGCATCATCGTGTTGCGGAAGACCATCGAGACGGTGTCCGCGAACCCGGCGAGGGCGAGGAACAGCAGTCCGAGCCAGAGGTTGCGGGTGAGCCCGAAGACGGCGATCGCCGTACCCCAGGCGCCGACGGCGAGCAGAATCGCCAGCCCGTGCCGCCGGATCCTGCCCTGCCACCCGGAGAACACCCCGCCGAGCAGCGCGCCGAGGGCGGGCGCGGCGACCAGCAGTCCGGTGGTGCGTGCGTCACCGCCGTACCAGACCACGGCGACGGCAGGGAAGAGCGCCCGCGGATGGGCCAGGATCATGGCGCAGAAGTCCGAGAAGAACGTCATCCGGAGGTTGGGCCGGGTGGCGAGGAAACGCAGCCCGTCCAGGACGGACGCCCTCTTGGTGCCCGCGAGGCGGTCCGGGCGCATCGAGGGCAGCCGCCACATCGCGTACAGGGACGCGGAGAAGGCGACGGCATCGATGAGATACGCGGCCTGGTACCCGGCGAATCCGACGATGAGCCCGCCGAGCATCGGCCCGAGGAGCGTCCCCGAGGTCATGGTCATCGAGGTGAGCGCGTTGGCGGCGGGCAGCTGCTCGGGCGGCAGCAGCCGGGGGATCATCGCGCTGCGGGCCGGGGAGTTGACGGCCGCGCACATGGCCTGGAGCGCGACGACTGCGTAGAGGAACCAGACGTGGTGGAACCCGGCGAGGGCGGCGGTGGCGAGTCCGGCCGACAGCACGGCGGACCCGCTCGCGGAGAAGAGCCCGAGCTTGCGCCGGTCCACGGTGTCGGCGATCGCACCGCCGTAGAGCCCGAACGCCACGAGCGGTACGAGGGAGCAGAGCCCGACGAGGCCGACGGCGAAGGTGGAGCGGGTGATGTCGTAGACCTGGAGTGAGATCGCGAGAGTGGTCATCCCCTGGCCGACCCAGGAGATCGTGCTGCCGAACCAGAGCCGCCGGTAGTCGGCGGAGCTGCGGAGGGGAGTGAGGTCGGCGAGTATGCGTCGGCGCGGAGGCCGGGCGGTGTCGGTCATATGGAGTGGCTGCGGTGCGCGTGGAGGGCGGTGCGGCTGGCGAGGCTGGTCGTCGGCATGACGGGCAGTATATGGACGCGCCGGGAGTGGACCCCTTACATTTCCGGCCGTCTGTCCGGGGACCGGGGCAGGTGGGACTGGTGGCCAGGCCTCCGCCGCCCGCGCGCCCGCAGTGATGCGGGTACAGCGTCGGCCGCCGCCGCACCCGCGAGATGCGCAGGGTCGGGCGTACGCTGGTGATACCGAGGACATTTCACACACCGGCCGTCGTGCCGGTGTGGTTTTCGGCGCTTCACCACATCGGCGCTTCAACAACGCCCGGCCGGTTCGGCCGGCCCGGGGCAGGGTGGGAAGTGAGGTCATGGACAACCTCGTCACCGTGCTGGCGATCCTCGCGATGATCATCGCGGCCGCGCTCGCGATCCGTCTGCTCAACGGCTACCGGGACGAACGCGTCGCGGCATTCCCCCTCGGCGGCCGCACCAGGACGACCGTCCGGCACCACGCACGCCAGGAGCGCCGGCACACCGCACGCGAGTGGCTCCGGCTCCACCGTCACGCCGGGAAGTGACGGCCGCGGCCCGCGCCACGCCAGTGCGCCACTGGCCGGGGAGCCGGGTCGACGCGCGCCGACACTCATCGGCGAATAGCGTGAAAAGAACGGGAAGTTTCCTCGACCTGGAGGCTGGGAACCATGGCCGCGCTACCGGAAGGCACGCCCTGTTGGGCCGACGCGATGTTCCCCGACGTGGAAGCCGCGAAGGGTTTCTACGGCGAGCTGATGGGCTGGACCTACGACGAGGGCTCGGAAGAGTTCGTCAACTACACGCAGGCGCGCTCGGACGGCAAGCGGGTGGCCGCCGTCGTACCGCAGATGCCCGGCATGGACAGCCCGGCGGCGTGGAACCTCTACTTCGCCACCACGGACGCCGCCGCGACGGCCGCGAAGATCCGTGAGAACGACGGAACGCTGATGATGGAGCCCACGCAGGTCGGCGACTTCGGCACGATGGTGACGGCCCAGGACCCCAGCGGTGTGGTCTTCAGCGTCTGGCAGCCGCTCAGCCACAAGGGCTTCGAGAAGACCGGCGAACCGGGCTCGTTCGCGTGGGCCGAGGTCACCACGCGGGACGCCGCCAAGGCGGACGCTTTCTTCACCACCGTGTTCCCCTTCGAGGTACAGAAGATGAAGCACGAGACCGTCGACTTCCACGTCTGGAACATCGACGGCCGACCGGTGGCGGGCCGGATGAGGATGACCGACGACTTCCTGCCCGACTTCCCGCCGTACGTCAATGTGTACTTCGCCGTGGCGGACTGCGACGCGGCGATCGCCACGGTCGACAAGCTCGGCGGGCGAGTGCACTTCGGCCCGACGGACAGCCCCTTCGGCCGCATGGCGACGGTCGCGGACCAGCAGGGAGCCGTCTTCTCCGTGATCGACCTGCAGACCACCAAGGGCGAGATGCCCGAGGTGTCTTGACCCCGGACACGCACGGAACCGCGGACGACCAGTCGTCATCCGGCGGCGTGACCGGTCTCCTCCCGACCGGCCTCGGTCCGGTCGGCCTCGGTCCGGCCGTGGCCCGGCCCATCGAGGTCGGACCGCGCCGAGTCGGCCCCGTCCGGGAGGCGGAGGCCGACCGGGGCAGCCGGCCACCGCCCAATGGCGGGGTGCAGCCCGAGAGCCTTTCGTGCAGGCCGGTCGACCCGCTTCTCGTCGGACGAACCGTTACTGACCCGCCGGACGCCGGACCGCGGCTGCTCGGCGTCCGGATCCGACGGCACCCGAACCGGCGGCTCTGTCCCGCCCGCGGGCGGCGGGGGTCCCTGGCAGCTCGGGGAGGCGCAGTACTCGCCGGTCTGCGGCGAGGCGTTGACCTCTTTGGTGGACGGTGAGCCCACATCGGCGCTCGGCCGGATCCTGCGGGTGTCGGCGGCAACGTTGTCAGTCACCCATCGCTGCGCCGCGGATCCGTCACGGACCTTGACCACCACGGTCGTTGCCGGATCCGGCGAGATCGGGACGAGTGCCAGTCCGTCGTTCCACCGGGGGATCACATTGCCCTGGATGGTCAGGTCGTAGCGTACGTCCGCGGCGTTCGCGGCCGACGCCGCGGCGCAGACGTCCAGAACGGCCACACCGTCGAGCTCATGGGAATTCAGGCACAGATCCGGGGCGGCGGAGCTGCGCAGCAGCCCGTCGTCCTCGTACACCCACGTCTGCGTCACGGTGCTCGAGCACACCGCCATCACCGCCTCGGCACCCGGCACCGCCCTGCGGTCACGGATGTCGAGGCAGAGACCGGCGTCGGCATTGCGCAGCCTGGTGTTCAGCGGGCCCGCCGGGAGGGCGGCGGACGTGGTCGACGGCTGCGGTGAACGGCCGGACGGCACCTGGGATCCGGATGCGGGAGGCGAGGTGTCGGTGACCGAGCCGCTCGGGACCGACGGTCCCGCGTAGTCGCTGTCGTTCGACCAGAGCGCCGAGACGGCGGTCACGACGAGCGCGCCGGTCACCAGCAGCCCGAGACCGGTGAGGACAACCTTCGGCCGGGCCAGCATCAAGTGCCTGCCGGGGAAGGTCATACGGGGCAGTGCGCGCGGGCGTCCGGCCTTCGAGTGCCGGCCCGTACTGCGGACCGGGCCTTCTCCGCCCTGCGCCTTCGCCTGCGCCCGGGCACCGTTGCGGGCCGGTCGTGATTCCAGGTAGCCGCGGGCGGCCTGGCCGAGCACGGCTTCGGCCAGCAGCACGGCGAGCCGGCCGTCCAGATGGTTGAGCTGTTCGGCGGCGTAGCGGCAGTACTGACACTCCGCCAGATGCTTCTGGATGTCCGGTATCAGGGTGCCGCCGCGGCGCAGTGACACATCGAGGAGGCGGCTGTAGTGGCGGCAGTCCTTGTCCGGCGCGAGTTCGACATGAGCCCGCAGACAGCCCGCACGGAAGAGCTCACGCGCCTGTTCGAGTTGGACCCCGGCAGTGCGCGGGTCAATGGCCAACAAACCCGCCGGTACGGATATCCCCTCCGCCTCGACCTCGGCATGCCAGAGCAGACATTGGACGGGTCCCGGCATTGCGTGGAAAGCGCGGGAGACCAGCTCCCGATTCTCCGGCAGAGTAAACATGTCGACTCTTAGAGTGCGGCCGCCGTCCGGATACTGGAGTTCGGGCAGTGCGACGACATGCCGGTCGTTCGCCCAGCCCTTCGCGATTTGACGAGCAGTCAACAATAGAAGGGGACGGAGAGCCGCTGTCGACCTTGCTTTCCTGAGATTCTCCAGCACCTTGCTGAACGCCGCCGCGGCCAGCATCGAGGCGGCTTTCGCCGAGGGGGTGCAGATCGAGGCATAGTCGACGACCGGTTGCCAGTGCCTCGCCAGCAGCACTGCTACGGGACGGGCCTCGTCCTTCCCGCCGCCGGCCCGCAGCGTGGCCGCGAGCCCTTCGTCGGAGTCCCCGGAGCTGAGGCCGGTGCGGGTGGGAGGGACGGGACCCGGAGTACGGGGATTCTGCATAGAAGTCTTTCCATCCAGGGCATTGCAGTGGGGGGTTGCAGGCCTCTCAATCCCGGTCAACCGCCATCGTTTTCGGGGCAGTTGAAAGGGCATGGCTGATTGGTACATACCTTGCGGAGGAGTCGCGCCGATGTTTTCGCAGTGACTTACCGCGGGTAATTCGAACGGTTGAACAGAAACGTCATGTTCGGACGTGAGGAAGCTCACCCTGACACAACCCACCTGTGTGGAACAAGAGTTCCGGACGGCGACCATTCACGGTGCACCAGAACAGGAAAGGACCGCACTTCACAGCGGCGCACAGCGCGGGGTCGGAGTGTTCGAGTGCACCCGGCTTCGCGCTCGCCCCTGATCATAAATGAGCGCTTCTGAGTACTACGTAGACGGTAGAGAGCGCGACGAGGTACTCCACCGCCGCGGCAACACGGCCGGTTCCAGCTCGGCGGCAACAGCCACGGCTGGGGCTGCGGCTGGGGGCTGCGGCTGGGGCTGCGGCTGGGGCTCCGGCTCCGGCTCCGGCTCCGGCTCCGGCTCCGGCTCCGGCTCTCACAGCGTCACGATGACGGCCTCTGTCGCCTTCACGCTGGTCCATACGGAAGTCCCGTCGGCAAGGCCCAGTTCGGCGGCGGCCTGCGGAGTGATCTCGGCGACGAGGTCCGGTGCCTGTCCGGAGGCGATCAGAATGCGCAGCCGGCTGCCGATGGCCGTGATTTCCCGGACGGTGCCCGGCCAGACATTGCGCGGGCTACCGCCGGGCCTGTCGCGGTGTACGGAGACCGCCTCCGGAGCGATGATCGCGAGAGCCTCGGTGCCCGCGGGCAGCGGATCCGCGACGACGAGCAGGCCGCCGCCGGAGAGCGCGAGACCGTCCGCCGTCGCGATACCTGGCCAGGCATTCCGGCCGAGCATCCTGGCGACCCACGGGGAGCGGGGATGCCGGGTGACCTCGGCGGGTGGGGCGTCCTGCAGGGCGCGGCCCTCGTCGAGTACGAGAACCCGGTCGGCCAGCGACACGGCTTCGACGGGGTCGTGGGTGACCATCAGGCAGACACCGCCGAAGCCGTCGAGGTGAGTGCGCAGGGTGTGGCGCACCTGGGCGCGGGTGGTCTGGTCGAGTGCGGCGAGGGGTTCGTCCAGGAGCAGCAGGCGCGGCCGGGCGGCCAACGCCCGTGCCAGGGCGACGCGTTGGGCCTGGCCGCCGGAGACCTGGGCCGGTTTGCGGTGTGCGAGGTGCCCGACGCCGAGCCGGTCGAGCCACTGCTGGGCGGCGCGGCGGGCCTCGGCGCGCGGGACGCCGTGGGCGCGCAGCCCGTACGCCGTGTTGGCGAGGGCTGTGAGGTGGGGAAAGAGCGCACCGTCCTGCGGGACCCAGGCGACCCCGCGGCGGTGCGGGGGCAGCTCGGTGACGTCGGTCTCGCCGAGGCGCAGGGCCGCGTGCGCGCGGGGCGTGAGGCCGAGGAGGGCGCGCAGCAGAGTGGTCTTGCCCGCGCCGTTGGGGCCGACGACGGCGATGGTGGTGCCCGGTTCGGCGTCCAGGGTCAGCCGGTTGAAGCCCGTGACATGGGCGTGCAGCGACCAGCGGTCTTGCGGCGCGGCGGACTCGAGGTCTTCGGGGGGCGCGGGCGGCGGCGGTTCCGCGTCGTTCACCGAAGGCGCGGGCTTGCGTGAACGGTCGCTCGGCGTTCCGGTCCAGCGTCCGCGCAGGGCGATGAGCACCAGCATGGCGATGGCGAGCAGCAGCAGGGAGACGGAGGTCGCCGCTTCCGGCTCGTCCTGGAGGAGCAGGTACACCTGAAGCGGCAGAGTCTGCGTCGTACCGGGCAGATTGCCGGCGAAGGTGATGGTCGCGCCGAACTCACCGAGCGCCCGCGCCCAGGTGAGGGCGGCTCCGGCGATGAGCCCGGGGGCCACCATGGGCAGCGTGACGGTGAAGAACACCCGTACCGGTGAGGCTCCGAGGGAGGCCGCGGTCTCCTCGTAGCGCGGCCTCAGCCCGCCCAGCGCGCCTTCGAGGCTGATGACGAGGAAGGGCATCGCCACGAACGTCGCGGCGACGACGGCGCCCGAGGTGTGGAAGGGCAGGGTGATGCCGAAGGTGTCTTCCAGCCACGGGCCGAGCAGTCCGCGGCGGCCGAACCCGAGGAGGAGCGCGACACCTCCGACGGTGGGCGGCAGCACCATCGGGAGAAGCACGAGGGAGCGTACGAGCGCCTTGCCGGGGAATTCGACGCGGGCCAGCAGCCAGGCCAGCGGCACCCCGAGCAGCAACGAGAGGCCCAGCGCCCAGAAGGAGACGAGCATCGAAAGCCGCAGGGCCTCGGTGACACCTGGACTGGTGAGATGGCTGCCGAGATCGCCCCACCTGGTACGGGCGAGGATGCCGATCAGCGGCATCAGCAGAAACGCGATCGCGGCAAGCGCGGGCACGGCGAGCGCGACAGGGGTGCGGTTGCCGCGGGTGCGAAGGCGTCTCATCAGGTGTTCCTGGGGTATCGGTGTCCCCGGGGACACCGGGTGTTCCGGAGGGTCGATTGACGGTCGTGGGCTGCCCGGCCCCCGCACCGGGCAGCCCACGCACGACGGTTACGGCTGCTGGAAGCCCGCGTCCTGGAGGATCTTCTGCGCCTCGGGCGTGGACAGCCAGGCCACGAACGCGGCGGCGGCCTCACTGTTCTTGGACACCTTCAGGGTCGCGGCCGGGTACTCGGCGATGGCGTTCTGCGCGTCGGGAATCTCGACGGCGTCGACCTTGCCGGTCGCCGTGGCGGCGTCCGTCTTGTAGACGAGACCGGCATCGACCTCACCGAGCTCGACCTTGCTGAGCACGGCGCGGACGTTGGGCTCCTGGGAGACCGGCTTCACGACGATCTTCTGCGCGTCCAGGATCTTCTTGCTGTAGCGGCCGACCGGGACCTCGGGCGCGGCGAGTACGACCTTCAGCTTGGTGTCGGCGAGGTCCTTGAGGTCGTCGACCTTCTTCGGGTTGCCCTCGACGGTGGCGATGACCAGACGGTTCCTGGCGATGACCGTCGCGGCGTTGGTGTCGGACTTCAGACCGTCCATGGTCTTGGTGTCCGCGGTGACCAGCGCGTCGGCGGGGGCGCCCTGCTTGACCTGTGCGGCCAGCTCCTGAGACCCGGCGAAGGAGAACTTCACCTTGGTGCCCGGGTGCGACTTCTCGTACCCGGCGCCGGCCGTCTTGAAGACGTTGGTCAGCGAAGAGGCGGCCAGCACGGTCAGGTTGGCCTTGGACGCGCCGGTCGCGGACTGGCCGGCGTTCGCTCCGCTCTCCTTCTTGCTGTCGTCGCCGCTGCCGCAGGCGGCGAGCGGCACAAGCAGGGCCGCGGTCAGTATGGCGGCGGCGGTACGGCGCCCGTTGAAGGCGTACGGCATGGCGGGTCTCCTTGGTGAAGCGGTGGGAACAGGCCGCGTCGAGGACGGGCGACGCCGCTGCAAGGGATGGATGCGAAGGGTGGTTCAGGCGCGGTCGATGTGCACGCTGGTCGACTTCACGCGGGCGGTGGCCTGCATGCCGACTTCCAGTCCCAGCTCCTCGACGGCCTCCCGGGTCAGCAGCGAGACCAGCCGGTGCGGGCCGGCCTGGATCTCGACCTGTGCGGCGACATCGCCGAGCTTGACCGCGGTGACGATGCCGGGGAACGCGTTACGGGCCGAGGTGTACGAGGCGTCCTCCTCGCCGGTGCCGCTCTGGGCGACCTCGATGGAGAACGCGGCCAGATCGCGGCCGTCGATGAGCCTGCGGCCGCTTTCGTCACGGTGGGTCGCGACCCGGCCGGCATCCGCCCAGCGGCGCGCGGTGTCCGGGCTGACGCCCAGCAGACGCGCCGCCTGGCCGATTGTGTAGGACTGCATATGCGGCACCGTAGGCAGTATCAGCCAGCATTTACAAGCCTTCGAGCTCACATCTGTAGCAAATGCCGGAGCGTCTGGAGGAAGCCCCAAGCGCGGCACCCGACCGCTGCCGGGTCCCGTGGCTACGGTGGATTCATGAGCCTGAGCATCCGCAATCAGATCCCCGGCACGGTCGTCTCCGTCACGCCCGGCGAGGTGATGGCGACCGTCAAGGTCCGGCTCGACGGCGGCCAGGAGATCACGGCCGCGATCACACTGGAGGCCGTCAAGGAGCTGGGCCTCGCCCCGGGCTCCTCCGTACGCACCCTGATCAAGTCCACCGAGGTCGCTCTCGCCACAGGTGCGGTCCAGGGGCTGAGCATCCGCAACCGGATCCCCGGCACTGTCACCGAGGTCACCACCGGGGGCGCCATGGCAGGCGTCAAGGTGACCGTCGCCGGCGGCGAGCTGACCTCCGCGATCACCATGGACGCGGTCACCGACCTGGGTCTCGCCGCCGGGTCCCCCGTCGTCGCGCTGATCAAGTCGACCGAAGTCGCCCTCGCGAGCGTCTGAGGTCAACCCTGCCGCACCGGCTCCGCCGGGACGGCGCAGGCTCCCACCCAGACGCCCGCCGTCGGCCCAGCGGCGGACGGTCTCCGAACTCACGCCCAGCAGACTCGCTGCCCGGCCAATGCTGTACGACGGCACGCCCGCACTCTAGGCCAGGAGCCGCAGCCCGCCCGCACGTCAGATCTCGCCCAGCGTCACCTCAGCCGTCCCCTTCGCACCGCCCGGCAGATACGTCGGGTACCCGCTTCGGGGCGAGGAGGAGTGGGTGCTGTGTCCCGGTTCGTCCACGGGGCCCGATCACCGCATCCCGCTCAAGTGGCACGGCTTGAATGATCAAAATGGCGGGACGTTAGCATATGAGCACCGCCTAGCTCGAAAGATGAACCTGTGACTACCACCGTGGACTCGTTCACCAATTGGAAGAACCGCGAGGAAATCGCGGAGTCGATGATCCCGGTAATCGGGAAGCTACACCGGGAGCAGGACGTCACGGTCCTGCTTCACAGCCGCTCCTTGGTGAACAAGTCGGTGGTCAGCATCCTCAAGACGCACCGATTCGCCCGGCAGATAGCCGGTGAGGAGCTCACCGTCACCGAGACCCTGCCGTTCCTGCAGGCTCTCACCACGCTCGATCTCGGCCCTTCCCAGATCGACATCGGCATGCTCGCCGCGACGTACAAGACCGACGACCGCGGTCTCTCGGTGGAGGAGTTCACCGCCGGGGCCGTCGCCGGCGCCACCGGCGACAACAAGATCGAGCGCCGTGAGCCGCGCGACGTCGTCCTCTACGGGTTCGGCCGCATCGGCCGCCTCGTCGCCCGCCTGCTCATCGAGAAGGCGGGCTCCGGAAACGGCCTGCGGCTGCGCGCCATCGTCGTCCGCCAGGGCGGCGACCAGGACATCGTCAAGCGTGCCTCGCTGCTGCGCCGCGACTCCATCCACGGCCAGTTCCAGGGCACGATCACGGTCGACGAGGCGAACAGCACGATCATCGCCAACGGCAATGAGATCAAGGTGATCTACGCCAACGACCCGTCGGAGGTCGACTACACGGCGTACGGCATCAAGGACGCCATCCTCATCGACAACACCGGCAAGTGGCGCGACCGCGAGGGCCTGTCGAAGCACCTGCGCCCCGGCATCGACAAAGTCGTCCTGACCGCGCCGGGCAAGGGCGACGTCCCCAACCTCGTGCACGGCGTCAACCACGACACGATCAAGCCGGACGAGCAGATCCTGTCCTGTGCCTCCTGCACCACCAACGCGATCGTCCCGCCGCTGAAGGCGATGGCGGACGAGTACGGCGTCCTGCGCGGCCACGTGGAGACCGTCCACTCGTTCACCAACGACCAGAACCTGCTGGACAACTACCACGGCTCCGACCGCCGCGGCCGCTCGGCCGCACTCAACATGGTCATCACCGAGACGGGCGCCGCCTCCGCCGTCGCCAAGGCGCTGCCCGACCTCGAGGCGAAGATCACCGGCAGCTCGATCCGCGTCCCCGTGCCGGATGTCTCGATCGCGATCCTCAACCTGCAGCTCGCGCGCGAGACCACCCGCGAGGAGGTCCTCGACTACCTCCGCAACGTGTCGCTGACCTCGCCGCTCAAGCGCCAGATCGACTTCATCACCGCTCCCGACGCGGTCTCGAGCGACTTCATCGGCTCGCGCCACGCCTCGATCGTCGATGCCGGCGCCACCAAGGTCGAGGGCGACAACGCGATCCTCTACCTGTGGTACGACAACGAGTTCGGCTACTCCTGCCAGGTCATCCGCATCGTCCAGCACGTCTCCGGGGTGGAGTACCCGACCTACCCGGCCCCGGCGGTCTGATCGGCGTACTGTCCGATCCGGCGTCCCGGCGGAAGGGGCGGCGGTGGGAGGGCGACCGGATCCCGATCGGCATCCGGTCGCCCTCCCGCCGTCGGCCGCCACCGGCAGCGGCATGGTCCGTACGCCTTGCCTTCCGGTGGGCCCCGCAAGTGGGTCGTCGGCCTCGCCGAGCCGACCCACTTCGCGGGCCGGGCCGCGCGGCGTCTTCGCAGGTAAGCCGAGCGCCCCACAGAACCCGTCATATCTCCGTCCGGCGGCTGTCGAAGCCGCCGCGCAAGCCGCTCGCCGGCGGGTTCGCCTCTCAGGGCGACTCCCAGGGCCGCCCGAACGCATGACCCAGTGGCCCGAGGTTCGGCCAGGACATCGTGCGCACGAATGCCGAGTTCGCCGACCAGACGAGCGACCACAACCCTCTGGTCGTCCGACTTCGCCCATGACGCCCTTAGGCTGCCCGCACTGACAGCCAGTCACGAAAGGGGTAGTTGTGGCCTCTCGTCTCAACCCGTACATCAGCTTCTCCGGTGAAGCCAAGCAAGCCATGGAGTTCTACAAGGAGGTCCTCGGCGGCAACCTGTCCGTCAACACCTACGGCGCCTTCGGCTCCGAGGCGCCCCCCGGATACGCCGACAAAGTCATGCACAGCCTGCTGGAGACGGACAGCGGCTTCGCGCTCATGGGCGCCGACAACCCGCCCGGCATGGAGTACAAGCCGGGCAACAACTTCGCCGTGAGCCTGAGCGGGGACGACGCCGACCAGCTGCGCGGCTACTGGGCCAAGCTGTCCGCCGGAGGCAACGTGTCCGTTCCCCTGGAGAAGCAGATGTGGGGCGACGTATTCGGTATGTGCACGGACAAGTTCGGTGTCACGTGGATGGTCAACATCAGTGAGCAACAGAGCTGATCCGTACGTCGGGCGCGTCGGCGGCCAGGGCCGCCGACGCGGCTCCAGTAGGGCTCGCGGGGCTGACAGCGCCTTCAGCCAGGTCGCGACACCCGTCCGGGGCTGCACTACCCGCGCAGCGCCGCCACCACGTTCGGGCTTTTCACTTGCTAAACGTTCAGCCAGTTTCTACTGTGCGTGTATGGACGACGCCGCGACTGAGGTACCTGACGCACCACCCCCTGACCACCTCCCAGGTGGCAGCCGCCGCCTCCCCCGCATCGCGCCGCTGCCGGAGGACCGCTGGGACGCGCGGGTGCGCCGGCTTCTGGCCAACGCTCCACGGGACCCGGGAGGCCGGGTGCCCAACATCTTCACCACCCTGGCCCGCCACCCGGACCTCTATGCGCGGTTCATGCCGTTCGGCGGGCAGTTGCTCCGCGAAGGGCTGTTGCCGGGAAGGATCAGGGAGCTACTGATCCTGCGCACCGCGCACAACACCGGGGCCGCCTACGAGTGGGGACGCCATCTGCCGCTGGCCGAGGCCGCCGGGGTCTCGGCCGCGGACGTCCGGCGCATCACCCGGGGCCCGGACGCCGTCGGGTGGACGGACCTCGAGTGCCATCTGCTCCGGGCCGCCGACCAACTGCACCGCGACGCACGGATTTCGACCGTGCCCTGGGAAGCTCTCGCGTCCTACTACGAGGAGGCAGAGCTGATAGAGATCACCATGCTCATCGGCCAGTACCACATGCTGGCGTTCTTCCTGAACTCCGTCGGCGTGCAGCTGGAGCCGGGCTTCGACCGGACCGGCACCGGGAAGGGGGCGCGCGCCGATGGATGAGCAGCGGAGACCGGAGAAGGAGGCGCGCCGTCTGGCCGGCCGCAAGCTCCTGGTGATCGGCGCGGGCACCCGTCCGGACGGGGATCCGCAGGCACCCGTCGGCAACGGGCGCGCGATATCCGTCCTTGCCGCCCGTGAGGGAGCGAGTGTGGCGTGCGCCGACATCGCACCCGATGCGGCCGCAGCGACCGCCCGGCTCGTCACCGCCGAGGGCTCCCCGAGCGTCGCCCTGGTGGCTGATGCCACCGACCCCGAGCAGACCGCCGCGTTGGTCGCCGAGGCCGCCCGCGAACTCGGCGGCCTGGACGCCCTCGTGGTCAACGTAGGCGTCGGGCTCGGCGTTGGCCTGGCCGGCTCCTCGCCCGAGGACTGGGACCGCGTCCTCTCACTCAATCTGCGCGCGCCCTTCCTGGCCGCGAAGTACGGCCTGCCGACGATGAACGGCGGCGCGATCGTCTTCATCGGATCCGTTGGCGGACTGCGCGCCGCCACCGGCTCGCCCGCGTACGACAGTTCCAAGGCGGGTCTGATGGGTCTCACCCGGCACGTCGCCAAGGAAGGCGCGCCGCGATGCATCCGCGCCAACGTGGTCGTACCTGGCCTGATCGACACCCCGATGGGCCGTCAGGCATCAGCCGCCCGTACTTCCAGGACCGCGTCCTTCGCCCGGATCCCGCTCGGCCGGCAGGGCACCGCATGGGAGGTGGCGGACGCGGTCACGTTCCTGCTCTCCGATCGCGCCTCGTACATCACGGGCCAGCAGCTGGTGGTGGACGGCGGCCTGAGTGCGGTCTGACCTCGGTTCGGCGGCCGGCCGGCCGGTGTTCGGTCAGACTCCCGCAGACGACCCCGGCCGCCGAGGTCAGCCGGTCCTCCGGTCCGGAGTGAGTGCCAGCAGCACCATGTCGTGGGCCGCGCGGCCGATTTCCTCCAGGCGGGCACGAGAGGAGTCCAGCTGGTACTGGAGCAGCACGCCGCGCGCCAGGCTCTCCAGAAGGAATGCCTGCGCGCGGGGGTCCAGATCGGAGCGGATGGTGCCGTCGGCGACCCCCCGTCGGATGTCGTCCTCCACGCCGGTGCGGACCAAGTCGAGTTGGCCGCCCAAGAGCCCCTTGGCGGTGTCCCCCGGGCTGCCGACCGCCTCGACGAGCAGCACCAGCAGCGCACGTGCCCGGACACTGGGGCCCGGCTCGGCCAGACGTGAGAAGTACTGCTCGAGCTTGGCCAGTACGGCCTCGAGCCCGGTCATCCGGTGGTACCCGGGGAGTGCCCGGAGACGGTCGACAAAGACCTCGCGGATGTCGTTGATGACGGCCTCGACGAGCCCCGCCTTGGACTCGAAGTGGTAGCTGACCATGCCCCGGCTGACCCCGGCGCGATCACCGACCTTCTTCACCGTGAGGCCGCGGTAGCCCTCCTCGGCGAGGATCCCCAGTGCCGCGTCGATCAGTCTGCGCCGGGATGCCTCGCGCTGGTCGTCGCGCATCGTCGGAAGGGGGCCGGTCGTTGTCGTGGGATCGGTCATCGCCCCAGCAGTATCCCATCCGCTACTGCCCACTGCTCGAAAGGTGACCTGTGGACGTCTTGCGCATCATCCTGGCTGTAGCCGTCGGCCCGGTATTTGTCCTCACCGGGGGGATCAAGATCTACGGGCTGAGCCGGTCCCTGCAGTACCGCGACCACTTCGGCATGTCGCCCTCGCTGTGGCGGGCGATCGGTGTGCTGGAGGCCGCGGGGGGCTTGGGGCTGCTTGTCGGACTGGCGGTCCGGCCGCTGGGCATCGCGGCCGGCGCGGGACTGTGCGCGTTGATGTCCGGCGCCGTGCTGACGCACCTGCGGGCCAGGGATCCGATCGCTGTGGTGGCCTCTGCCTCGGGCGTTCTGCTGCTCGCTTCGACGTCCCTTGTGTGCGGCATCGCTGCGTGGCCCCCACGCGCTGGAGGGGCTGTGGCGGGGGAATGCCCAGCTGCGCCCTGGCGTGCACACCGCGTAGGTAAGCGGCTTGCATCGGCTTTCGGCGATCGCGAACCGGAACTGGCCCGCACGGGCCCCGTACCGAGCGGCCTACCTGCGGCTCGGCCCGCTCGGTACGGCGCCCCCTCCGCGAATGGGCCCGACCGCGCATCGCCACCGGCACCAAGAACTCCGGCTGGAGTACCAGGCAACCTGCGCAGCCGGCTCGTCCTCTTAACGACCGCATGGGCGCACGGACATCAGTCGGCATCGGTCGCAGACCGTCCCTGAACGGCCGCCCGTTGATACGAGCAAACGCGGGAGCGGGCAGCAAGAATGCAGGAACGTACAGCAACCTCGGCCAACAGGCGGCTGCTCAGCGTGGACTCGGCCCGCGCCATTGCCGTATTCGCCATGTTCGCCGCGCACATCGGCCCCCCGGCGAAGCCCGAGGGCGCGGGTTATCTGCTGGTCGCCTTCGACGGGCGCGCGCCCGCCGTCTTCACCCTGATTGCGGGACTTTCGCTGACCCTCTCCCGGGGCGGCACCCAGCCCCGTCCACCGCTGACCGGCACACTGCGCGCCACGCTCGTACGCTGCGCCGTACTCGCGGTGCTCGGCATGGCGTTAGCGGAGCTGAGGTCCGGGATTGCGGTGATCCTGACGTTCTTCGCCGTGTACTTCCTGACAGCGGAACCGCTGGCCCGCCTGCGCACCCGCGCACTGATCGCGGTCGCGGCAATCTCCGTGGTGCTGGGTCCGGTCCTGTCGTACTCACTGGGACCGTACTTGGGACACCGCGCCGCCGGACGCGGCGGCTACCCCGGATTCGATGCGGTCACCAGCTGGCCCGGATTCATTGAGGCGCTCGACACGCTGCTGGTGTCCGGCGCCTACCCCTGGCTCACCTACTTTCCTTATGTCATCGTCGGCATGGCGCTGGGCCGGGTGGCGAACCTGACCCGGCCCGGAACAGCCCGTCGGCTCATCGGCTGGGGAGCACTGGCCGTCCTGGCCGGGCATGGGCTGTCCGCGCTGGCTCTTGGGCCGGCCGGCGGACGCGCGGCGTTGCTGGATGCCATAGCCCACAGCCACGCCTTCGCCATGAACTTCCCCGATCCGGTGGAGGCCGTGCTTGCCCGACAGGCCGGGGCGATACCCAGCACCTCCTGGGCCTGGCTGCTGGTCGACGATCCCTACAGCCAGACGCCCTTCGAGACCATCGCCAACATCGGCGCCGGCTGGCTACTCATCGGCCTCGCAGTGGCCGCCTGCCGCCATCACGTGCTCGAACTGCTCCTGCGCCCGCTGGCCGTCGTCGGGACGATGGGCCTGTCGGTGTACACCCTTCACGTCCTCGCGCGGGCCGAGCTGCAACCGCAGCACGGTTGGCCGACCCTGGGCGCCTTCTGCGGGGTCTCGCTGGTGGGGTGTGCCATCTGGGCGTATGCCTTCCGCGGCACTTCGCTCGGGCGCGGGCCGCTGGAATGGGCCCTCCAGACGATCACGCCGGTCCGTAAGGCACCCACTCCCGAGAGCAGAACGACCCAGGAGTCATTGACCCTGCGCGGATGACGTGCCACGGCCCGCCCTGACCTTCGTCAACCTCACCGCCGCCCTGCCCTCCTCACCAGCAAAGCGCGCGGCTGCGGCACCGCGCTGGGCGCACATCTCCGTCCCGATGCGAAGACGCTTTCACTGCACGGGCTTGTCTCTTTGTGGGGGCGCCCTTGTCGACGCCGGGACGCATGCTGAGGATCCCGTCTCGCCATCGGACGAGCATGTCTTCGCGTCAGGGGCCTGCGGTGAAGGCGCCGACGGTGACCGAGAACTGCAGAGGCCGGACGGAAAGCCCGGAAGCCCTGGGCTGAACCCTGCCTCTGCTACGCAAACGGGCCTTCGACCGTGAAGCGGCGCAGGTGGTGGGCGAACCTCTCGGCCTCACCCGGCGGCCATGAGGACAGGCTCGCCATGATGTGAGCAGCCAGATGTGCACGCAGCTCCGCCACGGTGACCTGGCCCTGCTCGGTGAGAACGAGCAGGTGTGCGCGCCGGTCGTTGGGGTCCGCCTCACGGCGGATGAGGCCGGCGGCCTCCAGTCGAGTGGCACGGCGGGTGACACCGGAGCGATCGAGTCCGACCTCGGGAGCCAGGTCGGCCGCGCTGCGGGGTCCGGTCCGGGCCAGTGCGCTGAGTACCGGGTAGGTCAGTTCGTCCACCGCCTCGCCCATGCCCTCGGTGAGCTGCCTGTGCAGCTGCGCGCGAGTAGTGCGCCTGAGCAGGATGCCCAGCGCGTCTGCGATCTCATGTCCTACTTCGTTCTCCACACCACAAGAATAGCGTGCGCAGCGCACGCTTTGACTGCTACAGCAAAGGAGATGCGTGCGTCGCGCACGCACTGCTCCCATCCCCCGAAAGGAAGTCCCATGACTCGCACCGGTATAGAGGCCGCCATTACCGACCCGCTCTTCAACCGCGACATCACCGTGCAGGAGGCCGCCGACCGCCACTTCGCCCCGGAGTACCGTCAGCGCACGGACGGGAAGTGGGATGACCGCGCCGGGTTCCTTGAGCACATCACCCACTTGCGCACCATCGTCGCCGACGGGCAGATCCAGGTGCACGAAGAGCTGCGCGACGGCAGCAAGTACGCCGACCGCCACACCGCCCACATCACGAAGACCGACGGCTCGACCGTACGCATGGAGGTCTACGTATTCGCCGACCTCGCACCCGACGGCCGATTCAGCCGCATCGAGGAGAGCACCCTGATGGTCCAGGGCTCCGACACCGATCGCAACATCGGCAGCGCCCGCTAGGATCCGGCGCGCGACAATTGGCCTGCGGGGGACGGGAGTTCACGGCGACGCCGTAAGGCAAGGAACATCCGTCCCCCACGCATGTACGAAATCCCGCGCGGGCCAGGACCTGCCCCCGCCGGCGGCTCGCGAGAGATGGCACTTCCCGTGGCAGGTGCCGCGTCGGTTCTCAGTGCGCGCCGTGTGTATCCAGGCATGCCGAGGTGCTCATGCCGGCAAACAGTCTTTCCACGAGTAGTTCGGGATAGCCGGGAGGAGGCGGCGCGCTTCCGAAGATGGCCCGAACATAGAGCGGCCCGATGAGCTGGTCGAGGATCTGGTCTAGAGGCGGAGGGTTTTCGCCGCGGGCGGTAGCACGCTCGCGGATGCGCTGGATAGCGCCGGCCCGGCGTTCGAAGTGCTGTGCGCGTTCCGCTTGAGCCTCCGAGCTGCCCGGCAGCGACAGCGCCAGGGCCCGCACGATCAGCCGGCCTTCGGGCTTGAAGACGCTGGCGACGCCTGCTGCCACCCACTCCGTGAGGTCTCCGCGCAGGGTGCCGGTGTCCGGCAGCGGCCATTCCTCTTCGAGTCGGGTGATCGCCACGTCGGCCAAGAGTGCCTCACGGCTGCCCCAGCGCCGGTAGATGCTGGTGTGGTTCACGCCGGCGCGCTGAGCGATCACCGGGATGGTCGGCTCCACGACGTGCGGATCGGACAGCAGGTCGATGACTGCCTGATGGACGGCCGAGCGAACTCGTTCGGAGCGCCCGCCGGGACGTGAGGTCGGTTGAGTCGGGCTCATACCCCCCACCTTAAAGCACATTCATTTGCTTTGTTGCCCTGCGGCGTCTACGGTCACACCAGACGCACATATCTGTGCTTTAAGGAGTGGCTGTGCAGAACCTACTGTTCCCCGGTGCCCCCCCAGTTCTGGTTCGAGACGCTGCGGTCAATGAGCCACATCGCCTACGGCGGAGCCGACTTCGGTGAGGTGGTCTCGACCAGCGAGCGAATCACGGAGGGCAACTACAACAGCTGGCACGACGGGTGGCTCGCCACCGCCGACCGCGTGGCCGGCGAGGCCCAGCGGGCCCTGGACACAGGTCACCCGGTCAGCGCCCGGGACGGGTTCCTGCGGGCATCCAACTACTACCGGTCGTCCGAGTTCTTCCTGCACGGCAACCCGTGCGACCCACGCCACGACCACGCCTACGACCGCAGCGTGGCCTGCTTCGAAGCGGCAGCGGCGCTGTTCACTCCCCGCATCGAACCGGTCCGCATCCCCTACGAGGGCACCACCCTGCCCGGCTACCTCTACCGGGTTGACACCAGCGGGAGACCGCGGCCGACCCTGATCATGCACAGCGGCTTCGACGGCACCGCCGGGGAAACGCCCTTCAGCGGCGCGTTGGCGGGCGTCGAGCGCGGGTACACCGTGCTGGCCTTCGACGGACCTGAACAACCGGGACCGCTGCACCGCGAGGGCTTGGTCTTCCGTCCGGACTGGGAGAACGTCATCGGTCCGGTGGTGGACTTCGCCGAGGGCCTGCCGGAGGTCGACAA
This sequence comes from Streptomyces sp. NBC_01750, assembly GCF_035918095.1. Taxonomy (NCBI): domain Bacteria; kingdom Bacillati; phylum Actinomycetota; class Actinomycetes; order Kitasatosporales; family Streptomycetaceae; genus Streptomyces; species Streptomyces sp. NBC_01750. The sequence goes on from NZ_CP109137.1 coordinate 2,896,381, forward strand.
CAGCCGTATCGCGCTGCTCGGTTCCAGCATGGGCGGTCTGCTTGCCCCGAGGGCGGCGGCATTCGAACACCGGCTGGCCGCGCTGGTGACCCTCGACGGCGTCTACGACCTCGGCGAGGTATCCGTTCGGCACATCCCTGGCGACCGTGACGAAGTTGAACGGCGCCTGCGCGCGGACTCCGACCCTCAACTCGATGCCAGGCTCGAGCACATCATGGCCACCAACGCGACCGCGCGCTGGGCGATGAATCACGGCATGTACGTGATGGGCGTAGACACCCCTCGAGCCTTCAGCGCCGCTTACCTCGACTACACCCTCCGCCACGGCATCGCAGAGCAGATCCAATGCCCCACGCTCGTGTGCGACGCCTCCGAGGACGAGTTCTTCAAGGGGCAGCCTCAGCAGCTCCATGACCACCTGACCTGCCCCAAGACCTTGCTGAAGTTCACCGCCGAGGAAGGCGCCGGCGCGCGCTGCCACCCCGGCGCCATGCGCACAACCTTGGCCCGCGTCTACGACTGGCTCGACGACAGTGCAGCTCTCGCGGACGGTTCACGATCCGACCGGTCCTGATCTCCCCGGGCCGGATCGGCGGGACTTCGGACGGGCGTCCCGGCGCCCTTCGCGGTCTTCCTCACCACTCTCGAAGTCTCCGCCACCAGCCGGTTCCCCATCTGGAACGAGCTTGAGGGCGAGAACGGCAAGCGACGCCGCGTCCGGCGCGGTGGCTTCACCACCAAGGACGACGCCAAGACCGAGGCTGCACAGCTCTACCGTGACACCGACCGCGGCACCGACGTCCCGTCGAACGAGACCTTCGGCGAATACCTGGTGCGCTGGACCAAGGGCAAGAAGTGTCTCGCCCGCACCACCAGACACGGCTACGAAGAGCACATCACCAACTACCTGGTCGCCCACCTCGGACACATCAATCGCAGAGAACCGTGGACAGGACAGTTAGCGTGGCGCGGTGATGTCGGCCTTGAAGGGGCCGCCGTGGCCGGGCACGATCAGGTCCGCGGCGGCCAGCACGCGGAGCCGGGAGGCGCGCAGTACCTCGCGGTCCGGGGCTACGGGGTCGTCCGCGGGGCCGTCCGAGTGCCACCACAGGTCGCCGGCGAACGCCACCACGCCCGTGTCCGTGCCGGCCAGCAGGGTGATGTCCTCGAGGCTGTGTCCCGGCGTGCGGATCAGCCGCAGCGACGGGGTTAGTTCGTAGCCCTCCGCGTCCCGGTTCCTCCACTGGTCGCCCAGGTACTCCACCTTGTGGTCGTGGACCCTGGCCCGTCTGAACAGGCCCACGTTCATGGTGTTGTCCGGGTGGTGGTGGCTGAGCACCACGTCGGTGATGTCGTCGGGGCCGAGCCCCAACTCCGCGAGCGGGCCGAGGATGTGGTCGCGGCTCGCCACCATGCCGGGGTCGAAGATCACATGCCGGTCGCCGTCGGTGACGTAGGAGACGGTGGCGGCGACGCCGGGACCGGTGGAGCCGACGTAGCCGGTGGTGAGGATCGTGTACACGGCGCTGCGGCCGAGCGGTGCGTCTGTCATGTCCCCCATCGTTCCGGGCAGGCCGGGCCGCTGACGAGTGGCACTGCTGCCCCTCATCGCAGGATTCGTGCCACTCGTGCCACACTGCTCCCGTGCCGCCTTTCGTGACTGTTGCCGCGTACGTTCCCCCTGGTGTCGGCATGCTCGCCGTGGGCATCGTCGCCGAGGTGTTCGGCCCTCACGGGGAGGGGCTGCCCGGCTTCGACTTCGTGCTGTGCACCGACCGGCCCGGGCCGGTCCCTACCGACCTCGGCGTGCCGCTCATGGTCGCGCATGGCCTGGACCGGCTGACTGCCGCGGATCTGGTGATCGCCTTGCCATGGGCCGGCTTCCGTACGCCACCCGGTCCCGCTGTGCTTGACGCGTTTTCGGCCGCACACGAGAGCGGCTCACTGGTCGCGGCCCACTGTGTCGGCACGTTCGCGCTCGCCGCCGCCGGTCTGCTCGACGGCCGACGGGCCACCACGCACTGGCGGTTCGCCGAACTGCTGGCCCACCGCCACCCGGACGTCGTTGTGGACCCCGACGCCCTGTACATCGACGAAGGGCGGATCACCACGGGTGCGGGAGCCGCCGCCGGCTTCGATCTGTGCCTGCATCTGCTGAGGCGGGAGTACGGGGCCGCGATGGCCAACGCCGTCGCCCGCGACATGGTGCTGCCCTCCCACAGGGACGGCGGTCAGGCCCAGTATCTGACCTCCCCCGTCCCTGAGGACTGCCAGGACGAGCGTCTCGCCGAGGTGCTCGCCTGGGCCCGCGAGCACCTCCACGAACCGCTTCCCGTCGCGGAACTGGCCCGACGCGCAGTGATGAGCAAACGGTCCTTCGCCCGCCGCTTCGCCGCCGCGACCGGCACCACACCGCACGCCTGGCTCCGGAGCCTGCGACTGAGCAGCGCCGAGGAACTCCTGGAAACCACGGACCTGCCGATCGAGGAGATCGCCCACCGGGTCGGATACGGAAGCGCGGCCGTCCTGCGCGAACAGTTCGTGCGCCGCCGGGGTGTGCCGCCCCGTTCCTACCGCCGCTCGTTCACCAACGCGCCGTAGCGAGCCGGGCGAGCCGACGCCGTTCTGCGCAGGCCGCTCTCCCGCACCCACAGTCACCTGGCTGCGAGGTGAGCTGCGGATCCCCGTCCAGTCGCTCTTGGCCGGGACGAACTGCCCGGTCGTCGGACTTCGGTGGCAATCGGTCAAGGTCGCTCCGCAGGACACCTATCGGTCGACGTCACACCGCGCGTGTCTCCCGACCAGCGCCGCGACGATGCACCGCATCAACGTGCGCGCTGCCCTGGACCGAGGTCAGCCTCGCGGACCTGTGGCTGCGGATCTCCGCACAGACGAAACGGTGAGCCGATTCACCCGGACTGGGTCAGCCGGCGATGCAAGCGCCTGGCTGAGCTGTCCGGGCTGCCCCCGCTCCGCCTCCACGATGCCCGGCACATCTCAGCGAGCCTTTCATTGCTCGCAGGGAACGACATCGAGGTCGTGCAGGAGAAGCTGGGCTCGCCCATGTGGCGAGCTACGGCGACCTCTGGGCAGTGGGCGCCCTGCTACGGCACGACGGCGAACCAAGGAAGCCGCGTAGGGACACGCGGCTGGGGCGTGTCGTTGCCGCCTCTGTCCACACACTGTCCACACACTGAGTGGACAACGGCAGAAACGGGCCGTCACGATCACCAGCAAGATCCGTCCGACCAGCGAAGACACTGGTCAGATCGTTTCTCCACGCGTAGCGCGCAGTGGGGCGGGTGGGACTCGAACCCACGGCCGACGGATTATGAGTCCGCTGCTCTAACCGGCTGAGCTACCGCCCCTAACGGCGCGTCGCGCACATATGTGCGCGCCGTCTGCCGCAGCATAGCCGCTCATACGATCTCCTGCCTCGGATGGTCGGCAACGCACAATCATGAGGACTGTGCTGCCCGCTGCCCGGTTCCAGAAGACATCAGGAAGTCGTCGAGGGCACACGAAAAAGGACCCCGAAGGGTCCTCTTCCGGTTTCCGCTCCCCCGGCTGGACTCGAACCAGCAACCCTCCGGTTAACAGCCGAATGCTCTGCCAATTGAGCTACAGGGGATCGCGCTCCCCCGACTGGACTCGAACCAGTAACCTGCCGGTTAACAGCCGGCTGCTCTGCCAATTGAGCTACAGGGGATTGCTGCATGTGCACCGAACGTACCCACCTCGGGGCGTCCCGGGGGGCGTGTGCTCGCTGCGACACATACATTAGCGCAAGCAGGGGGGTGCTCCGCCAATCGGTATGCCCGGGGTGATCTCGGGCCTCGCCGGGTAGACGGGCAGCACCGACGCAAGGGAAGGGTGGCAGCCATGCGGTACAAGCTGACGTTCGTCATCGGACTGGCCCTCGGCTACGTTCTCGGCACCCGGGCCGGCCGCGAGCGCTATGAGCAGCTCAAGAAGTCCGCGCGCCAGATCGCTCAGAACCCCGCGGTGCGCAACGCCGCCGAGACCGCGGCGCAGGGCAGCCGCGAGGTGGCGGGCAAGGCATTCCACGCGGTGAGCGAAAAGGTCGGGGAGCGGGTGCCCGACTCGGTTGCGGAGCGGGTGCGGTCGCTGCGGGAGCGGACCGCGGCCGGTGAGGACGAGTGGGGAACAAGCAACACGTGACGCGGTACCCCTGCGGGTGCGGCAGAATCGTCTGACATGGGGATAGTCGCCGGGCTGGACAGTTCGTCTGCATTCACGCGCATCGTCGTCTGTGACGCGGACACGGGCGCCGTGCTGCGCCAGGGGTACGCACCGCACCCCGTCGAGGCGAAGGCCACCGAGATAGATCCGCAGGCCTGGCTCCTGTCGCTCGGTGAGGCCGCGACCGGCGGGCTGTTGGAAGGCGTACAGGCCATCGGGGTGTCCGCGCAGCAGCACGGACTGCTGGCGCTGGACCGGCAGGGCAATCTCGTACGGCCCGCACTGCTCGGCAATGACAAACGGGCGCAGGTCGCGGCGGCGGATCTGATCGACGCGCTGGGCGGGCGGCAGGCATGGGCCGAAGCCGTCGGCTCGGTGCCGCAGGCCGCGCAGCCGGTGTCGAAGCTGCGCTGGATGGCGCGCTCCGAGCCGGAGCTCGCGCAGCGGGTCGCGCTGGTGATGCAGCCGCACGACTGGCTGGTGTGGCAGTTGCTCGGCCGGCCCGTCCGCAGGACCACGGACCGCGGCGGCGCCTCCGGCACCGGGTACTGGTCCGCGGGCAGCGGGTCCTACCGGCCCGATCTGGTGGAGCTCGCGCTCGGGCACCAGTGCGCGCTGCCCGAGGTGCTCGGTCCGGCCGAGGCCGCGGGGATGACGCCCGAGGGGCTGCTGATCTCGGCCGGGACCGGCGAGACGATGGCTGCGGCGTTCGGGCTCGGCGTCGGGGTCGGCGACGCGGTGGTGTCGCTCGGGGCTTCGGGTTCCGTGATGGCCGTGCACCATGAGGCGCTGGCCGATCCGAGCGGGATGATCACGTCGTTCGCCGACGCGACCGGGATGCATCTGCCGGTCGTGCACACACTCAACGCCGTACGGGCGCTGCGCGGAACAGCCGAGCTGCTGGGTCTGGAGAACCTCGACGAGCTCTCCGCGCAGGCGATGAAGTCGACGCCGGGATCGTCCGGGCTTGTGCTGCTGCCGTATCTGGAGGGCGAGCGGACTCCGCAACTGCCGCACACCGCGGGGACGCTGAGCGGTCTGCGGCGCGAGTCGATGAAGCCCGAGCATCTGGCGCGGGCCGCGTTCGAGGGCATGCTCTGCTCGCTCGCCGACGCGATGGATGTGCTGCGCGGGCGCGGGGTCGACGTGCGCAGGGTCTTTCTGCTGGGTGCGGCCGCCGGGCTGCCCGCCGTACAGGCCGCGGCGCCCGCGATCTTCGGGGCGCAGGTCGTCGTACCGCAGCCCGCCGACTATGCGGCACTGGGTGCGGCCCGGCAGGCCGCCTGGTCGCTCGGCGTCTCGCAGGGGACGCTGTCTCCGGGCGCTCCGCCGGCCTGGCAGGGCGCGGCCGCGCAGGTCTTCGAGCCCGGTGAGAATCTGGCGGTGGGTCAGGCGGTTCGCCAGCAGTACGGTGCGACGCGGGACCAGATTCATCCGGGGGCGTTCAACCCGACTTCTTGACCCCGCCTTGGGTTAATCGCTTGAGGTTCCAGGGGTGGAGTGCCGGAAGATGGGGTGACCCCCCGATCTTGCCGACCTCGAGAGACTGCGCGTGCTGATACGACTACTGCGGACGCACTTGCGTCCGTACAAGAAACCCATCGCCCTGCTCGTGGCTCTCCAGCTGCTGCAGACCAGCGCCACCCTCTATCTGCCCACCCTGAACGCGGACATCATCGACGACGGTGTCGTGAAGGGGGACACGGGTTACATCCTGGAAATCGGCGCGCTCATGATCGCCATCAGCCTCGTCCAGGTCTTCTGCAATATCGGAGCCGTCTTCTACGGCGCCAGGACCGCGGCCGCGCTCGGGCGGGATGTCCGGGCGGACGTCTTCGACCGGGTGCAGAGCTTCTCAGCGCGGGAAGTCGGGCACTTCGGTGCGCCGTCGCTGATCACGCGTACGACCAATGACGTCCAACAGGTCCAGATGCTGGTCCTGATGGCGTTCACGCTGATGGTGTCGGCGCCGATCATGTGCGTCGGCGGCATCATCATGGCGCTCGGCCAGGATGTGCCGCTGTCGGCGGTGCTGCTGGCCGTGGTGCCTGTGCTGGGCATCGCGGTGTCGCTGATAGTCAAGAAGATGCGTCCGCTGTTCCGCACCATGCAGGAGCGTCTGGACACCGTGAACCGGGTGCTGCGGGAGCAGATCACCGGCAACCGCGTCATTCGCGCCTTCGTACGGGACGAGTACGAGAAGGAACGCTTCCGCGAGGCCAACACCGAGCTCACGAACGTGTCGCTGTCCACCGGCCGGCTGATGGCGCTGATGTTCCCGACCGTCATGACGGTGGTGAATGTGTCGTCCATCGTCGTCGTCTGGTTCGGTGCTCACCGGATCGACAGCGGTGCGATACAGATCGGCGCGCTGACCGCGTTCCTCGCCTATCTGATGCAGATCGTGATGGCCGTGATGATGGCCACCTTCATGTTCATGATGGTGCCGCGCGCCGAGGTCTGTGCCGAGAGGATCGAGGAGGTCCTGGGCACGGATTCGAGTGTGGTGCCGCCGGCCGAGCCGGTACGGCAGCTGCGCAGACGCGGACATCTGGAGCTGCGGGGCGCCGAGTTCCGCTATCCGGGGGCCGAGGAGCCGGTGCTGCGGAGCGTCGAACTGGTGGCGCGGCCCGGCGAGACGACCGCGATCATCGGGTCGACGGGCAGTGGCAAGTCGACCCTGCTGGGTCTCGTACCGCGGCTGTTCGATGTGACGGGCGGCGAGGTTCTCGTCGACGGCGTGGATGTGCGCGAGCTCGATCCGGCGCTGATGGCCAGGACGGTGGGGCTCGTGCCCCAGAAGCCGTATCTCTTCTCCGGGACCGTGGCCACCAATCTGCGCTACGGGAAGCCCGCCGCCAGTGACGAAGAGCTGTGGCAGGCGCTCGAAGTGGCGCAGGCCGCGGACTTCGTACGGGAGCTGGAAGGCGGGCTGAACGCGCCGATCGCCCAGGGTGGGACCAATGTCTCCGGCGGGCAGCGGCAGCGGCTCGCGATCGCCAGGACACTGGTGCAGCGGCCCGAGATTTTCCTCTTCGACGACTCCTTCTCCGCGCTGGACTACGCCACGGACGCTGCGCTGCGCCGGGCACTGGCGAGCGAGACCGCGGAGTCGACCGTGGTGATCGTCGCCCAGCGAGTGTCCACCATCCGTGACGCCGACCGGATCGTGGTGCTGGACGAGGGGCAGGTCGTGGGGACGGGAAGCCACCACGAGCTCATGGAGAGCAACGAGACCTACCGCGAGATCGTGCTCTCGCAGCTGACGGAGGCTGAGGCCGCATGAGCGGGCCGGGCGGACGCATGATGATGGGCCCCACCGAGCGGTCCATGGACTTCAAGGGCTCGGGCAAGCGGCTGCTGCGGCAGCTCGCGCCGGAGCGGGCCACGCTGTGGACGATGCTCGGCGCGGGTGTGCTGAGCGTGGCGTTGGCGGTGGTCGGGCCGAAGATTCTGGGGCAGGCGACGGACCTGGTCTTCGCGGGGGTCGTCGGCCGCGGCATGCCGGCCGGGACCAGCAAGGACCAGGCGATCGAGGGCCTGCGGGACAAGGGCGACGGCGGGCTGGCCGACATGCTGTCCGGGGTGGACTTCACGCCCGGCAACGGCATCGACTTCGACGCCGTAGCCAATGTGCTGCTGGTCGCGCTGGCCGTGTACGTGGCCGCCGGGCTGCTGATGCTGGTGTCGACGAGGCTGTCGATCCGGGTGATCAACCGGACCATGTACCGGATGCGCGAGGACGTACAAGCGAAGCTGTCGCGGCTGCCGCTGTCGTACTTCGACCGGGCCAAGCGCGGCGAGGTGCTCAGCCGGGCGACGAACGACATGGACAACATCTCGCAGACCATGCAGCAGACCATGGGACAGCTGATCAACTCACTGCTGACCATCGTGGGCGTGCTGGCGATGATGTTCTGGATCTCGCCTCTGCTGGCGCTGGTCGCACTGGTGACGGTGCCGGTGTCGGTCTTTGTGGCGACGAGGGTCGGCAAGCGTTCGCAGCCGCAGTTCGTGCAGCAGTGGAAGTCCACGGGCAAGCTCAACGCCCATATCGAGGAGATGTACACGGGCCACGCCCTGGTGAAGATCTTCGGACGGCAGGACGAGTCGGCGCAGGCCTTCGCCGAGCAGAACGAGACGCTGTACGAGGCCGGTTTCAAGGCCCAGTTCAACAGCGGCGTCATGCAGCCGCTGATGTTCTTCGTCTCCAACCTCAACTACGTGCTGGTGGCGGTCGTCGGCGGCCTGCGGGTCGCGACCGGCACACTGTCGATCGGCGATGTGCAGGCGTTCATACAGTACTCGCGCCAGTTCTCGATGCCGCTGACCCAAGTCGCGTCGATGGCGAACCTGGTGCAGTCGGGCGTCGCCTCGGCCGAGCGGATCTTCGAGCTGCTGGACGCGCAGGAGCAGCAGCCGGACTCCCCATCGGCCGAGCGGCCGAAGCAGCTGCGCGGTCAGGTGTCTTTGGAGAAGGTGGCCTTCCGGTACGAGCCGGAGAAGCCTCTCATCGAGGATCTGTCGCTGAGCGTCGAACCCGGTCACACGGTCGCGATCGTCGGGCCGACCGGCGCGGGCAAGACCACGCTGGTGAATCTGCTGATGCGGTTCTACGAGGTGACGGGCGGCCGGATCAGCCTGGACGGCGTGGACGTCGCGAAGATGTCGCGTGAGGAACTGCGGTCCGGGATAGGCATGGTGCTCCAGGACACCTGGCTGTTCGGCGGCACCATCGCGGAGAACATCGCCTACGGATCCTCCCGCGAGGTGACCCGGGAGGAGATCGAGGAGGCGGCGCGGGCCGCCCACGCGGACCGGTTCGTACGGACCCTGCCCGACGGCTACGACACGGTGATCGACGACGAGGGCTCGGGCGTCAGCGCGGGCGAGAAGCAGCTGATCACCATCGCGCGGGCGTTCCTCTCCGACCCGGTGATCCTGGTGCTGGACGAGGCGACCAGTTCGGTCGACACCCGCACCGAGGTACTGATCCAGAAGGCGATGGCGCGCCTGGCCCACGGCCGTACGAGCTTTGTCATCGCACACCGGCTCTCCACCATCCGGGACGCGGATGTGATCCTGGTGATGGAGAACGGCGCGATCGTCGAACAGGGTACGCACGACGGGCTGTTGGCGGCGAACGGCGCGTATGCGCGGCTGTACGCGGCCCAGTTCGCGCAGGCGGTCGTGGAGGTGGAGTAGCCCCGCGCGGTCCTGGGCGTCCTAGTCGAGATAGCCGCGGAGCTGGTCGGCGAAGGCGTGGTCGCGCAGCTTGTTGAGGGTCTTGGATTCGATCTGGCGGATGCGTTCGCGTGTCACGCCGAAGATCCGGCCGATCTCTTCGAGCGTGCGCGGCCGGCCGTCGGCCAGTCCGTACCGCAGCTGTACGACTTTCCGTTCCCGCTCGCCAAGGGTGGACAGGACCGCCTCGAGGTGTTCGCGCAGCAGCAGGAAGGCTGCGGACTCGACGGGCGACGCGGCGTCGCCGTCCTCGATGAGATCGCCGAGCGCGACGTCGTCCTCCTCCCCCACGGGGGCGTGCAGGGAGACCGGCTCCTGGGCGAGCCTCAGCACCTCACTGACCCGCTCGGAGGGCAGGTCGAGGTGGACGGCGACCTCTTCGGGAGTGGGTTCGTAACCGCGCTCCTGGAGCATCCGGCGCTGGACCCGTACGACCCGGTTGATCAGCTCGACGACATGGACCGGCACCCGGATGGTGCGTGCCTGGTCGGCGAGGGCCCGGGACATGGCCTGGCGGATCCACCAGGTGGCGTAGGTGGAGAACTTGTAGCCGCGGGCGTAGTCAAACTTCTCAACTGCCCTGATCAGGCCCAGGTTTCCCTCCTGGACAAGGTCGAGCATGGTCAGTCCGCGCCCGACATAACGCTTGGCGACGGAGACGACGAGCCGGAGGTTGGCCTCGATCAGCCGGCGCTTGGCCATCCGGCCCATGACGACCAACTTGTCCAGGTCAATGGCTAGTTGGGAGTCAAGGTCAGGAGTGCTGAGGAGCTTCTCCTCGGCGAACAGACCTGCTTCGACGCGGCGCGCCAGGTCGACCTCCTCGACCGCCGTGAGCAGCGGGATCCTGCCGATCTCCCGCAGATACTGCCGGAAGAGATCGGACGAGGGCCCGCCGCTGTCGACACGGCCGCCGGCCCGCGACTCAGGTACGGGCACTTCCACCGGATCCTCGACAACGGTCTCAGGGACAGCTTCTGGCACCGCCTCGGGGTGATGTACGGCCCGGCTCTGCGCGGGGACCTGCGCGGAGACTGCCGCGGCAGAGTCTGTCTCGGTCAGGGTCTGGGTCTGCACGGGGGCGACCTCCAGGTGATCGCTGCCGGTTCGGGGGTGTGCGGCAGCGGGACGGAGGCGGCCGGGCCACTTTCCGTCCCGTACACGATGAGCGGATCCGCGGGGGTCAGGGGGCCACTGTGGATCGACCGGCCACACTCCGAGGACTCAGGCACCGCACCCAGTGTGGGGTACGACACATCGCTGCCACGAGGGGCGTGCGGTGACTTTTTGAGTCCCGTGCGTGACCGGGTGGTTACCGAGGGGGGATCCGCGGACGGCTAGAGAGCGTCAGCGCCCTGGTTGCGGAGGGACTGGGCGTACTGCTGGAGCACCCAGAGTTCGTTCGCGACGGCCGTGTGGTGCTCGGGTTCGGCGTTCGGGCCGAGTCGGGCGAGGGTGCCCTGGACGTCGCCGATACGGCGGTCGACCGCGCGCAGGCGGACCTGGACCAACTGGGTGCCGGCATAGATCTCGTCGACCGTCCTGGCGTGGATGGCCTCCACGGCAAGCTCGGTGACCATGGCCCGCACCGTGTCGTTCGGTGCGGCGTCCCGGACCCGGGCGAGATAGTCGGGGGTGTCCTGGGTGCCCTGTTCCGCGCCGCCCGCCTCCGCGATGGTCTGGCGGACCGCGGCGTACGGCGGGGCGGTGAACTCGTCGACGCCGTACGCGTCGAAGGCCGGAGAGACCAGGCCCGGGTGCTGGAGCGCGAGTTTGAGCAGCTCGCGTTCGGTGCGGTGGGTGGGGCTGCGCAGATTGAGGGCGGGGCCCGCGGGGATCTGGTGGGCGCCCTGCCGCTCGTACGCCTGAGGGGTCCGGGACTGCATCGCCGGGCCGCGGCCACCGCGGTCGCGGGCCCAGCGCGCGAGCTGCGCGACGCGCTTGACGACGAACTGGGTGTCGAGGATGCCGAGGATGCCCGCGAGCTGCACGGCCGACTCGTGCTGGATGGCGATGTTCTTGATGCCGGCGACAATCGGCGCGGCCTCGTCCAGCGCGGCGGCCCGGCCCGCGGGCGTCTCCAGATTGTGGCGCGTCACGCTGTGGCGGATGGCGAACTCGAAGAGCGGCGTGCGGGTTTCGACCAGTTTCTGCACCCCGCCGTCGCCCTCCGCGAGACGCAGTTCGCAGGGGTCCATACCGCCCGGGGTGATCGCGATGGAGGTCTCCGCGGCGAACTTCTGGTCGTCCTCGAAGGCCCGCAGCGCGGCCTTCTGGCCGGCCGCGTCGCCGTCGAAGGTGAAAATGACCTCGGCGGTGGCGTTGTCCATCAGCAGCCGGCGAAGGATCTTGATGTGGTCGCCGCCGAAGGCGGTGCCACAGGTCGCGATGGCGGTGGTGACGCCGGCGAGATGGCAGGCCATGACATCGGTGTAGCCCTCGACGACCACGGCCCTGCTGGTCTTGGCGATCTCCTTCTTGGCGAGATCGATGCCGTACAGCATCTGGGACTTCTTGTAGATGCCCGTCTCAGGCGTGTTCAGGTACTTCGGGCCGTTGTCGCTCTCGTACAGCTTGCGCGCGCCGAAGCCGACGACATCGCCGGAGATGTCGCGGATGGGCCACATCAGCCGGCCGCGGAAGCGGTCGATGGGGCCGCGGCGGCCGTCCTGGGAGAGGCCGGAGAGGATCAGCTCCTTGTCGCTGAAGCCCTTGCCGCGCAGGAAGCGGGTGAGGTGGTCCCAGCCCTGCGGGCTGTAGCCGACGCTGAAGTGCTGGGCCGCGGCCTGGTCGAAGCCGCGCTCGGCGAGGAACTTGCGGCCGGTCTCGGCCTCCGGCCCGCTCTCCAGCTGCTCGATGTAGAACTGCGCGGCGATCTTGTGCGCCTCCACCAGGCGGATGCGCTCGCCGCGCTGATGGGTGGGGTTGTACCCACCCTCCTCGTAGCGCAGGGTGATGCCCGCCGTCGCGGCGAGGCGCTCGACCGTCTCCGAGAAGGAGAGATGGTCGATCTTCATCACGAAGGCGATCGTGTCGCCGCCCTCCTGGCAGCCGAAGCAGTGGAAGAGACCCTTGCTCGGGCTGACCTGGAAGGAGGGGGACTTCTCGTCGTGGAAGGGGCAGAGGCCCTTGAGGTTTCCGCCGCCGGCATTGCGCAGCTGGAGGTACTCGGAAACGACGGCGTCGATCGGGACCGCGTCCCGTACCGCCTTCACGTCGTCATCGTTGATCCTGCCTGCCACGCGTGAAGTCTACGGTGGCGCTGCGACACTCCCGTCAGCTGTTGAGGGAAGTGAGCGGTACGGACGGGTCGCCGAGGGCTTCGGGGTCCACGGGTGTTCCGCCGCGGATCAGCTGCTGGATGGGGTCGGTGACGTCCCACACATTGACGTTCATCCCGGCAAGCACCCTGCGGTCCTTCAGCCAGAAGGCGATGAACTCCCGCTTTCCGACGTCGCCGCGGAGGATGACCTGGTCGTAGGAGCCGGGCGGCGCCCAGCCGGAGTACTCCATGCCCAGGTCGTACTGGTCGGAGAAGAAGTACGGGATGCGGTCGTACGAGACGTCCTGACCGAGCATCGAGCGGGCGGCGGCGGGGCCGCCGTTGAGGGCGTTCGCCCAGTGCTCCACGCGCAGCCGGGAGCCGAGGAGCGGATGGTGGGCGGCCGCGACATCGCCCGCGGCGTAGATGTCGGGGTCAGAGGTGCGCAGGCCCGCGTCGACGGCGATACCGCCGCCGTGGCCCCGGTCGGCGAGCGCGAGGCCGGCGCTCTCGGCGAGTGCGGCGCGGGGGGCGGCGCCGATCGCGGCGAGAACGTCGTGAGCCGGGTGTTCCTCGCCGTCGTCGGTACGGACCGCGAGCACCATGCCGTCCTGCCCGGTGATCTCGGTCAGGCGGGCGCCGAAGTGGAAGCGGACACCGTGCTCGCGGTGCAGCTCGGTGAAGACCTGGCCCAGCTCGGGGCCGATGACGTGGTGCAGCGGGGTGGCCGCCGGCTCGACGACGGTGACCTCGGCGCCGTAGCCGCGGGCGGCCGCCGCGACCTCCAGGCCGATCCAGCCCCCACCCGCGATGACGAGCCGGCCGTTGTCGCGGCCCAGGACGGTGAGCACCTGGCGCAGCCGGTCGGCGTGGGCGAGGCGGCGCAGATGGTGGACGCCGGCCAGGTCGGTGCCGGGGATGTCGAGGCGGCGCGGCTCGGCGCCGGTGGCGAGCAGGAGTTTGTCGTAGTGGAGGACGGTGCCCTCGCCCAGCCGTACGGACTTGGCATCGCGGTCGATGGCGACGACGGTCTGACCGAGGTGCAGTTCGACGTCGGCCTGGGCGTACCAGGCGGGTTCATGGACGAAGACGCTGTCGCGCTCCTCCTTGCCCGACAGATAGCCCTTGGACAGGGGCGGGCGTTCATAGGGGTGGTCGCGTTCGTCACCGATGAGGATCACTCGTCCGGTGAACCCTTCGGCGCGGAGGGTCTCGGCGGCCTTGGCTCCGGCCAGTCCACCGCCGACGATGACGAATGTCCGATGTGCGTCGACCACTTGATGCCTCCTCTTTGCTTCTACGCCGTTCAGCCTTCAGCGAGCGTCCCGCACGGAGCGTGATGGCGGAAGAGGGAGTCATCCCTGGGCGTGTCATCTCGGACGTGCCGACAAGGCTCCGCCCTGCGCTCCGGGCAGCTCAACGGCGGGCCGTGAGCTGGGTGTGGAGCGTACGCGCGGATGCGTCCGTGAGGGACGCGAGCTGGTCGACGATCACCCGCTTGCGCGCCCGGTCGTCCGGCGCGGCGTCGAACAGGGCATGGAACTGCGGGTCGAGACTCTCCGGGGCACCGGCCGTCAGCGCCTCGGCCAGCTCGGCCAGCACGATGCGCTGGTCGGCTCGGATGGCCTCCTGTTCGGCGCGCTGCATGACATAGAGGTCGGCGACGGCCTTGAGGACCGCGCATTCGTTGCGGGTGGCGCGCGGGACGACCAGCTCGGCGGCGTACCGGGTGAGCCGGCCCGATCCGTACGCCTGGCGCGTCGCGGCCTCGGCGGCGAGGCAGAAACGGCCGATGAGCTGGCTCGTCGCATCCTTCAGCCGGGCCTGCGCGACGGCAGAGCCGTCGTAGTGGTGCGGCCACCACTCCTGGTCGACGAGCCGGTCGAGGGCCTCGGCCAGCTCCTGCGGATCGGTGTCCCGGGGTACGTACCGCCCGATCGCCACCGCCCAGATGTCGCTCCGCTCCGGCTCGGCGAGGAGGAGACCGGGGTCGAAATGGCCGGCGTGCAGACCGTCCTCGAAATCGTGCACGGAGTACGCCACGTCGTCGGACCAGTCCATGACCTGGGCCTCGAAACATTTGCGGTACGCCGGTGCGCCCTGGCGGGCCCATTCGAAGACCGGCAGATCGTCCTCGTACACGCCGAATTTCACCGAGCCGGGATCGGTGGGGTGACCGCCGCGCGGCCAGGGGTATTTGGTGGCGGCGTCCAGAGCTGCCCGGGTGAGGTTGAGGCCGACGCTGACAAGATCGCCGCCCGTCGCGGCAGCGGCAGAGGTCACCGCCTCGCTGTGGACGAACCGCTTGGGCTCGATACGGGTCAGCAGCCGCAGCGACTGGGCGTTGCCCTCGAAGCCGCCGCAGTCCTTCGCGAAGTCGTTGAGCGCCTGCTCGCCGTTGTGCCCGAAGGGCGGATGGCCCATGTCGTGGGCGAGGCAGGCTGCCTCCACCAGATCGGGGTCGCAGCCGAGCGCCGCGCCCAGTTCCCGACCGACCTGGGCACATTCCAGGGAGTGGGTGAGCCGGGTGCGCGGGCTGGCGTCCCATGCCTGGTTGCGCGTGCCGGGGGTCACCACCTGGGTCTTGCCTGCGAGGCGGCGCAGCGCGGAGGAGTGCAGCACGCGCGCGCGGTCGCGCTGGAAGGCGGTGCGGCCCGGACGCTTGTCGGGCTCGGCCGCCCAGCGCGCGGTGGCCGCCTCGTCGTACGCGTCGTGGCCGGCGGGGTCGTTTGAGGTGGTGCTGGTGGTGCCTTCCATGCACCGAAGGTAACCGGAGCCGGCCACAGCCGGGGGCTGCGGGTGGGCTAGGCCGGAGTGAGTTCGCGCCGTTGAGAGGCGTGCGGCGTGCTCACGGCGTCGTCGTAACGCTGCAGCAGCAGCCGGGCCAGGGCGGGGTGCGCACCGAGCGGGGCGGCGGCGATCCAGGGCGCGACAGCGGCGCTGCGGGTGGCGAAGAGGCCGGGGGACGCGAAGTAGGAGGCGACGGCGATCCGGTGACGGCCGCGGGCGGTGAGCGCGCGCACGGCCGCCGGGACGGTGGGCGAGACGGCGGAGGCATACGCGGCGACGACGGGCACTCCGCCGAGGCGCTCGCTGAGCAGGTCGGCGGTGCGGCGGGCGTCGGCGACCGAGTCCGGGTCACGGGATCCGGCGGCGGCCAGGACGACTCCGGCGCTGCGGCTGGTGCCGTCCTCGGGACGCCAGCCCGCATCGGCGAGACGGGAGCAGAGCGCCTCGACGAGGAGGGGGTGCGGGCCGAGCGGGGCGGCGATGCGTATGTCCGCGCCGGGGACGGCCGCGGCGGCCTGCGGCAGATCGTGCTTGACGTGATAGCCGCGGCTCAGCATCAGCGGTACGAGGACGGCCCCGGCGCCGCTCAGCCTGTCACGCACCTCACGCACTTCGCGGACATCGCGCACCTCACGCACCTCACGCACTTCGCGGACATCGCGCACCTCACGGACATCGCGCACCTCGCGTCTCTCGCCGCCGAGCGCCGCGAGCGTGTCGGAGAGCAGCGGCTCGTTCAGCTCGATGTGACCAAGACGGACATCGAGCCTGGGACGCAGTTCGCGGACCTGGTCAAGGAGCGTGGTCACGGTGCGCAGGGCGCGCGGGTCGCGGCTGCCGTGGGCGACTGCGACGAGGGCGGGCGGCCGGTCGGTCAGAGGCATAGGCCTGCGGGTTCCGTTCAGTGTGACGTGGCTGAGCTGGGTGCCGAGCTGGGCCGTGATGCGCGTAAGAAGCTGCGCGGTGGTGTCGAAGGGCAGGGACTCTCCAAGGTGTGCCGACTCCGTCATGAACCGATCCTGACGGGCTCAGGTTGCCGGGTCGTTGCGTGAGGGTGACGGGTGTTTTCCACGGGCTCACCGGCTGCCCGACTGCGTTGTCAGACCCGGCACCGACCGTGATCGAGATCACTGCCGGCCGCGTGGCCGGCGACAGGCCCCGACCGCGACGCGACGGCAACCTCCGGTGCCGTGGACCGAACCAATCGGCCCCGATCCGCGTCTGACCAGGCGTGAAGGCATCGCAGGCATCCAAGGCGTCAAAAACACCCAAAGCGCCGAAAACACCGAAAGCAGCCAAGGCTCCGAAGCCGACGAAGTCATCAGGACCGAAGCTGCTGCGGCTCCCGAAGCTGCCGCGCGCCCGGCGCACCCAGCGACGGATCGTGCAGACGATCATGCTCGCGTGCGTGTTCGCGCTCGCGCCCGCGACCTGGATGCATGCCGCCGCCGACAGCCGGGTCCGCACCGTCGCCGAGGTGCCCGCACAGGATGTCGCCGTCGTCTTCGGGGCCGGGCTGTGGAAGGGCCGGCCCACGCCCTACCTCGCGCACCGGCTCGACGCCGCCGCCGAGTTGTACCGGGCGGGCAAGGTCAAGGTCGTGCTGGTCACCGGCGACAACAGCAGGGTCGAGTACGACGAGCCGGATGCCATGCGGACATATCTCAGCGCTCGCGGAGTGCCGGACGGGCGCATCGTCAGCGACTACGCCGGCTTCGACACCTGGGACTCGTGCGTCCGCGCCAAGAAGATCTTCGGCGTGGAGCGGGCGGTCCTGGTGACGCAGGGCTTCCACATCCGGCGGGCCGTCGCCCTCTGCCAGGCGGCCGGAGTCGAATCGTACGGCGTCGGGGTCACCGAGCCCCATGACGCGACCTGGTACTACGGCGGGACGCGGGAGATGTTCGCCGCCGGCAAGGCGGCGCTGGACGCCACGCTCACGCCGGATCCGCGATTCCTCGGCGCCAAGGAGCGCGGTGTGAAGGAAGCGCTGGCCGCAGCGGCCGGGTGACACGCGGCGACACGAGCGCCACGGCGGCCGACGGACTCGCGTCGGCATCCACGGAGCGCGACAGTGAGCCGTATGGAAAACCATGTGGCAACCCTCCTCACCCGGCACACCGAAGCGCTCGCGCTCTTCACCGAGCGCGTGCACGCCGTAGGGGTCGACCAGTGGGACGCTCCGACGCCCTGTACCGACTGGTCCGTACGCGATCTCGTCAACCACCTCACTGCGGAACAGCTCTGGGTGCCCGCCCTGGTGACCGACGGATCGGGCGTCGAGGAAGTCGGCGACGCGTACGAAGGGGATGTACTCGGCAGGAAGCCGAAGGCCGCCTGGGACGCCGCCGCACGCGCCGCACGCAAAGCCTTCGCGGCTCCAGGGGCGCTGGAGCAGACCGTACAGCTGTCGTACGGGGAGACACCGGCCGTCGCGTACTGCGCCCAGATGATCACGGATGCCGTGGTGCACACCTGGGACCTCTCTCGTGGGATCGGCGCGCCGGAGCGGCTGCCGGCCGCGCTGGTGAGCTTCGCGCTGGACGAAGTCACGCCGTACGCGTCGGGCCTGTCGAAGTCCGGCCTGTTCGCCCCGCCCATCGAGCCGCCGCCGGGCGACAGCCACCAGACCAGGCTGCTGGCCCTGCTGGGGCGCCGTGACTGACGCCGTGACCGACCCACGCGTGCATGAGAGAGAGACCCATGCGTGAAAGACACCCGTGCCCGGGAGAGAACCGTGCCTGGGAGAGAACCGGGCCCGAAGAAGGCCTGTGCCTGAAGAGGCCGAGGTGAGCGGCGCCTCACGGGGCAGCGGGGCGCAGTCGGAGACGGGCGTACCCGGACCGTAATGCGGTGCGCCCGCCCGCGTAACACGGGCGTCGCACGCTGACGCTATGCCCGACACGCTCGACGACACCACCGCGACCCACTGTCCCTACTGCGCCCTGCAGTGCGGCATGAGTCTGCGCGGCAGAGCCGGGGCGGTCGAAGTGGTGGAGCGACCGGACTTCCCTGTCAACCGTGGCGCCCTGTGCGGCAAGGGCCGCACCGCGCCCGCACTGCTCTCCTCCCGGGTGCGCCTGACCGAGCCCCTGGTCCGACGCCCCGCCACAGGCAGGCTCGAGCCGGCCACCTGGGAGGAGGCCCTGAGCACGGTCGCCGCGGGCCTGCGGCGTACGAGGGCGGTCTACGGCCCCGACGCGGTCGGCGTCTTCGGTGGCGGCGGCCTGACCAACGAGAAGGCGTACCTGCTAGGGAAGTTCGCCCGGGTCGTGCTCGGCACCTCGCAGATCGACTACAACGGGCGCTTCTGTATGTCGTCGGCGGCGGCCGCGCACCAGCGGGCGTTCGGCCTCGACCGCGGGCTGCCGTTCCCGCTGGAGGACATACCGCGCAGTGGATGCGTGATCCTCGTCGGCTCGAATCTCGCCGAGACGATGCCGCCCGCGCTGCGCTATCTGACCGAGCTCCGGGAGAACGGCGGCAAGCTCATCGTCGTCGATCCTCGCCGTACACGGACCGCGGAGCAGGCCGATCTGCATCTGGCCCCGAGGCCGGGAACCGATCTGGCGCTCGCGCTCGGGCTGCTGCATGTGGTGGTGGCGGAGGGACGGACGGACGAGGAGTTCGTCAGCGAGCGCACGAGTGGCTGGGAGGACGCCAGGGCGGCCGCGATGGCGCACTGGCCCGAGTTCGTCGAGCGCGTCACGGGCGTCAGCGTGCCCGAACTGCGGGAAGCGGTAAGGGTGTTCTGCGACGCCGAGTCCGCGATGGTACTCACGGCGCGCGGGCCCGAGCAGCACTCCAAGGGCACGGACACGGTGAGCGCCTGGATCAACCTCTGTCTGGCGACGGGCCGGGCGGGACGGCCGCTGTCCGGCTACGGCTGTCTGACCGGTCAGGGCAACGGGCAGGGCGGCCGCGAACACGGCCAGAAGGCGGACCAGTTGCCGGGCTACCGCAAACTGGACGACCCGGCGGCGCGGGCGCATGTCGCCGGGGTGTGGGGAGTGGAGCCGGAGACGCTGCCGGGCCCCGGGCGCAGCGCGTACGAACTGCTGGACGCGCTGGGCGGGGACGTGAAGTCGCTGTTGCTGATGGGTTCGAACCCGGTGGTGTCCGCGCCGCACGCCGGGCATGTGGAGGAGCGGCTGCGCTCGCTGGACTTCCTGGCGGTGGCGGACGTGGTGCTGTCGGAGACGGCGGCGCTGGCGGATGTGGTGCTGCCGGTCACCCAGTGGGCGGAGGAGACGGGCACGACGACGAACCTGGAGGGCCGGGTCCTGCTGCGCCGGAAGGCGGTGTCGGCGCCGCCGGGAGTACGGAGCGACCTGGAGGTTCTGGGCAGCCTGGCAAGCCTGCTCGGCCACGAGAAAGGCTTTCCGGCGGATCCGGAGGAGGTCTTCGAGGAACTCCGCCGGGCGTCGGCGGGCGGCCCGGCGGACTACTCGGGCATCACGTACCGGAGGATCGTGGAGGAGGACGGGGTGTTCTGGCCGTGCCCGGAGGAACCCGCTGCGGCCGGGGGCGACCGTGGACCTGCGGCCGAGGGCTCGTCCGTACCCCGAACCGCCCATCCCGGTACGCCACGGCTCTTCCTCGAGCGGTTCGCCACTCCCGACGGGCGTGCCCGGTTCATCGCCGTCGGGCATCGGGCCGCGGCAGAGGAAGCGGATGCCGAGTATCCCGTGCTGCTGACGACCGGGCGGGTCGTCGCCCAGTACCAGTCCGGGGCGCAGACCCGGCGGGTCGATGAGCTCAACGCCGCCGCGCCCGGGGCCTTTGTGGAGCTGCATCCACAGCTCGCCGAACGTGTCGGCGCCGTCGAGGGGGATGCGCTCGCCGTCGTCTCGCGGCGCGGGCGGGCCGTCGGGCCTGCGCGGATCACCACCGGGATCCGTCCGGACACCGTCTTCATGCCGTTCCACTGGCCGGGCGAGGGCCGGGTCAACTCGGTGACGAATCCGGCGCTCGACCCGACCTCGCGCATGCCGGAGTTCAAGGTGTGCGCGGTCCGGGTGGAACGCGCACACCAGGATGAACGGCAGAAGGAACCTCAGAACGAACAGCAGAAGGAACAGCAGCGGTAGGCGCGGGTCAGCCGCTCGTACGGCCGCACCAGTCGCCGCCGCGGATGCAGGTGCCACTCGCGCGGAGTTCCCGGGCCAGGCCCGGCGCCGCCACGTACACCCAGGCACGGACCGCCGTGCCGTCCGGCCGGACGACATCGCGGGCCACCCGCTCGTACAGATTGCGCGGGTGGCCGGGCGCGACGTACTCCTCCAGCCGGTCGAGTACGGCGAGGAGCTCCTCGTACTCCCCCGACGCCGCCGTCACCACCTCACCCGCGACCGTGCCCCCACCGGCGTCGAGCAGGGCGTACGGATAGCCCGGGCCCTCGTAGAGCACCGCGTCGGCCAGCAGCGCCGGCTCCTCCGCGGCAGTGCGGCCGTGCAGGAAGAGGTCGTGGTTGCACTCACCGGGGCGCAGGGTCCCGTATACGAAGAACGGGAGCTCGGGCTCGATCCCGGACCCGGACCCGGACCCGGGCTCGATCCCGGACTCGGACTCCGTCACGGCGCCACGGTCTCCTCGTCGATCCATGCCAGATACGCCGCACTGCCGCGCACCACCGGCGTCGCGATGATCTCCGGCGTTTCGTAGTCGTGCGCGGCCGTCAGATGCGCTTCCAGCGCGGCGTAGCGGGCCTCGGTGGTCTTGAACAGAACCTGCCACTCCTCCGCCGTCTCGATCGCGTTCTTCCAGTGGTAGACGGAGGTGACCGGCGCGGAGATCTGCGCACACGCAGCCAGCCGCGACTCCACCGCACCCCGGGCGAGAGCCTCCGCCTTCTCCGCGCTGTCGGTCGTGGTCAGCACGGTGAGTACGGTCAGTGCCTGGGCCATTGACAAGCTCCTTCGGGCCGTGAGGGCGGCGGGACCTCGGTCCATTACCGGTCGGTCAGGCCACCGTACGCACGACGCCCCCTTCCCGCCCCGCCGCCCCGGCCCTGACCACTGCCGCGGCCGAGCCCGGCGTGTTCGTGCCCGGCGGTCCCGGCGATGAGGGCGTCAGCCGGCGTACGGACAGAGCCTCAACCCCGGTTCAGGTCAAGCCGCTTCTGAAAGCATGGCGCATCGCCCGCACTACGGTGAGCGCATGACGTACATAGAGATCAACGGCGCGCCCGCCACCGCGGAGGCGCTGCACCTACCCGCGCTCACGAGCTACGGGCACTTCACCGCCATGCAGGTCAGGGACGCCCGGGTGCGCGGCCTCGCGCTCCACCTCGGCCGGCTGGACGCGTCGACTCGGGAGCTGTTCGGCCGGAGCCTGGACGGGGAGCGGATACGGGAGGACATCCGGCACGCGCTGGGTGCGGCGGACGCCCGCGACGCCTCCGTCCGGGTCTACGTCTACTGGCCGGACGGCGACGAGCGGGCGACGCTGATGGTGACCGTGCGGCCACCGCAGAAGATGGCCGAGCACCCGAAGAGACTGATGTCCGTGCCGTACGTCCGCGATATGCCGCACATCAAGCATCTGGGCGGCTTCGGGCAGAACCACTACCTGACGCTCGCGGACCGGGCCGGGTTCGACGAGGCGCTGCTGACCACTCCTGACGGCCTTGTGACGGAGGGCGCGATCACCAACATCGCTTTCTGGGACGGTGGTTCGGTGGTCTGGCCGGACGCCCCCGCACTGCCTGGCATGACGATGGCCCTGCTGGAGCCGCGGCTGCCGTCGGTGCGCCGCCGGGTGACGCTCACCGATCTCCCCTCGTACGAGGCGGTGTTCATCACCAACTCGCAGGGCATCGCGCCGGTGTGCCGGATCGACGAGGTGGAGTACGCGGTGGATGCGGAGCTGATGAAGACGGTGACCGCGGCGTACGACGCGGTGGAGTGGGACCTGATCTGAGAACCGTTCCGCACTCCCCCGCCGCGCAGCCCAGGCCATGGCGCACGC
Source organism: Streptomyces sp. NBC_01750 (assembly GCF_035918095.1). Taxonomy (NCBI): domain Bacteria; kingdom Bacillati; phylum Actinomycetota; class Actinomycetes; order Kitasatosporales; family Streptomycetaceae; genus Streptomyces; species Streptomyces sp. NBC_01750. The sequence goes on from NZ_CP109137.1 coordinate 2,918,849, forward strand.
GGGCCGCCCGCTGAGCGCCGTGGTGCCCACCGTCGCCGCAGTACGGAAGCCGGGACCGGTCTCCTGACAGGTCGCGGATCCGGCGCCCGGCCGGAACGGCGCGTTCCGCGTTCCGCGTTCTGCCTTCTTCGTGCCGCGCTCTGCGTGCTGCGTGCTGCGTTCCGGGAGTACGGCCGGACGACACCGACCCGCCGGCCGGCACTCTCCTCGCGCGGGAGGCCGGGCCCTGGCCATCGGCACCTCCGGCACACGGTGGCGCGCGGGCGCGCCGGGCTTCCTCGCGGCGCCCGCCGCACTCCATTGCGGCCGTACTCCACGCACGCCGCACCCCACACCCGGCCGCCCGCTCTCCTCGGGGCGGCCTGACACCTCGCACCCCATCACCCGTTCAGCACGTCGGCCTCGCGCACACCATCTGGTTCCCAGAGACCGGCGATGACCTGCGACGACGTCTCACGTCCAGTGCGACACGCCGAGCGAGGCCATCGAATCTGATTGCCCATCAGCAGGCGTTGCGGGCGGGCTGCGCCTTATCTCGGAGAGAGAACGCCACAGAGCACCACCGCGCTTCCCCGGAGGACCGCCATGCGCACCACTGCCCGTCTGCTGACCACTGCCGCGCTGGCAGTCGCCACGACCGGGCTCGGCACCCACGCGGCGTTCGCCGGGGACTTCGAGCCGCTCGAGATATTTCCGTCGCCCGCCGGCCCGGGGGCGACCGTCACCGAGAACACCACCGCCTGCGCGGACAGCGGCCAGGGCGTCAAAGACGCATGGCCGATCGGCGCGGGCCAGTTGCGCCTCTCGCCCGGTACGCACAAGGAGGTCGAGGCCGGCAGCCGGTTCAAGATCCCCCACGGCGGCGAGGCGGGAACCTACGCCATCAGCGTGACCTGCCAGAACGGCAGCAGGGCCACCAACGTCCTGATGACGCGGCACCACGACGGGCCGAGAGGCCATGTGAGGACGGGCGTCGGCGGCAGCGTCGGCCCCGACACCACCCAGATCGCGGCGGGTGTGGCCGTACTGGCCGCGTCCGCCGCCGGCGGGATCCTGTTCCTGCGCCGCCGGGCGAGCGGCGCGCAGGACAGCTGACGGGCCGGTATGCACCGGCCCGCGTCCCGCCGTGCCCCCGTTCCCGTCAGGCCACCGCGCCTGGCGGGAGCGGGGGAGATTCGTACGGAGGACCGGATGACTGCCGAGGACCCATGACCGCCAGGGGAAGCGGCTGGGGCATAGTCGTCGCCGTCTGTGTCGGCCTCTGGCTGGTCCAGAACGGCTCGGAGAACATGACCCCGCCGATGCCGTCGGCCGCCGAGGCCTTCGCGGCCGGACCGGGGCACTACACGGAAGCGTCCGCCGACCCGCTGCCGCCGTCCGAACCGGTACGGCTGCGCATACCCGAGATCCGCGTCGACGCCCCCGTCATGCTGCTGGGCCTCGGCAAGGACGGCAGCCTGAGCGTGCCGCCGGCCGCCGACCGCAACCTCGCCGGCTGGTACAAGGACGGCACTCCACCGGGCGTCAGGGGCACGGCGATCGTCGCGGGGCATGTCGACAACGCGCAGGGGCCCGCGGTCTTCTACAACCTGGGTGCGCTGAAGAAGGGCGGCCGGATCGAGGTGACCCGCAAGGACGGCCGTACCGCCGTGTTCACCATCGACGCGATCGAGGTGTATGAGGCCGATGCCTTCCCGGACGAGAAGGTCTACGGACCGAAGGACCGGGCCGAGCTGCGGGTGATCACCTGCGGCGGCGGCTTCACGAAGGAGACCGGCTACCAGGGCAACGTCGTGGCGTACGGGCATCTGATCGGGGCGCGGCCGGCTCCTTCGGCGTGATCTTCCGCGATACGGTGCCGTGCCGCTCGGCCGTGGACGAACGGCACGGCACCGTGCCGCCCGGCGGCGGACCCGGACCTGAGCCGTCCGGCGGACCTAAGCCGTCCACTGGTCGAAGGCGAGCTTCGCGACCAGCGAGAAGACGACCACGAGCAGCACTCCGCGGACGAACTCGCTGCCCTTCCTGAGCGCCATCCGGGCGCCGAACATGCCGCCCGCCAGGTTGAACACCGCCATCAGCGCGGCCAGCTGCCACATCACCGTGCCCTGGTAGGCGAACATCGCGAGCGCCCCGCCGTTGGTGCAGACGTTGACGATCTTGGCGGTGGCCGATGCGGTCACCAGGTCGAGACGGAGTACGGCGGTGAGCGCGAGGACCAGGAAGGTGCCGGTGCCGGGACCGAACAGCCCGTCGTAGAAGCCGATCCCGCCGCCGACGAGGACGATCGCCGTGACGGTGCGGGCGCGGGTGACGGGTCCCTTGCCGGCATCCGCGGCGGTGCCGAAGTCGGGGCGCAGCATCACAAAGGCCGCGACGCCGAGCAGCACCACCATGATCACGGGCCGGAGTACGTCGCTGCTGATACCGGCCGCGAAGAACGCGCCGCCCATCGAGCCCGCGAGCGCGGCCAGTCCGATCCGTACCGCCGACCTCACCTGCACCGGCGCCTTGCGCACGTAGGTGACGGCGGCACCCGAGGTGCCGACGATGGCCACGGCCTTGTTGGTGCCGAGGATCTGAGCGGCCTGGACGTGCGGCAGGCCGAGCAGCAGGGCGGGCAGGAGCAGCAGCCCGCCGCCGCCCACCACCGCGTCGATCCAGCCGGCCGCCGCGGCGGCGAGGCAGAGGAAGACGAGTGTGGTCAGCGATATGTCGGGCATGGTCGCGACCCTACGGAGGAGATGAGTGCCCAGTCCATCAGTCCCGCCGGACTTGAGCGACGTCTGAGGTTCGGGCGGCCGGTGAACCGTCGGGGCGGGCGAGCACCAAGACTCCCGGCCGGCGGTCCCGTGCCGGTCGCGCCGGTACGGAGGCCGGCGATTCGGGGGACCCCACCCCTCACACCCCGTCTCGCGCCGCGCTGAGCGCAGCGTTCCCCGAGGGAAACAGCAGAAGACCTGTCGGGTAACACCGGCGCCGCAGGCTGCGGGTATGAAATCGGAGATCGTGGTCATCGGCGGCGGAACGGCGGGCGTGCGGCTTGCGCGGCAGCTCGGCGTGAGCGGCGCCGACGTCACGGTTCTCGGCGAGGAGCCGCACGCGCCGTACAACCGGCTGCTGCTCGCGGAGGTCCTCGCCGGGCGTTACGGCCCCGAGGTGATAGCCCTGCCCGAGGCGCCGGTACGGCGCGGTGTGCGGGCGACCGCGATCGACCGGGACCTGCGGCTCGTGCACTGCGCAGACGGCACCTCGGTGGCGTACGACCGGCTGGTGCTGGCCACCGGATCCAACCCGGTGCTGCCCCCGCTGCGCGGACTGGCCGGAGAGCTTCCCGACGGAGTACACCCCTTCCGTACCCTGGACGACTGCACGGCGCTGTCCGCTGCCGTACGCCCCGGGATCCACGCGGTCGTCGTCGGCGGCGGTCTGCTCGGTGTCTCGGCCGCCCGCGCGCTGGCCGCACGCGGTGCCCGGGTGGTGCTGGCCCAGCAGGGCGAACATCTGATGGAGCGCCATCTGGACGTGTCCGCCTCAGAGTTGCTGCGCGGCCATCTCGAGTCGCTGGGTGTGGAGGTCCACACGGAGTGCCGGGTGAGGGGCCTGCGCGGTACGGCGGTCGAGCTCGCCGACGGATATGTCCTCGACTCGGAGCTCGTCGTGCTCACCTGCGGAGTGCGCCCTCGCGTCGGTCTGGCGCACGCCGCCGGTCTTGAGGTGCGCCGCGGCATCGTCGTCGACGACGAACTGCGCACCTCCGACCCGTACATATACGCCATCGGCGACTGCGCCGAACACAACGGCCAGGTGTACGGCCTGGCGGGTCCGGCCCTGGAACAGGCGGACGTCCTGGCCCGCGTACTCACCTCGGAGCCGGCACTCACCGCGGCACCCTCACTCGGCTCGGCGTCGCCCCGGTACACCGGCACCCGCGCCCTCACCCGGCTCACTCTCACCGGGCCCGGACCCGCCACGGCCGGCCCGCTCGATCTCGCCGCCTTCGGCGATCCGACTCCCCGGCCCGGAGACGACGTGGTCCAGCTCGCCGACGCCACCAGGGGCGCGTACCGCAAGGTCGTCGTCCGTGGAGACCGGCTCGTCGGCGGGGTACTGCTCGGAGATCTCGCCGCGGTCGGCGCGCTCGCCCGGGCCTGGGAGGGCGACGAGGCCCTCCCCGACACCGTGCCCCTGCTCCACCTGCTCACCAACGATGGAGGCCTCTGACATGCCTGCGATGTCCACCCCCACGACTCCCACGATCGTGGTCGTCGGCCATGGCATGGTCGGCCAGCGATTCCTGGAGGCCCTCGCCGAGCGCGGCCTGACCGGGCGGGCGCGGATCGTCGTGCTGTGCGAGGAGCCCCGCGCCGCCTACGACCGCGTCCGGCTCAGTTCGTACTTCTCCGGCCGCACGCCCGACGAACTCTCCCTCGTCGAGGGCGACTTCATGGAGCGCCACGGCATCGAGCTGCATCTCGACGACCCGGCCGAGACGATCGACAGGGAGGCGCGCACCGTCACCTCGCGCGCCGGGCGGACCTTCGCGTACGACACTCTCGTCCTCGCCACCGGCTCGTACCCCTTCGTGCCGCCCGTGCCCGGCAAGGACAGCGAGGGCTGTTTCGTCTACCGCACGATCGATGACCTACTCGCGATCGAGGAGTACGCCAAGAACTGCACGACAGGCACCGTGGTCGGCGGTGGGCTGCTGGGCCTCGAGGCGGCCGGGGCGCTCAAGGGGCTGGGGCTCACCACGCACATCGTGGAGTTCAATCCGCGGCTGATGTCCCTGCAGGTGGACGAGGGCGGCGGCGCCGCGCTGCGCCGCACCGTCGAGAACATGGGCCTGAACGTGCACACCGGCGTCGGCGGTAAGGAAATCACGGCGGGCGAGGACGGCGCGGTGACCGCGATGGCACTGTCGGACGGCTCGTCCATCGACACCGACCTGGTCATCTTCTCGGCCGGCGTAAGGCCCAGGGACCAGCTCGCGCGCGAGAGCGGGCTCACCGTCGGTGAGCGCGGCGGCATCACGGTCGACGAGCGGTGCCGTACGAGCGACCCGGCGGTGTACGCGATCGGCGAGTGCGCGCTGGCCGCCGACGGCCGCGTGTACGGGCTGGTCGCGCCCGGATACGAGATGGCGGAGGTGGCCGCGGACGCCATCGCCGGCGAGGCCGGAAAGGCGGGCGGCTTCACGGGCGCCGACACCTCCACCAAGCTCAAGCTGCTGGGCGTGGACGTGGCGTCCTTCGGCGACTCGCACGGCACCGCCGAGGGCTGCCTGGACGTCGTCTACTCCGACTCCCGGAGCGGCGTCTACAAGAAGCTGGTGATCGGCGCCGACGGCAAGCTGCTCGGCGGGGTACTGGTCGGTGACGCCGACTCCTACGGCATGCTGCGCCCGCTCACCGGCTCGATCCCGCCGCTCTCGCCCGAACAGCTGGTGCTGCCGGCCGGGATCGGCGCGCCGGCGGCACTCGGCCCGGCGGCGCTGCCCGACGAGGCCGTCATCTGCTCCTGCCACAACGTCACCAAGGGCACCATCCGAGGCGCGGTCACCGAGCACTCCTGCACGACCGTGCCCGAGGTGAAGAAGTGCACCAAGGCCGGTACGGGCTGCGGCAGTTGCGTCAAGGTGCTGGGCCAGCTGGTCAATGCCGAGCTGGAGTCCTCGGGTGTCGAGGTCGACAAGAGTCTGTGCGCCTGCTTCGCCCAGACCCGCCAGGAGCTGTACGAAACCGTGCGCGCGCTGCGGATCGCCTCGTACCAGAAGCTCCTCGACGCGCACGGACGCGAGGCGGCCCGCGGCGGAAACGGCTGTGAGATCTGCAAGCCCGCCGTCGCCTCGATCATCGCCTCGCTGGCGCCGACGATCGGTGCCGACGGCTATGTGCTCGAGGGCGAGCAGGCCGCGCTGCAGGACACGAACGACCACTTCCTCGCCAATATGCAGAAGAACGGTTCGTACTCGATCGTGCCGCGCATTCCGGGCGGCGAGATCACTCCCGAGAAGCTGATCGTGATCGGCGAGGTGGCCCGCGACTACGGGCTCTACACGAAGATCACGGGCGGCCAGCGGATCGACCTGTTCGGCGCGCGCGTCGACCAACTGCCGCTGATCTGGGCGCGGCTGGTGGACGCGGGGTTCGAGTCCGGGCATGCGTACGGCAAGGCGCTGCGCACAGTGAAGTCGTGTGTGGGCCAGACCTGGTGCCGCTACGGCGTGCAGGACTCGGTCCGGATGGCCATCGATCTGGAGCTGCGCTACCGGGGCCTGCGCTCCCCGCACAAGCTGAAGTCGGCGGTCTCCGGCTGCCAGCGTGAGTGCGCGGAGGCGCAGAGCAAGGACTTCGGCGTCATCGCCACGGCCAACGGCTGGAACCTGTACGTCGGCGGCAATGGCGGCGCGACCCCGCGCCACGCCGATCTGCTCGCGCAGGATCTCTCCGACGCGGAACTGGTCCGGCTCATCGACCGGTTCCTGATGTTCTACATCCGTACCGCCGACCGGCTGGAGCGCACATCGACCTGGCTGGAGCGGATCGAGGGCGGCCTCGATCACGTACGGGATGTGGTCGTCCATGACTCGCTGGGCATCTGCGCCGAGCTCGAGTCGCTGATGGCGGACCATGTCGCCGGCTATCGCGACGAGTGGTCCGAGACCATCAACGACCCGGAGCGGCTGCGCCGCTTCGTCTCCTTCGTGAACGCGCCCGAGGTCCCGGACCCGACGGTGAAGTTCGTGCCCGAGCGCGGCCAGGTCAAGCCCGATCTGCCGCTGCTGACCATCCGCCCGCTGGAAGTCCTGGAAGGTAGCGCCACCCGATGACGATCGCACCCGAAAAGACGGAAACGCAGGTCCAGCTCCGCCTGGGCCGGGAGTGGCTCGCGCTCTGCACGCTGTCCCTGCTCACTCCGGGCCGCGGAGTCGCGGCCCTGCTGCCGGACGGCCGCCAGGCCGCGGTCTTCCTGGACCGCGAGGGCACTCCGTACGCCATCGACAACCGGGACCCCTTCGCCGGGGCCCAGGTCCTCTCCCGGGGCCTCGTCGGCTCGTCCTCCGACGGCCCCTTTGTCGCGTCGCCGCTGCTCAAGCAGCGCTTCGACCTGGCGACGGGGCGCTGCCTGGACGACGATTCGGTATCGGTGACGGCCTACGAGGTAAGGCTGCACTGACCGCGGACTCCGCTCACGCGTCGTGGGTCACTGCCCTGATTACCCGCGACGCGTGAGCGGCCGTCCGGCGTGGGCCGTGGGGGGCGGCCCGGCAAGGCGCCGGCCGGTGCGGTCGGCCCGGCCCGTGCGGTCGGGCCGGCCTGTGGCCCCCGGTCGGAGCGGCCCGCCGGTCTTGAACGCCGACACCGCGGCGGCCTCGTCGTCCGCGGTGGCTCCTCGGCCCGAGGGTTCGTACGCTGGGCAGCCAACGTTTCCTAGCGAGGGGCTCAGCCATGGCGGGCTGGAACACGAGCGACATCCCCGATCAGTCCGGACGCACCGCCGTGGTCACCGGAGCCAACAGCGGCATCGGACTCGTCACGGCCCAGGAGCTGGCCCGCCGCGGTGCGCGAGTGGTTCTCGCGTGTCGCAGCGCGGTCCGCGGCGAGCAGGCGGAGACCCACATCAAACGTGAGGTGCCGGGCGCCGCGGTGGAGTTCAGGCCGCTGGATCTGGCGGACCTGTCCTCCGTACGGGAGTTCGCGGCCGAGTATCCGTACGACAGCCTCGATCTGCTCATCAACAACGCCGGCGTGATGGCCCTGCCGTACGGGAAGACGGCCGACGGATTCGAGACGCAGTTCGGCGTCAACCACCTCGGGCACTTCGCGCTGACCGGGCTGCTGCTGCAGAAGCTGCTGGACACGCCGGGCGCGCGCGTGGTGAGCCTGTCCAGCGGACTGCACGCCATGGCCAATCTCGACATGGGAGATCTCAACAGCGAGCGTCGCTACCGCCGTTGGGTGGCCTACGCCCGTTCCAAGACGGCGAATCTGCTCTTTGTGCACGAGCTGTCGAGGCGGCTGCGCGCCGCCGGGTCCGATGTCGTCGCGGCGGCCGCCCACCCCGGCTACGCCGCCACCAACCTCCAGACCGCGAGCGCGAGGATGGAGGGCAGCAGGCTCAGGGAACGGATCATTGAGTTCGGCAACCGGATCGCCGCGCAGCCCGCCGAGTCCGGGGCGCTGCCGACGCTGTACGCGGCCACCGCGCCGGGCGTGCAGCCCGACTCCTTCACCGGACCGAGGTTCCAGGGCTGGCGCGGCCCGCCCGCTCCGTCCCGGCGGGCCAAGTGGACCCGGAACGATGTGGCGGGCGAGCGGCTGTGGGTGGCGTCCGAGCAGCTCACCGGGGTGACGTACGAGGGCCTCAAGCCCTGAGCCCCTCGCGCGCCGGGCGGCCGGTGTGCGCCCTGGACTCTGCCGGCTCCGCCGCCCTTGGGCCGTTTGGCCGAACTTCGCATGGGCCACTAGGTGCCCGAGGCATCTAATGGGAGTTCGGCTAGGCGGACTCTTCGCTCGCGAGGTCACCATGACAGAACCAGTCGCCCCAACACCCGTCGCCCCAGAACCAGTCGTCCCAACACCCGTCGCCCCAGAACCAGTCGTCCCAGCACCCGTCGTCTCGGAACCAGTCGTCCCAGCACCCGTCGTCTCGGAACCAGTCGTCCCAGCACCCGTCGTCTCGGAACCAGTCGTATCGGAACCAGTCGTCCCAGGACTCCTCGTCTCTGAACCCGTTGCGTTTCCTCAGGACCGCGGCTGCCCCTACCACCCGCCCGCTCCCTACCAGCCACTCCGCGAAGCCCGGCCGCTCTCCCGGGTCGCCCTCTTCGACGGCGGCACCGTGTGGGTGGTCACCGGGCACGCGACGGCGCGCGAGCTGCTGGCCGACCAGCGGCTCTCCACCAACCGTGAGAACCGCGGGTTCCCCATGCCCACGGAGCGCTTCGCGCAGCTGCGCAACCGCCGCACGGCGCTGCTCGGCGTCGACGATCCCGAGCACAACATCCAGCGGCGGATGCTCATCCCCAGCTTCACCGTCAAACGCATCACCGCACTGCGCCCGCAGATCCAGCGGACCGTGGACCGGCTGCTCGACGCCATGACCGAGCAGGGGGCGCCCGCCGATTTGGTGAGCGCCTACGCGCTGCCGGTGCCATCGATGGTGATCTGCGCCCTGCTCGGCGTCCCTTACGCCGACCACGACTTCTTCGAGGCGCAGTCGCGCCGGCTGCTGCGCGGACCGTCCCCCGCCGACACGGAGGACGCGCGCGACCAGCTGAACGACTACCTCGGCGCGCTGATCGACCGCAAGCGGGAGGACCCGGGCGAGGCACTGCTCGACGAACTCATCCAGCAGCAGCTGCACAAGGGCACCGTGGACCGGCGCGAGTTGATCAGCCTCGCCGCGATCCTGCTCGTCGCGGGCCACGAGACCACGGCGAACATGATCTCGCTGGGCACCTTCACCCTGCTCCAGCACCCGGAACAACTCGCCGAGCTGCGGGCGCAGGAGTCGCTGATGCCCACCGCCGTCGAGGAGCTGCTGCGGTTCCTGTCGATCGCCGACGGGATGCTGCGGGTGGCCACGGAGGACATCGAGGTGGCCGGGACGACCATCCGGGCCGGCGAGGGCGTCATCTTCTCGACGTCCCTCATCAACCGCGACACCGCCGCGTACACGGCGCCCGACACGCTCGACTGGCACCGCTCGGCCCGTCACCATGTCGCCTTCGGCTTCGGCATCCACCAGTGCCTGGGACAGAATCTGGCCCGGGCGGAGATGGAGATCGCGCTGCGGACGCTCTTCGGCCGGCTGCCAGGACTGCGGCTTGCGGCGCCCGCCGAGACGATCCCCTTCAAACCCGGCGACACACTCCAGGGGATGGTCGAACTCCCCGTGGCCTGGTAGCCGCCATGGGTACCGACCGTACGGACATCGGCATCGCCATCGACAAGTACAGGTGCATCGGGGCGGGTCAGTGCGCGCTGACCGCGCCGGAGGTGTTCACCCAGGACGACGACGGATTCAGCGAGCTGCTGCCGGGCCGCGAGGACGGAGCGGGCAGCCCGCTCGTACGGGAGGCGGCCCGGGCGTGCCCGGTGGGGGCGATCCGGCTCTCGCACGGCTGAGACCTGCGCGTCGGGCGGGCTCGATGGTGGCCGGGTCCGCCCGGCAGGCGGTTCGTCCTCCATCACCGGACGGGCCGGAAGAACAGGCCCGTCCCGGGCCCCGGTACGAAGTCCGGGGGACGGCGTCGCGACAGGACGCCCGGGTGGTGAACGGCGTGCGCCCGGCGTGCGCCCCGGCGCAACCTTCCCTACCCCCGAGTCGGCGGGCTGGTCGACCGCTGTACGTCACCACTCGTTGACGTGCTGTCAATTCACGACTCATAGGTTCCGGTACCGCGCCAACTCCGGGGCGTCGACCGGCGCCCGGAGCGGTCACCACCCTGGAGTGACAGTGGATCGTCGCAACTTCCTGCGCGGAGCAGTCATCGGCACGTCCGCCGCCGCCTTCGGCGGCACCCTGATGCGCGGTGCCGCCTACGCCGCCCCGGCCCAGCCCGGCCCGGGGCCCTACGGGGCCCTCGGCGCGGCGGACGCCAACGGCATTCAGCTGCCCAGCGGGTTCAGCAGCCGGGTGATCGCCCGGTCCGGTCAGAATGTCGGCCCGACCTCCTACAAGTGGCACAACGCCCCCGACGGCGGTGCCTGCTTCGCGGACGGCTCGGGCTGGATCTATGTCTCCAACTCGGAGATCAACCCGTCCGGCGGCGCGAGCGCGGTGAAGCTCTCCTCGGCCGGCGCGATCACCGGCGCGTACAGAATCCTCTCCAACACGCGCCAGAACTGCGCGGGCGGCAAGACGCCGTGGAACACCTGGCTGTCGTGCGAGGAGGTCAGCCTCGGGTACGTCTACGAGACCGACCCGTACGGCGTGAACGCCGCCGTACGCCGGGACGCCATGGGCAAGTTCAAGCACGAGGCCGCGGCCGCCGACCCGGTGCGCCATGTCGTCTACCTGACCGAGGACGAGACCAACGGCTGCCTCTACCGGTTCATCCCCACCACCTGGGGCAACCTCGCCTCCGGCACACTCCAGGTGCTCGTCGCGGGCTCCGGCACCTCCGGCTCCTTCACCTGGCAGAACGTGCCCGACCCGGACGGCTCGCCGACCGCGACCCGGAACCAGGTCTCCGGCGCCAAGCACTTCAACGGCGGCGAGGGCTGTCACTACGCCAATGACACCGTCTGGTTCACGACCAAGGGCGACAACCGGGTCTGGCAGCTCAACCTCGCCAACAGCACCTACGAACTGGCCTACGACGACTCGCTGGTGGTCGGCGGCGGCGCCCCGCTGACCGGCGTGGACAACGTCACCGGCTCGTCCTCCGGTGATCTGTTCGTCGCCGAGGACGGCGGCAACATGGAGATCTGCATCATCACTCCGGACGACGTCGTCGCGGTGTTCCTGCGGATCACCGGCCAGTCCTCGTCCGAGATCACCGGACCGGCGTTCTCGCCCGACGGTACCCGGCTGTACTTCTCCAGCCAGCGCGGGACGAGCGGATCCTCGTCGGGCGGCATCACCTACGAGGTGACGGGGCCGTTCCGGGCGTAGCCCGACGCCTCCGCAGTGGCGCCGCCCCGCAACAGGGCGGCGCCCAGCGGGGTGAGTGTGTGCAGGACGGCGTTGCCGTGGCGCAGCGTCACCACCAGGCCCGCCTCCCGCAGGACGGCCGCGTGCTGGCTCGCGGAGGCGAGGGACACCCCTGCCCTGCGGGCCAGTTCGCTGGTCGTACAGCCGAAGCGGATGGCCTGCAGGACGGCGGAGCGGGTGTGGCCGACGAGCTTGCCCAGTGAGGGGCCGCCGGCCTCACTGAAGTCCGGCCCGCTGCTGTGGGCGGCCGGATAGACGAGGATCGGCGGGAGCGCGGCGTCGCGGTAGACCACCGGTGTGCCGCGGCAGAAGAACGAGGGCTGGAGCAGTAACCCGCGCCCGTCCAGGTGCAGTTCGCGCGTGACGGGATAGTCGGCCTCCAGAACCGGCGGCCGCCAGCGCAGCACCGGCGGCAGCGACGTGAGCAGTTCGTCCGCGCCGCCGTCGAGCAGCGCGCGGCCTCGCACGGCACGGTCCGCCTCCACCCTGGCCTGGATATGCGGCCAGTACGGCTCCACGGCGGCCCGGTGATAGCCGCGCAGAGCCCCCACGAGCCGGGCGAGCGGCTCGGGCCTGCCCTCGGCGAGCGCGACGAGCCGGCCGGGCAGCACGGGCACCGTGGCGCGGTCCGAGGCGGCCAGGGCGAGTTCGGTGTGCAGACGGGCCACCGGGGTGGCACGCAGCGCCTCCAGGCCCGCGTCCAGCCCGCTCTGCCCTTCGGGAGGTGTCAGGAAGTCCGGGAAATAGCCCCGCGGCGGTACCAGCGCGGCAAGCAGGCGTGTTTCACCATTCAACCGGGCCCGGGTCTCCGAACGCCATTCTCCGAAGACGAGTGCGCCGCGTCGATCCCGCAATCGGTGAAAGCTGAGAATCGTTTCCCACAAAGCATCCGGCCTGGCCCCCATCCGCACTCTGGCTAGGTCGTCCCCAGTGAAATGGATACGAAGCACCGAACCCCCACCTGTTGCATCCGCAATCGCCCCCGATCACTGAGTATGCATGCCATCACAGGACGTTACCACGGTGTTTCAGCCACAGTTGAAACGCCTCGCGGGGGGTGGGTGCCAACCGAAAGGCTGTACGACGTCGGGCATGAACCTTCCGTCTCCGATGTGACGTTGCGAAGACCGTGGGGGGCTTTGGAACGTCCGGCGGCGGGTGACGGAAGGTGCGGCTCCGTGTCCGGCACGGGTAATGGGGCGCGGCCTGCGGATGGGGATCCGCGGGCCGCGCTCCGCCCGCTTTTTTGCGCCGCGAAATGGCAGAAATTCGATTGCCGTTGAACGTCCATGATTCAACAGGGAATCGGGCCGGGCCGAAAAGGGAAACAGAACGGCACACGCATGAACACATGGAAGGGGCGGGCGCCCCGCACAAGGCGCCCGCCCCTTCCCTTTCGGTGTTCCGGAGCCGTCACCGGGTCGGTGAGGGTGGGGTACCGACTGGGGGCAAGCCCCCAGACCCCGGCGACGGCTCCGGTCTCAGCGGGAGTCGCTGCCCTTCGACTCGGCCGCGGCCCGGCCGGCCTCGAGGCGCGCCACCGGGATACGGAACGGCGAGCAGGACACGTAGTCCAGACCCACCTCGTGGAAGAAGTGCACCGACTCCGGGTCACCGCCGTGCTCGCCGCAGACGCCCAGCTTGAGGTCGGGGCGGGTGGCCCGGCCGGCCTCGACAGCGCTGCGTACGAGCGAGCCGACGCCGTCCCTGTCGATGGTCTCGAACGGGGAGACCCCGAAGATGCCCTTCTCCAGGTACGCGGTGAAGAAGCTCGCCTCGACGTCGTCGCGGGAGAAGCCCCACACGGTCTGGGTGAGGTCGTTCGTACCGAACGAGAAGAACTGGGCGGCCTCGGCGATCTGACCGGCGGTCAGCGCGGCGCGCGGCAGCTCGATCATCGTGCCGATGGTCAGCTTGAGGTCGGTGCCGGTGGCAGCCTGCACCTCGGCGATGACCTGGTCGGCCTCCTCGCGGACGATCTCCAGCTCCTGAACGGTGCCCACCAGCGGGATCATGATCTCCGCGCGCGGGTCGCCCTTGGCGTTCTTGCGCTCGGCCGCGGCCTCGGCGATCGCCCGTACCTGCATGGCGAAGAGACCGGGGATGACCAGGCCGAGGCGTACACCGCGCAGGCCCAGCATCGGGTTCTGCTCATGGAGCTTGTGCACGGCCTGAAGGAGACGGAGGTCGTTCTCGTTGGCGTCCTTGCGGGCCTCGGCGAGGGCGACCCGTACCGACAGCTCGGTGATGTCGGGCAGGAACTCGTGCAGCGGGGGGTCGAGCAGGCGGACCGTGACGGGCAGTCCGTCCATCGCCTCGAACAGCTCGACGAAGTCCTTCTTCTGCAGGGGCAGCAGGGCGCCCAGCGCCTGCTCACGCTCCTCGTCCGTGTCGGCGAGGATGAGCCGCTCGACCATCTCGCGGCGCTCACCGAGGAACATGTGCTCGGTGCGGCACAGGCCGATGCCCTGCGCGCCGAACCGCCGTGCGCGCAGCGCGTCCTCGGCGTTGTCGGCGTTGGCCCGTACGCGAAGGCGGCGTACTCGGTCCGCGTACGCCATGATCCGGTGCACGGCGGCGACCAGCTCGTCGGCGTCGTCGGCGCCCGCGTGCATCCGGCCCTCGAAGTACTCGACGACCGGGGACGGCACGACCGGCACCTCACCGAGGTACACCTTGCCGGTGGAGCCGTCGATGGAGACGACGTCACCCTCCTCGATGACGGTCCCACCGACCGTCAGCCGGCGCCGCTTGGTGTCGACCTCGAGCTCCTCGGCGCCGCAGACACAGGTCTTGCCCATGCCACGGGCGACAACGGCGGCGTGCGAGGTCTTGCCACCGCGCGAGGTCAGGATGCCCTCGGCGGCGATCATGCCGTCGAGGTCGTCGGGGTTGGTCTCACGGCGGATGAGGATGACCTTCTCGCCGGAACGCGACCACTTGACCGCGGTGTACGAGTCGAAGACGGCCTTGCCGACGGCCGCACCGGGCGACGCGGCGATACCGCGGCCGAGCAGTTCGGTCTTCGCATGGTCGTCGAAGCGCGGGAACATCAACTGCGCGAGCTGCGCGCCGTTGACGCGCTGGAGCGCCTCGGCCTCGTCGATGAGGCCCTGGTCGACGAGCTGGGTGGCGATACGGAAGGCCGCGCCCGCGGTCCGCTTGCCGACGCGGGTCTGGAGCATCCACAGCTGGCCGCGCTCAATGGTGAACTCGATGTCGCACAGGTCCTTGTAGTGCGTCTCGAGGGTCTCCATGATCTGCATCAACTGGTCGTACGACTGCTTGTCGATGTTCTCCAGATCGGCGAGCGGCACCGTGTTGCGGATACCGGCGACGACGTCCTCGCCCTGCGCGTTCTGGAGGTAGTCGCCGTAGACGCCCTGGTGGCCGCTGGCGGGGTCGCGGGTGAAGGCGACGCCGGTGCCGGAGTCGGGGCCGAGGTTGCCGAAGACCATGGAGCAGATGTTGACGGCCGTGCCGAGGTCGCCGGGGATGCGCTCCTGGCGGCGGTAGAGCTTGGCGCGGTCGGTGTTCCAGGACTCGAAGACCGAGCGGATCGCGAGGTCCATCTGCTCACGCGGGTCCTGCGGGAAGTCGCGGCCCGCGTCACGGGAGACGATCTTCTTGAACTGCTTGACCAGCTTCTTCAGATCGCCGGCGTCGAGGTCGGTGTCGACGGTGACCTTCTTGGCGTGCTTGGCCTCCTCGAGCGCCTCCTCGAAGAGTTCGCCGTCGACGCCCAGCACCGTCTTGCCGAACATCTGGATCAGGCGGCGGTACGAGTCCCAGGCGAAGCGCTCATCGCCGGACTGCTGTACGAGCCCGGCCACCGACTCGTCGGAGAGGCCGATGTTGAGAACCGTGTCCATCATGCCCGGCATCGAGAACTTCGCACCCGAACGTACCGATACCAGAAGGGGGTTGTCGGCCTGGCCGAGCTTCTTGCCCATCGACCGCTCGAGGGCGTCGAGGTGGGCACTCACCTCGTCGCGCAGCGCGGCGGGCTCGGTGCCGCTGTCGAGGTAGACCTTGCACGCCTCGGTGGTGATGGTGAAGCCCGGAGGGACGGGCAGCCCGAGGTTGGTCATCTCTGCGAGGTTGGCACCTTTGCCGCCGAGCAGGTCCTTGAGGTCCCTGTTGCCCTCGGTGAAGTCGTAGACGAACTTCTGATCTTTGTTTTCCGACACGGGTCTCGACTCCTCGAGGACTCGGTGGCTGCCCTGACGGCGAGGAACATACCCAGATCGAAGGCGTCTGGGTACGTCCACTTGGCCGTCATACGGCCGTAACCACTCGTCCGCCACCAGATCCAAAGTAACTGAGCGGCAGCTCGATTGAGAGATTTCCTTCAGAGCTTGAACGCATCAGCACGCACAGCGACATTGATTGCGCAGGGCGCTACACCGTGCGATGAATCGATAGATCAATTGAACACCAGAGGGGTGGCACTTAGTGCCACCCCTCTGAGAGGTGCAGTCGTCATCAATTCGCTCATCTGAGCGCTACCCCTATCAGGGGTGGCGAGAATCACGCGGCTGAGGGTCATCCGGTCCCATCATCCGGACCCGCGTAACACGACGAAACACAGCGGCTGAGGACATCGAGATCCACGTCCTCCAGGCTCCGGGCGAAGACCCGGCCGGCGGACGCGGGCACCGGCAGCAACGACGGCACCACCAGCACCGCACACCCCGCGGCCTCCGCGGAGTCGCTGCCGTCCGGCGAGTCCTCCACCGCCACACATGCCCTGGGCAGGGCCCCGAACCGGTCCGCGGCCGCCCGGTAGGGATCCGGATGCGGCTTCGTCCGCACCGTGTCGTCGGCCGACAGCGTGAAGGAGAACGGCACATCGGCCAGCGCTCCACCGACCACCGAATCGACGACGATGCGCGGTGAGGCACTCACCAGGGCGAACGGAACCTGCCGGTACTCCAGTTCGGCCAGCAGCCGCCGTACGCCGGGACGCACCGGGGCGCCCGCCTCCACCCGCTGGAAGAACCCGTCGGTCAGCGCCTGCGCCACCGCCGACACAGTGGGGGTGGCACTGAGGGCCACCTCCGTGATCCGTATCAGATGAGCGGCGGTGTCCTCGACGGCCCGGCCCACCACCTCCGGTGCGTCCGCGTCGGAGAGCCGGTGGCCGAGCGAGGCGGCGACCTCCTCGGCCGTCTCCCACCACAGCACCTCGGTGTCGACGAGGGTGCCGTCCATGTCGAAGAGGACTGCCGCGGGCTCGGTCAATTCCACGCTCACCGCGCCGGTACGACGAGGACGGGCCGCTGTGCCAGTCCGACCGCCGCCCGGCCGCCGGGCACCAGCGCGCCCGCGTCCCGCGACGCCAGGTCGGCCTTGACCGAGCTGCCGTCCGGCAGGTCGAGCAGCACGCGCGTGACCGAGCCGAGGAAGGACGCGGAGACGACCGTGGCCCCGCCGTCCGGATCGGCGGTCACGGTGACGTTCTCGGGGCGTACGAGCACCTCGACCTCGGATGCCTGTGGCGCTTCGCCGTCCACGGGCAGCCTGCTGCCCGCCACTTCGACCAGGCCGTCGTCCGCCATCCGGCCCGGCAGCCGGTTCATGGTCCCGACGAACTCGGCGACGAACGGCGTCGCGGGCCGCTCGTACAGCTCCGCGGGCGCCGCGCACTGCTCGAGCTTCCCGGCGTTGAGGACGGCGACCCGGTCCGCCATGGACAGGGCCTCCTCCTGGTCGTGCGTGACGAAGATCGTGGTGATCCCGAGAGAGAGCTGCAGCCGGCGGATCTCCTCCCGCAGGCTGAGCCGCACCTTGGCGTCGAGCGCGGACAGCGGCTCGTCCAGGAGCAGCACGCGCGGCTCCAGGGCCAGCGCCCTGGCCAGGGCGACTCGCTGCTGCTGGCCACCGGACATCTGGTGGGGGTAGCGGTCGCCGTGTTCGGGCAGGCCGACCAGGGCCAGGAGTTCGGCGGCGCGGGCGTTGCGCCCGGCGGTCGGCATCTTGCGGACCCGCAGGCCGAAAGCGACGTTGTCGCGGGCGCTGAGGTTGGGGAAGAGGCTGTACGACTGGAAGACCATGCCCGCGTCCCGGCGGTTGGCCGGCACCCGGGTGATGTCCTCGCCGTCGACCAGCACCTCGCCGGCGTCCGGCTGTTCGAAACCCGCGACGACGCGCAGGGCGGTGGTCTTGCCGCAGCCCGACGGACCGAGCAGGGCGATCAGCTCACCCGGTTCGACGGTCAGGTCGAGCCCGTCGAGGGCGACGGTGGCGCCGAAAGCCCGGCGCAGACCGCGGAATTCGACCCGGGCGCCGGTCGCGCCGGAGGTCTCGTTCCGCCGCGCGACGGCGGTCGCTGTGCTTGCAGACATGGATTACCGGTCCTTGCTGGAGGAGGGCGCGGCGGCCACGGTGGCCGTGCTCTTCGCGGGCCGGGTGCCGTTCCCCGCGCGGGAGAGGAGCAGCAGCAGCGCCCAGGTGATCAGAAGACTGAGGACGGAGACGGCCACCGACATCCGTGCCTGCGCTCCGGAGACCGTGACGATCCACACCGCGAAGGGCTGGTAGCCGAGCAGCGCGGCGATGGTGAACTCGCCCAGCACCAGCGCCAGGGTGAGGAAGGCGGCGCCGGCGAGCGCGGTGCGCAGATTGGGCAGGATGACCCGGAGGATGACGTACGCCCAGCTCGCACCGCAGTTGCGGGCGGCCTCCACCAGCGTCGGTACGTCGATGGCGCGCAGTCCCGCGTCCAGGGAGCGGTACACGAACGGCAGGGCCAGCACCGTGTAGGCGAGGACGAGCACGAGCGGGAAGTTCTCGTCCTGGACCGCCATGAAGGTCTGGTAGAGCGGTGTGCGGGAGAGATGTTCCGGTCCCCAGCGCAGCACCGTGGTGATCCCGGTGACCAGCGCGATCGGCGGCACCACCAACGGCAGCATGCACATGACTTCGACGACCGGCCGCAGCCGTGGCGCCCCCAGCCGCACGGCGACCAGCGCGGGCACGGCCAGCAGCAGAACGAGCGCGATGGTCGCGGCGGCGAGGCCGAGCGAGAGCAGCAGGCTGTCGGTGAATCCCTCTGCGCCGAGAATCCCGGTGTACGCCTCGAACGAGACGCCCCGGCCCGGAGTGTGCACCGTGAAGACGACCGACGCGAGGAGCGGAACGAGGAAGTAGAGACCGGCCAGACCCAGGACGAGTCCGCGCCAGACGCGCGGCCGGCGGCGCTGTCGGAGGCGCTGTCGGCGGACAGGAGCCTTCTCGGGTGCGGGGCGGGGCCCGGCAGGCGCGGCCTGGGCGGTGGGTGTCATCGCAGCCATCGGGCGCTCCGTCGCTGGAGGGGCAGATAGACCGCCATGACCAGGCCGGCGATCACGATCATGTCGAGGCTCAGGGCGAGCGCCACATTCTCCTGGCCGACCAGCACATTGCCGGACAGCGCGTCCGCGATCTTCAAGGTGACCAGCGGTACGGAACCGCCGACCAGAGCCGCGGCAGTGGCATGCGCGGCGAACGCGCTGCCGAAGAGCAGGACGAAGCCGCCCAGCAGGGACGGCGCGAGGACCGGCAGCCCGACCAGCCGCCAGAACTGCCGTCCGGTCGCCCCGCTGTTCTGCGCGGCCTCCCGCCACTGGGGACGCAGTCCGTCCAGCGCCGGGATGATCACGAGCACCATGAGCGGGGTCAGGAAGTAGAGATAGACCACGGCGAGCCCCGTGAAGGAGTAGAGGTTCCAGCCGAGACTGTCGAGGTCCGCGAGCCGGGTGACCACACCGGAGATGCCTGCGGTCGCGATGAACGCGAACGCGAGCGGCACACCGCCGAAGTTGGCGAGGACGCCGGAGGCCGTGAGGGTTGCGCTGCGCAGCCACGTACGCCGGGAGGTCACGATGGCCTGCGCGATCAGCACACCGGCGACCGACCCGATCACCGCGGTGAGCGCGGAGAGCTGGACGCTGCCGATGAGGGAGCCGAGATAGGGCCCCTGCAGCGAGCGCCGCAGATGCTCACCGGTCAGCCGGGTGGAGCCGGTCGCCGGGTCGGCGCCCGTGACGGCTCCGTACAGCAGCGCGGCGACGGGAAGGCCGAAGCACAGGCCCGTGAAGACGAGCAGCGGGAGCGCGGCGATCCAGGTGCGGGGGCCGCGCCGCCGGCGGCGGGTTCCGCCGGCGGGCCCGGTGCGGGACGGGGAGGGTACGGGCATCAGGAGAGGGCCTTGTCCCAGTTCTCGGCGAGGGCGGCCTTGGCCTTGTCGAGCTCCGCGGAGGACGGGAAGGACGGAGTGCCCTCGACCTTGGGGAGCTTGGCGACAGACCCCTTGTCGGCGCTGCCGTCCGCGGTCATGGCCGGCAGCAGTACGGGCCGGGCGTACCCCTTCAGCCAGAGGTTCTGGCCCTCGGCGCTGTAGAGGAACTCCATCCACAGGCGGGCGGCCGCCGGGTGGGGGGCCTGCTTGTTGATGGCCTGCGAGTAGTACTGGGCGTAGACGCCGTCGCTCGGTACGGAGACCTTCCAGTCGACGCCCTTGCCGCGGAACTGGTCGGCGTAGCCGGCGTTGAGGTAGTCCCAGTCGATGCTGATGGGCGTCTCGCCCTTCTCGACCGTGGCCGGGGTGGACTCGACGGGGATGAAGTTGCCGCTCTTCTTCAGCTTGGCGAAGAAGTCGATACCGGGCTGGATGTCGGCGAAGGAGCCCTTGTTGGCGAGGCCCGCCGCGTAGACGCCGCCGAAGGCGGAGCCGGACTTGGTCGGGTTGCCGTTCAGCGCGACCTTGCCCTTGTATTCGGGCTTGAGCAGGTCCGCGAAGGTCTGCGGGCAGTTCTTGATCCGCTTGGCGTCGCAGCCGATGGAGACATAGCCGCCGTAGTCGTTGTACCAGCGGGCTTCGGGGTCCTTCTGACCTGCGGGGATCTTGTCGAAGGCCTCGACCTTGTACGGGGCGAACAGGTTCTCGGCAGCGCCGCTGCGGGCGAAGGCGATGCCCAGGTCGAGGACGTCGGGGGCGCGCTTCTGGCCCCTGCGGGCCTTGACGGCGGCGATCTCGTCGGCGCTGGAGGCGTCCGGGTTCTCGCTGCCGACCTTGATCTTGTACTTGGCCTCGAAGGCCTTGATCAGCTCGCCGTAGTTCGCCCAGTCCGCCGGGAGGGCGATGACATTCAGCTTGCCCTCCTTCTCGGCGGCCGCGACGAGCGCCTTCATTCCGCCGAACCCGGCGGCCGAGGTGCTGGCGTTCGCCTTCACCGCGGCACCGGCGGCAGCGCCGTCGGGCGCGGCACCGCAGGCGGTGAGGGTGGTGAGCGCGGCAGCGCCGAGCAGGGCGGTAGCGCCGAGACGGGAAGGTCTGAACACGGTCTCTCCCAGAGACGAAGTGAAGGACACTGTGAGCACTTGTCTGAACAAGCTGGATTCAGTTCGCCCGGAGGAGCTGTCCGGATCATGAACGGCACATGGCCGCGGCGGATCGGCTACCGGAAGAGCCAACGCCGTTTCCTCGCCGGTGGGAGCGGGTCCCGGGGGACGGGAGACAGTGGCGCTCCGGCGCGGTTAGGGTGGTCGGGGAAGCGGAACACAGCGCAACCAACTGCGCACAGTTCGGGACACGGAGGGCGTTCGCGTGGGTACGTCGCGTTATCTGGAGATCGCCGAGGCGGTACGGCGGTCGATCCTGGGCGGCGAGTATCCGGTCGGGGCGCAGCTCCCCTCGGAGAGCGACCTCGCGGCCCGCTGGTCCGCGTCGCGCGGGACGGTCCGGCAGGCCGTCGCCGTACTGGCCTCCGAGGGCCTGATCGGCTCCCGGCAGGGTGCGCGCAGAATCGTGCTGCGCCACGAACGCCGGCACAGCTTCGCGGAGTTGAACAGCTTCGCGCAGTGGGCCGAGGGCATGGGCCACGAGATCTCCAGCCGTATCCTGACCCGCGCCCGCCGCCCCGCGACCCCCGCAGAGGCCTCCCGGCTCTCCGTCACCGCCGGATCGCCGGTCCTGTACGTCATACGGCTGCGGCTGCTCGACGGCGAACCGGCCATGCTGGAGCGCACCGCGTACGCGGAGTGGGTGGCGCCCGCGGTGGAGGAGCTGCCCGAGGACTGCGTATCCATCATGAACAGCATCGCCGGACAGCACGGCATCGTGGCCCAGTACGGCGAGCACCTGCTCGACGCGGTCGCGGCGGGGAGCGTGGACGCGCGGCTGCTGCGGGTCCGCCGGGGCAGCCCGCTGCTGCGGCAGCGTCATCTGACGTGCACGGCGACGGGCCGGCCCATCGAGTGGACGGACGACAGGTATGTGGCGGGGAGTGTGACGTTCAGTGTGAGCAACTCGGCGGACACGGCCCCGCTGTCGCGGCATGCGGGCGCGCTGGACGCGTAGCGCGGCTTGCGGGACCTCGGCCCCGCCGTGTCCGCAATCGCCGGACGGGCTTGATCTTCCGCCGGTCCGGGCGAGCAGATCCGGCCCCGGTGGTGCTCGAGCCGCAGGCTCCGGGGCGGAGCCCGGGTGCGCGGACCGGTGCCGTCAGCCGCCCGAGGTATCGAGTTCCGCTTCCGCGCCGATCCCGGCGCAGTCGTACGGATCCTTCAGCCAGCCATCCGGCAGAACCACCCTGTTGTTGCCCGCCGTACGCCCGCGCGGCCCGTCCGCACCGACCGGCCACGGCTGGTCCAGGTCGAGCTCCTCCAGATGTGCGTCCATCTCCGCCAGTGACGAGGTGATCGCCAGCTTCTTCCGCATCTCCGAGCCGACCGAGAAGCCCTTGAGGTACCACGCCACATGCTTACGGAAGTCGATCACGCCACGCGTCTCGTCGCCGATCCACTCCCCCAACAGCTCCGCGTGCCGCCGCATGACGACCGAGACCTCCTTGAGTGTCGGCGTCGCACAGGTACCCGTACCCTCGAACGCCGCCACCAGGTCGCCGAAGAGCCACGGCCGCCCCAGGCAACCGCGCCCCACGACCACTCCGTCGCAGCCCGTCTCCCGCACCATCCGCAGCGCGTCGTCCGCCGACCAGATGTCGCCGTTGCCGAGCACCGGGATCTCCGGAACGTGCTCCTTCAGCCGGGCGATCGCGTCCCAGTCGGCCGTACCGCCGTAGTGCTGCGCCGCCGTACGCCCGTGCAGCGCGATCGCCGTCACGCCCTCCTCGACCGCGATCCGGCCCGCGTCGAGATAGGTGATGTGGTCGTCGTCGATGCCCTTGCGCATCTTCATCGTGACCGGCAGGCCGCCCGCGTTCGACACCGCTTCGTTGAGGATCGCGCGCAGCAGCGGCCGCTTGTACGGAAGGGCCGAGCCGCCGCCCTTGCGCGTCACCTTCGGGACCGGGCAGCCGAAGTTCAGGTCGATGTGGTCGGCCAGGTTCTCGTCCACGATCATGCGGACGGCCTTGCCGACGGTCACCGGATCCACCCCGTACAGCTGAATGGACCGCGGCGTCTCAATCGCGTCGAAGTGGATGAGCTGCATGGTCTTCTCATTGCGCTCGACCAGCGCCCGCGTCGTGATCATCTCGCTGACGAAAAGCCCCTTGCCGCCGGAGAACTCGCGGCACAGCGTGCGGAACGGCGCATTGGTGATGCCCGCCATCGGCGCGAGCACCACCGGGGGCTGCACGGCGTGCGGGCCGATCCTGAGCATCGAGGAGGACGGGGCGAACGTGGTCATTCGCCCATTGTCGCTCACGACGGGAGTCGTTAGTCAGCCGTACTATCCGCGTATGCCCGAGCTCACATACCGACGGCGGCTGGTCGTGCTGGCGATCTGCGCTATGAGCCTGCTGATCGTCAGCCTCGACAACACGATCCTCAATGTCGCGCTGCCCTCGATCCAGAAGGAGTTTCACGCCTCGGTCGCCGGGATGCAGTGGACGATCGACGCCTACACCCTCGTCCTCGCCTCCCTGCTGATGCTCTCCGGCTCCACCGCCGACCGGATCGGCCGACGCCGGGTCTTCCAGACCGGGCTCGTCCTCTTCACCGTCGGCTCGCTGCTCTGCTCGCTCGCGCCCAATCTCGAGTCGCTCATCGCGTTCCGCATGGTGCAGGCCGTCGGCGGCTCGATGCTCAATCCGGTCGCGATGTCGATCATCACCAACACCTTCACCGACCCGCGCGAACGGGCCCGTGCCATCGGCGTCTGGGGCGGCGTCGTCGGCATCTCCATGGCCGCGGGGCCCCTGGTCGGCGGAGTCCTGGTGGACTCGATCGGCTGGCGCTCGATCTTCTGGGTCAATCTGCCGGTAGGCATCGCCGCCATCCTGCTGACCTGGCGCTACGTACCGGAGTCCCGCGCCCCGAAGCCACGCCGCCCCGATCCCGTCGGCCAGCTCCTAGTCATGGCTCTCCTCGGCTCACTCACCTACGCGATCATCGAGGCGCCCTCGGCCGGCCGGCACTCGCCGGTGATCCTTGCCCTCAGCGCGGTCGCGGCCCTCGCGCTGGCCGGACTGCTGCTGTACGAACCGAGGCGCACCGAGCCTCTGATCGATCTGCGCTTCTTCCGCAGCGCCCCGTTCAGCGGTGCCACGGTCATCGCGGTGTGCGCCTTCGCCTCGCTCGGCGGCTTCCTCTTCATCAACACGCTCTATCTGCAGGACGTCCGCGGCCTGTCCGCCATGGACGCCGGTCTCTACATGCTGCCGATGGCCGCCATGACGTTCATCTGCGCACCGCTGTCGGGACGGCTGGTCGGCAGCCGCGGTCCGCGCCTCCCGCTGATGATCGCGGGCGTCGCGATGGCCGCGAGCGGGGTGCTGTTCGCCGCCTTCGAGGCCGAGACCTCCGACGCGCTGCTCTTCCTCGGCTTTTTCCTCTTCGGTCTCGGCTTCGGCATGGTGAACGTGCCGATCACCAACACCGCCGTCTCCGGAATGCCCCGCTCCCAGGCCGGTGTCGCGGCCGCTGTCGCCTCCACCAGCCGGCAGATCGGGCAGACCCTCGGCGTCGCCGTCATCGGAGCCGTACTGGCGGCCGGGGTCGCCTCCACCTCGTACGCGGACGGCTTCGTCGCCGCGAGCAGGCCCGCCTGGTGGATCATCACCGGCTGCGGGCTGTGCGTCCTCGTGGTGGGGGCGCTGACCAGCGGCGGCTGGGCACGGGAGACGGCGCGGCGCACGGCTGAGCAACTGGAACCGCCGGACCGGGACAAGGCGCCGTCCACAGCGAACGCATAGCCGTCTCCGAGCAGGGCCACAGGCGCCATGGGGCGTCGCTCACCCTTCGCCGGACTCCCTGGTCCGGCGGCGTCCGTTCGGCAAGGATTCGACGGATGAGTCCGAGTCGAACGTGCGAGGTGTGCGGGACCGAGCTGCCCGGCCGAGGGCCGCGCAAGGAGAGCGGGCCGGCACAGGGCGGCCGGCCTGCCCGTTACTGCTCCGCCGCATGCCGACAGCGCGCCTTCCGCCGACGCTCGGCACGGGACGCCCAGGACCAGGACCGAGAACACCGCCAGGACCAGGAGCACCGCCAGGACCAGGAGCACGGCCAGGACCAGGAGCACGGCCAGGAGCAGGACCACAGACAGGTGGTGGGCCGGGAGCTGCCACGGCCACTGGACTCCTTCATAGGCCGGCGGCTCGAGCTGTCGCGGCTGCGCACCCTCTCGAAGTCCTCGCGGCTGCTGACTCTCACCGGTCCGGGCGGAGTCGGCAAGACCCGTCTGGCGATGGAGTTCGCCGGCGGCCGGAGTGGCGGCGCCGACGGCAAGGCCCTGCTGGTCGAACTGGACTCGCTGCGCGACGGCGACCGGCTTCCGCAGGCCGTGGCCGCCGCGCTGGGCGTCGGCGAGCGCGGCGGCCGTACAGGTATCGCGCTGCTCGCGCACGAGCTCGGCGACCGCCCGATACTGATCGTCCTGGACAACTGCGAGCACCTGGCCGAGCCGTGCGCACAGCTGGCCGCGGCCCTGCTCGCCCGGTGCCCACGGCTGCGGATCCTCGCCACCAGCCGGGAAGTGCTGCGCGTGCCCGGCGAAGTGGTGTTCCGGGTCGGCGAACTGTCCCTGTCGCCGGCCGGCGAGGACGACGACCCGGCAGCCGTGCTGCAGGCGGATGCCGTCCGGCTCTTCGTGGAGCGCGCGGGCAGCTGCGCACCCGGATTCGAGCTGCATGCCGGCAACGCCCGTACCGTGGCGGAGATCTGCCGGCGCCTCGACGGCATGCCACTGGCCATCGAGCTGGCGGCACGCCGTACGGGAGCCCTCCCGCTGAGCGACATCCTGGCCGGCCTCGACGACCAGCTCACCCTCCTCACGGACGGCAGCAGAACCGGACCGGGACGCCACCGCGAGCTGGCGGCCGCGATCGACTGGAGCCATCGGTTACTGGACCCGGAGGAGCAGGCCCTCTTCCGCCGTCTCTCGGTCCTCGTCGGCGGCTTCGACGCCGTAGGAGCGGCCGCGGTCTGCGCAGACGGCGAGATGCCGCCACGGCACGTCCTGCGGGTGCTGTGCGCGCTGGAAGCCAAGTCCCTGATCGTGCGGCTGCCCGGCACCGAGGCCGAAGTCACCGCACGATTCAGGCAGTTGAGCGCCATCCGCGCCTACGCCCTGGACCGCCTCGCCGACTCCGGCGAGCTGCCAGGCACCTGGCAGCGGGCCGTCGACTGGCTGACCGGACTGCTGGAGCCGACCACGGGTCAGGTCTTCGTCGACCAGGCGGGCGGCCCCCTGACCGAGGAGCGGGAGAACCTCGCGGCGGCCGTCGCCCACACCAACAGCCACGGTGGCGCACCGAACGTACCCCTGACGCTGGCACTTGCGCGTGTGCGCTACCAGCAGGAGCAGCTGACAGCCGCCCGCGCACTGCTGACGGACGTGCTGGAGCGCGACAGCGACCCCGAGGATTCGCGGGACCCGAGGGACCCCCGGCACTCCGAGGACTTCCAGGACTCCCGGCACGTCGGTGCGGCCCTGGCGCTCGCCGCACGCGCCGCCTGCCAGCAGGTGGACGAGGCGGCCGCACTGCACTTCGCCGAGCAGGCGGTCGCCGCCGAGCGGCGCCGGAACGACCCCGCCTCACTCGCCAACGCCCTGGACGCACGCGCTGCCGCCCTGCTGTGCCGCGGCGAGTTCTCGCAGGCCGTCGACGACTTCGCCGAGTGCCTGGCCATCGTCGCCACGCTCGGCCGCCCCCACGACACCGCATGGTGCCGGCATCACCTGGCCTGGGCGCTGCTGCATGTCGGCAAGGCGGCCGAGGGCGATGCGCTCATGTCTTCCTGCCTGCCCGAGCTTCGAGGGCAGGCACCCTGGTGCCAGTCGGCGGCAGCGCTGCACACCGCCGGCGCGATACGGCTGGCTCTGGGCGACCTCAGGGCGGCGGAACGGCTGTTCGCCGAGGCCCTGCGCACGGTGCCCGGTGAGAGTTTCCACGCGCTGTATCCGCTCGAGGGGCTTGCCGTCGTGGCGGCGGAACGCGGCGAGATGAAGCGCTCGCTGCGGCTGTTCGCGGCCTGTGCGCAGGCGCGCCGCCGCCTGGACACCGAGCCGGAAGCCGAGTGGCAGCGGCACGTCGAAGCCGCGGCGGCCCGCGCCGAGGCGGCTCTGACCCCGGCTGCGCGGGACGGGGCGGTGGCCGGTGGACGCCGGCTGCGCTGGGAGCGGCTGCTCGTCTACGCGCTGAACGGGACCGCCGAAGAGTCCGCGTCAGTCGTCTCCTCAACGGCCGGCAACGGTGACGGAGGAGGGGGAACCGGGAGCGGAACCGGCGGCGGGCGATCTGCGCTGACAGGGCGGGAGGCAGCTGTCGCCGCTCTGGTCGCCGAGGGACTGACCAACCGTGAGATCGCGGCTCGTCTCGATCTGTCGGCGAGCACCGTCGCCACCCATCTCGACAACGTACGGGACAAGCTGGGCATGCGGTCCCGGACCCAGATCGCGCTGTGGGTGGCCGGAAAGGAACGGCGCGCCACCCCGGAACACGACAAGCGCTGGGGCGAGGTTTCGTAACGCGGCAAAGCCGCCGGTCATCTGATCGATCCGCTCTTCAGCGGCAGCGGCAAAGCTGAGCCGGAACAGGGCATTCCAAGGACTCGCAGGCCTCTGGCCCGTCCTTCCCCCCACGGAATGCCCTGGCGAGCAGTCGATTCCGGCAAGGAGACGCGATGCGGCCAGACCACGAAACGAGCGGCGAGCACACGAGCTCGAGGAGGGCGTTCATCAGAACGAGTTCGGCGGGGATGACCGCCGCCCTCGTGGCGACGAGCGGGGCCGGCGCCGCCCTGGCGGCACCGATGAGCACGGTGCAGGAGGCGCGCGCGGCGGGACGCCCGTTGGCCGTCACGCCTGCCTGCGACGGTCACGAGACCCCGGCGGCGACGGAGGGCCCGCTCTTCAAACCGGAATCCCCCGAGCGGACGGACTTCATCACCCCCGCGATCCGCGGAGTGCGGCTCGACTTCAGCGGCGTCGTCTACGACACCGCCTGCAAGCCGCTGCCGGGGACGCTCATCGAGTTCTGGCAGTGCGACCAGAACGGCGACTACGACACCGCCGGCTTCTCGCTCCGCGGACACCAGCACACCAACAGTAGGGGCGCGTTCCGGCTCACGACGATCATCCCCCGGGACTACTGGGGCCGTTGGGGCCAGCGGGCTCCCCACATCCACACCCAGGTCCAGGCGCCCGGCGGACCGGTGCTCGTCACCCAGCTGTACTTCCCCGACGACACCCAGGCGTACGGCCGGGACTTCGCCACGCTCAACGCCGCGGACCGGCTCCTCAACCGGGCCTGCACGATCACGCTCGCGGGCCCGAAGGACGGCCGCTACACCGGCGCCTTCGACTTCGTCATCCAGACCACGGCCAAGTAGCCGACCGCCGATCACTCAAGGATCTCCGTGATGCATACGAGCAAGTCATCCCGGCACCGGAAAGTCAGTCGGTCGCCCATGGTGGCGGCGCTGGCCGCGGGAGCCGTCGCGGTCGGGGGCCTGATCGCCGCCGGCACCGTCTGGGCCGGCCCCGCCCCCGCCGCCAAGGACGTGGCGGCCGCACCGGCGCGCGTCGCGGGACAGTGGCAGTCGACCGCGGTCCCGGTGGCCAAGGGCGACCTCACCGCCGTGGCCGCGCTCAGCGACAAGCAGGCCTGGTCCGTCGGCTACCGGCTGAAGAGCGCCACCGAGCTGGAGGCCCTGGCCCTGCACTGGGACGGCACGTCCTGGACGCAGCAGTCGACGCTGCCGAAGGACACCTTTCCGCAGGCGCTCGCCGTACGGTCGGCCAGTGACATCTGGGCGGTCGGCGCGACGGCGGCCCACTGGGACGGCACCTCCTGGACCACGCGCAACCTCGACCGTGACCCCGCGGGCCGGTTGACACCCGACGCGGTGGTGACGACGTCCGACGGGAAGGCCTGGACGGCCGGTCGCGTGGTGCCGCAGGGCATCAAGAACGGGGTCCCCGCCATCCAGGCCTGGGACGGCACGGCCTGGCGTCGGCAGACCCTGCCCGACGTCGGCAAGGGCGAACTCACCAGCCTCACCGCGGTCGCACCGGACGACATCTGGGCGGCGGGCACGTCCTTCGCCACCGACAGCACCGCGGAGACGGCCCTGCTGCTGCACTGGGACGGCACCTCCTGGACGCGGGTCGCCGCGCCCGCGGGAGCCAAGGATGAGCACCGCTGGCTCAGCGGCATCACCGCACTTGGTGCCGACGACATATGGGCGGTGGGCGGTTCGACGTCCAAGGGAGGCGACCTCGCCTACGCGGTGCACTGGGACGGCAAGAAGTGGACCGACGTCAAGACACCCGCGATCGCCGACGGCCGGCTTCGGGCCGTCGGCAGGGCCGGGGACGGCGCGCTGTGGGCGGTCGGCGGCAAGGGTGCTGTCTCCGTCGCCCTGCGCTTCGACGCGCAGGAGCGCCGTTGGGAGCAGGCAGCCGACCCCGGTGTGGTGGTGCGAGGGTTCACCACTGTGCCGAGCAGCGCAGATCTGTGGACAGTGGGTATCGCCAAACAGGGCGACCTGGTTCCGGCGGTGACCCGCTTCACGGGCTGACCGGCACACCGAACCCGGGCCCGGACCACGCGCCACGGTCCGGGCCCGGGCCATGCCACGTGCTCAGGCCTCGGCGAGCGCGAACGCCTGGAGCTTCTCCAGGCGCTCGCGCGATTCGACGTCCAGAGGTGTGTAACTGACCAGCCGGGGCCCGGCCGCCGGGCCCAGCCAGAGATTGTTGTGCTCCAGGTGCAGCAGGCCCACATGGGCGTTGCGGATCAGCTTGGTCCTGCCGCTCTGGCTGACCACCTCATGGCGCGCCCACACCTCACGGAACGCCGGCGAGGACCTCTCCAGTCGCCCCAGCAGCGCCTTCCACGCGGGCTCGGCCAGATGCTCGGCCATCGACGCCCGGAACTTCGCGGCCATCATCCGGTTGGCGTCCGCGAGATCGGTGACCGCCGCCCGCCAGTCGTCATTGGTGAAGGCCATGATCATGCAATTGCGGTCCTCCGGAGGAAGGGCGTCGAGGTCGCAGAACAGCCGTCCGTAGGTGCGGTTGTACGCGAGGATGTCGTAACGGCTGTTCATGATGCAGGCCGGAATCGGCTCGAGCTGCACGAGCATCTGCCGCAGGGCCGGCGTGATGGTCGGGCAGGGCGTGCCGGGGGCCGGGTCGGTGGCGCCGGCCAGGGCGAAGAGATGGGTGCGCTCGCTGGGGTCGAGGAGCAGCGCGCGGGCGATGGCGTCGAGGACCTGCGGGGAGACCTGGATGTCCCTGGCCTGTTCGAGCCAGGTGTACCAGGTGACACCGACGGTCGCGAGATGCGCGACCTCCTCGCGGCGCAGACCGGGAGTCCGCCGGCGACGGCCGCGCGGCAGCCCGACCTGCTCGGGGGTGATGCGTTCACGACGGCTGCGCAGAAAGCCCGCGAGCTCATGCCTTCGTACGTCGCTCTCCTGCACCATCGTCGTCATGCTTCCAGCGTGCCGGACGGCGCAGACCATTGCCAGGTAGTGCTTGTACCAGGATAAAGACACTCTGGTACCAGGCTCCACGACGGACGATCGTCGATGGCGTGAGTGAGACCAGTGTTCTTTCCCCAGATCCCGTCCGCGTCGCCAAAGCCGCGGAAGCCGCCGAAGCCGCCGGGCCGCAGCTCGGCCCGCTCGGGCTGTTCACCGTGCTGCTCGGCGCGGCGCTTCCCCTGATCGACTTCTTCATCGTCAATGTCGCCCTGCCGACCATCGAACACGACCTCGGCGCGGGCCCCGCGCTGCTGGAACTGGTGGTCGCCGGGTACGGACTCTCGTACGCCGTACTGCTCGTCCTCGGCGGACGGCTCGGAGACATGTACGGCCGCCGCCGGCTCTTCCTGGCGGGCATGGCCGCCTTCGGACTCACCTCGCTGGCCTGCGGGCTCGCGCCGGACGCCTGGACGCTGGTCGGGGCACGGGTGGCACAGGGCGCGGCAGCCGCGCTGATGATGCCGCAGGTACTGGCCACCATCCAGTCGGCGACGGCCGGCCCGCGCAGGGCCCGGGCGATGAGCCTGTACGGAGCGACTGCCGGACTCTCGATGGTCGCCGGGCAGATCCTGGGCGGCGTCCTGGTCGCGGCCGACATCGCGGGCACCGGCTGGCGGGCGGTATTCCTGGTGAATGTGCCGGTGGCGCTGATCGGCCTGGTACTGGCCGCCCGCTCGGTCCCGAGAACGCGCTCCGCCAACCCCGCGCCCGTGGACGTACCCGGCACGCTGCTGCTGACCGTGACCCTGCTGACGCTGCTGGCGCCGCTGACGGAGGGACGGGCCACCGGCTGGCCGCTGTGGACATGGGTCGCGCTGGCGATGTTCCCGGTCGCGGCGGTGGCCTTCTACCGGGTGGAGCGTCGCGCGGACCGGCAGGGGCGTACACCGCTGGTACCGCCGAGCCTGTTCGCACTGGTCCCGCTGCGGCGCGGGCTTGCGCTGGTACTGCCGTTCTCGATCGGCTTCGGCGGCTTCATGTTCGTGGTCGCGGTGGCGCTGCAGCAGGGCCTCGGGATGGGGGCCGTGGCCTCCGGGACGGCGCTGGTGCCGATGGCGCTGGCCTTCTTCGTGGCGTCGCTGGCAGGACCGCGGCTGGTGGTGCGGTACGGCACCCGGATCGTGCCGACCGGCGGCGCGCTCCAGGCCGTGGGCGTCGCGGTACTGGCCCTCGCCGTCTGGCGCGGCTGGCCGGACCTGGGCTTCGTGGAACTGATGCCGGGCGTCGCGCTCGCCGGCTTCGGCCAGGGACTCCAACTGCCGGTCATCTTCCGGATCGTGCTCTCCGAAGTGCCGCCGGAGCGGGCCGGAGTGGGCAGCGGTGTGATGGTGACGACCCAGCAGTCCGCACTGGCGCTGGGCGTGGCCACGCTGGGCTCGCTCTTCCTCTCGCTGGCCACATCGGCGGGGATGCGTCAGGCACTGACGGTCACGCTGCTGGTGCAGCTGGGGATGATCGTGCTGACGACGCTGCTGAGCCTGCGCCTGCCGCGCACGGTGAACTGACCCGTTGAACCTGGCGGACCCGGACATGGGCCGGAGATGGCCGTGGGCCCGGACCGCGTGACGCGGTCCGGGCCCACGGCCATGATCAGGCCTGGTTCTCCTGCGGCTCCTGCGGCGTGTCGACGCTCTCGGCACGCTCGCGCATCTTGCGCACCAGTTCCTGCTTCTGGTCGGCGGACGCCTTGCGATCGGCGTTGCGCGCGGGACCGTTGCCCTGCTGGTCGGCGCGCGACAGCTTCTTGCGCTGTCCGCCCACGCCGAGGAGGTTGTTTCGGCTCTTGGCCATGGGTTTCTCCCATTTGTGGTGAGAAGTGACTGGGGAATCGTCAGACGGGGGCGGGAGTCGACCGCCGCCCTCTCACTCGTAGATCGGGAGATACGCATACATGCGGGCCACGGTACCCCGCCGCGAAGGGCGGGGACACCTCGTTTTTTCGCACGGGCCGCGCGAGCGAACCGGTCGAGCGGACAGGGGAGATCATCAGGCGCTCGGGTCCACCGTGGCCTGGTGTGCCTCGGCGAGGTGTTCCTCGGCTTTGAGCCAGGGCAGGAACTGCGCCCCTTTGCGCCAGCCGCAGGTGTTACAGGTCAGCGTCCGCTGCATGCCCGATTTCTGTACGTGCACGACATGCTCGCGGCCGTGCTGATCCCATCTGCTGACCTTGCTTGTGGTCATGGACGGCATCGGTCCTCCTGGTGACGAGTGCGCCCAGTGTGCAGCAGGTTCAACATCAACAGCAGCACCTTGTCGCGCTGTTGTCCCATACGTCCCGCTCCGTGCGCTCAGGCGCCACCTTCCAGGAAGCGAAGTACCGCCAGCACCCTGCGGTGATCCGCGCCGGCGCGCTCCAGGCCGAGCTTGGCGAGGATGCTGTTGATGTGTTTCGCGACGGCGCTTTCGCTGATCACCAGCCGATCTGCGATTCCGGCGTTGGAGCGGCCCTCCGCCATCAGGGCGAGCACATCCCGTTCGCGCCCGGTCAGCCGTTCCAGCGGATCGCTCTGCCGCCGCACCAGGAGCTGTGCGACGACCTGCGGGTCGAGGGCGGTTCCGCCGTCGGCGACCCGTCGCAGCACTTCGATGAACTCCTCGACGTCCGCGACCCGTTGTTTGAGCAGGTAGCCGATGCCGCTGGTGTTGGCGGCTATGAGCTCGGCGGCGTACCGCTCCTCCACGTACTGCGACAGCATCAGGACGGCGGTGTCCGGCCACCGCTGTCTGAGCTGGAGTGCGGCCCGTACGCCTTCGTCGGTGAAGCCGGGCGGCATCCGGACGTCGACGACGGCCATGTCGGGCCGGTGTTCCTCGACCGCGGCCAACAGCCCTTCGGCGTCGCCGACTTCCGCGACAACCTCGAATCCGGCCATCTCAAGGACTTTGACGACGCCGACCCTGAGCAGGACGGAATCTTCGGCGATCACAGCGCGCACGGCAGCTCCACGGTCATGACGGTCGGGCCCCCGGTGGGGCTGCTCATCCGGAAGGTCCCGTCGACGGATCCCACACGTTGGGCGAGTCCTCTGAGACCGGTACCGCCGGCCGGATCGGCGCCGCCCGCACCGTCGTCGGCGACGACCACCCGCAGTATCCCGCCCAGCCTGGACACGGTCACGTCGGCGCGGGTCGCGTGCGCGTGCTTGGCGATGTTGGTGAGAGCCTCGGAGGCGACGAAGTAGGCGACCGCTTCGACGGCGGGTGCGGCTCGCCGCGGCAGGTCGACCTGTAGCCGTACGGGCAGTGGCGCGCGGGCGGCAAGGCCGGAGAGGGCTGCGTCGAGGCCGAGTTCGTCGAGTACGGACGGGTGGAGGCCGCGTACGAGATGGCTGAGTTCCTCGATCGACTCCTTGGCTTCGCGGTGTGCGTCGTCGATCACCTGCCGCACCTCGGGCGGCAGGTCCTTGAGTGTCACTTTGGCGATCCCGAGGTTCAGTGCGAGTGATACGAGCCGTTGCTGGGCGCCGTCGTGGAGATCGCGTTCGATGCGGCGGCGTTCGGCGTGGGCGGCGTCGACCGCTCCGGCCCGGCTTTCGGTGAGGTCTTCGACGCGCTGCTCGAGTTCCGCGGCCCGGGTGTCCTTGAGGAGGGCGGGGGCGATGCGGTTCTCCAGCCGTACCAGGGCTCCGGCGAGGCTCGGCACGGCGGCCAGTGCGACTACTCCGGCGGCCATGACGTAGGCGGCCTGGGTGGTGTAGCCGGGGTGGCCGATCCGCCAGTCCGCCGGCAGCAGCATGATCCAGGCGTAGATGGTGGTGGCGGCCGCGCCGGCCACCAGGAGCGCGAGGACGAGCAGTTCGAGTATCCCGAGGCAGGGCCCGGCGAGGCAGTTGTACGCGAACTGCCGTCTCGCCACGGCGAACCGGAGCGGGGGCAGGTCCACGCCGCACAGTTCGCGGTGGCGCCATCGGTGGGCTTCCGTGAGGCCGAATCCGGCGATGGCGATCAGGGCGACGGGGACGGGAAGGATCACCGGGGCGTCGGAGGAGGTGCCGTTGAAAGTTGCGACGGCCAGCTTCGCGGCCCAGAGGAACAACGGTGCTGTGACGAGGTGCAGGAGCATCCCGGAGGCGATGAAGGACATGTCGCGCCGCAGCCGGGTGAGGGAGCGGCGGAGCCGGGGCGGGATGGTCATGATCAAACCGTATGTGGTGGGCATGTCCGGCCGCCATGAAGCCTGTTGCCGGTTCTGGGGTGCAACTGGTGCCACCCCAAGTCGGCAAGCAGGGTTACTGACTGTGACCACACGGAACAGGAGTGTTGATCGCGAACCCGAAGGCCGGGTTCGTGACAGCCGAAAGAGGCTCGCTCCATGGCTCTCATCGCCTTCAACTCCCCCGTCGATACCGCCCTGTTGCCCAGATGGAAGGGCCGGCTGCTGACCGGTGCGGGCCTGGCTCTGCTGCCGTGGACGGGGTTTCTGGCGGCGACGCTCCCGCCGGGCGAGGCGGCGGCGTGGGTGGCGCTGGATGCTCTGGAGGCTGCCTGTCTGCTGACGGCGGGCAGTCGGCTCGTACGGGGCGGAAGCGGCCACCGGGCGGCGGCGGCCGGCGCCGCGCTGCTGCTGGTGGCCGATGCCTGTGCGGACCTGCTGACGTCGGCTCCGGGCGCCGAGCTGGCGCAGGCGGCGGCGATGGCGGTGTGTGCGGAGCTGCCGCTGGCGGCCCTGTGCGTGGACCTTGCCGTACGGACGCATGCGGGGGCCGGCCGGGCTTCTGGCCCGGCCGGCCCCCGAAGGTCAGCGTGCGGTCAGCAGCCGAGCAGGCGGCTGCCCAGGTAGCCCTGGATCTGGTCCAGGGAAACGCGCTCCTGCTTCATGGTGTCGCGCTCGCGCACGGTGACCGCGTTGT
Organism: Streptomyces sp. NBC_01750; assembly: GCF_035918095.1. Taxonomy (NCBI): domain Bacteria; kingdom Bacillati; phylum Actinomycetota; class Actinomycetes; order Kitasatosporales; family Streptomycetaceae; genus Streptomyces; species Streptomyces sp. NBC_01750. The sequence goes on from NZ_CP109137.1 coordinate 2,954,302, forward strand.
CGTCGAGGGTGTCGAAGTCGACGGTGACGCAGTACGGCGTGCCGATCTCGTCCTGACGGCGGTAGCGGCGGCCGATGGCCCCGGCGTCGTCGAACTCGATGTTCCAGTTCTTGCGCAGGTCGGTGGCGAGGCCCTTGGCCTTCGGCGACAGCTGCGGGTTGCGGGAGAGCGGCAGCACGGCGACCTTGACCGGTGCGAGGCGCGGGTCGAGGCGCATCACGGTGCGCTTCTCCAGGACGCCCTTGGCGTTGGGCGCCTCGTCCTCGTTGTACGCGTCGAGGAGGAACGCGAGCATGGCGCGGCCGACACCGGCGGCGGGCTCGATGACGTACGGCGTCCAGCGCTCGCCGGCTTCCTGGTCGAAGTACGACAGGTCGTGGCCGGAGGCCTTGGAGTGCGCGGAGAGGTCGAAGTCGGTGCGGTTGGCGACGCCCTCGAGCTCGCCCCACTCGCTGCCGCCGAAGCTGAAGCGGTACTCGATGTCGGCGGTGCGCTTGGAGTAGTGGGAGAGCTTCTCGGCCGGGTGCTCGTACCAGCGCATGTTCTCCTCACGGAGACCAAGGTCGCGGTACCAGTTCCAGCGCTGCTCCATCCAGTATTCCTGCCACTGCTCGTCCTCGCCGGGCTTGACGAAGAACTCCATCTCCATCTGCTCGAACTCGCGGGTGCGGAAGATGAAGTTGCCGGGAGTGATCTCGTTCCGGAAGGACTTGCCCATCTGCGCGATGCCGAACGGCGGCTTCTTGCGCGAGGTCTGCTGCACCTGGCCGAAGTTGGTGAAGATGCCCTGCGCGGTTTCGGGGCGCAGGTAAGCGACCGAGCCGGAGTCCTGCGTCGGGCCGAGGTGCGTGGAGAGCAGGCCGGAGAAGCTCTTGGGCTCGGTGAAGGTGCCCTTGTTGCCGCAGTTGGGGCAGTTGAGGTCGGCGAGCCCGTGTTCGGGGACCTTGCCGTGCTTCTCCTCGTACGCCTCTTCCAGATGGTCCGCGCGGAAGCGCTTGTGACAGGAGGTGCACTCGGTGAGCGGGTCGGTGAAGGTGGCGACGTGACCGGACGCCTCCCAGACCTCGCTGGCCAGGATCACCGACGAGTCGATACCGACGACGTCCTCGCGCGAGGTGACCATGTAGCGCCACCACTGGCGCTTGATGTTCTCCTTCAGCTCGACACCCAGCGGTCCGTAGTCCCAGGCGGCACGCTGACCGCCGTAGATCTCGCTGCACGGGTAGACGAAGCCACGGCGCTTGCTCAGGTTGACGATGGTGTCGATCTTGTCGGCGGCCACGGTGCTCTCTTCATTACGACGACGACGAACGGCGAATGCTTCAGGTTACCGGCGGCCGCACCCCCCGGATCAAATCGGATCCGGGTAAGGGGAGCTCAGCAGCTTTGTTGACAATCGTTTCCAGTTTTGTTGAAAATGACTGTCATGAACGTACGCCGCCTCATACCCGCCACCGCTGCTGCCGGAGCCGTCGCCCTCGGCCTCATCGCCGTCTCCGCCTGCTCCACCTCCAATGCCGCCGACGGCAGCAGCGGCGGCAAACTGAAGGTGGTGGCGTCGTTCTATCCGATGCAGTACCTCGCCGAGGAGATCGGCGGCGACCATGTCTCAGTCTCCACCCTCACCAAGCCGGGCGTCGAGCCGCACGACCTGGAGCTGGGGCCCCGCCAGACCGCCGAGCTGAACGAGGCGGGCTGCATCCTCTACCTCAAGGGCCTCCAGCCCGCCGTCGACAAGGCCATCGCCCAGTCCGAGGCGAAGAACAAGGTCGACGCGGCCACTCTCACCAAGCTCGAGCACCACGGCACCGAGGGCGGCCACAGCCATGAGGGCGAAGCGGCCGGCCACGACGAGCACGGGCATGAGGGCGAGGCGGGCGCCGACCCCCACATCTGGCTCGACCCGGTGAAATACGCCGAGGTCGCCAAGGGGGTCGGAAAGTCCCTCGAGAAGGCCGACCCCGACCACGCCGCGGACTACCGGAAGAACACCGACGCGCTCGTCACCAGGCTCGGCGGGCTGAACACGACGTACGAGCAGGGCCTGAAGAACACCGCCACCAAGACCTTCATCACCACCCACGCCGCCTTCGGCTACCTCGCCGAGCGCTACGGCCTGGACCAGGAGGGCATCGCGGGCATCGACCCCGAGTCCGAGCCCAGCCCGGCCCGTATCAAGGACCTCCAGGCCATCGCGAAGAAGGACAAGGTCACCACCGTCTTCTTCGAGACGCTCGCCAGCGACAAGACCGCCAAGACCCTCGCCAAGGACGCCGGACTGAAGACGGACGTCCTCGACCCGCTCGAAGGAATTACGGACAAGTCCAAGGGCGCCGACTACATCGAAGTGATGCAGTCCAACCTCGCCGCGCTGCAGAAAGCTCTCGGCGCGAAGTGATATCGATCGGTACGCACACACCGGAGGCCCGAGACATGGAGCCCGTCATATCCGTCCGCGGGGCCCAGGCCACGCTCGGCTCGCGCCCGGTACTGCGCGGCATCGACCTCACCGTCCAGCGCGGTGAGGTGGTCGCCCTGCTCGGTGCCAACGGCTCGGGGAAGTCGACGGCCGTGCGTTCCGTGATCGGCCAAGTGCCGCTCACCGGCGGCGAGATCGCCCTGTTCGGCACGGAACTGCGCCGATTCCGCGAGTGGGCGCGCATCGGTTACGTACCGCAGCGCACGACCGCCGCGAGCGGTGTGCCCGCGACGGTGCGCGAAGTCGTCTCCTCGGGCCGGCTGTCGCGTACGAGGCTGGGCCGGCAGTCCCGCGCGGACCGGGCCGCCGTCGAGCGCGCCATCGAGCTCGTCGGGCTCACCGACCGCGCCAAGGACTCCGTGAACGCGCTCTCCGGCGGCCAGCACCAGCGGGTCCTCATAGCCCGCGCGCTCGCCTCCGAGCCCGAACTGCTGATCATGGACGAGCCGATGGCGGGCGTCGACCTGGGCAGCCAGGAGATCCTCGCCGGAACACTGCGCGAGCAGGTCGCGGCCGGGACGACAGTCCTGCTGGTCCTGCACGAGCTCGGACCGCTGGAGCCCCTGATCGACCGCGCGGTGGTGCTGCGCGACGGCTGTGTGGTCCATGACGGGCCGCCGCCGAAGGCCGTGGGCCAGCATGCGCTGCCCGGCCATGACCACGTACATCCGCATGCGGCCGACGAGCCGCTCCGCACGGGACTGCTGACCTGATCATGGAAATCCTCGAGACTGCTTTCATGCAGCGGGCGCTCATCGCGGCCGTACTGGTCGGCATCACCGCCCCCGCCATCGGCATCTATCTGGTGCAGCGCCGCCAGGCGCTGCTGGGCGACGGCATCGGCCATGTCGCGATGACCGGTGTCGGCCTCGGCTTCCTGCTGTCGACCAACCCGATCTGGATGGCGACGCTCGTCTCGATCGTCGGCGCGGTCACGATGGAGCTGATCCGGGCGTACGGACGCACGCGCGGCGATATCGCGCTGGCGATGCTCTTCTACGGCGGTATGGCCGGCGGTGTGCTGCTGATCAACCTCTCGGACAGCGGCTCCACGGCCAATCTCAGCTCGTTCCTGTTCGGCTCGCTCTCCACCGTTTCCGACGCGGACCTCACCGCGATCCTGCTGCTGGCCGCCTTTGTGGTGCTGGTCTCGCTGGGGCTGCGCAGGCAACTGTTCGCGGTCAGCCAGGACGAGGAGTTCGCGCGGGTCACCGGTCTGCCGGTGCGCGCGCTGAATCTGCTGATCGCGGTGACCGCGGCGGTCACCGTCAGTGTGGCGATGCGGGTGGTCGGGCTGCTGCTGGTCAGCGCGCTGATGGTGGTGCCGGTGGCCGCGGCGCAGCAGATTTCACGGTCCTTCAGGGCCACGTTCGCGCTGGCGGTGGGGATCGGCGTGACGGTCACGCTGGCCGGAACGACCACCTCCTACTACCAGGATGTGCCGCCGGGCGCGACGATCGTGCTGCTCGCCATCGGCATCTTCGTGGTGCTGACCGCGCTCGCCGCGCCCCTGGCGAGGCGGCGCGCGCGCACACTGGAGGCGAGCGGGGCGGAGTGCACCGCGGACATGCCGCACACGCGACGTCCGAGCGACGACGTCAAGGTCTGAGCCCAGGCCTGGCAGAATGGCCCGACATATGTGCGGGCGAAGCGAGGAGGCACCTGTGGCGACGGCGCCAACCGGCGGAAATGCAGCCCCAGTGCGGGGCCGGTCGACCCGGCAGCGGGCCGCGGTGGCGGCGGCGCTCGACGAGGTGGACGAGTTCCGCAGCGCGCAGGAGCTGCATGACATGCTCAAGCACCGCGGCGACTCGGTGGGCCTGACGACGGTCTACCGCACGCTGCAGTCGCTCGCGGACGCGGGCGAGGTGGACGTGCTGCGCACCTCCGAGGGCGAATCGGTGTACCGGCGCTGCTCGACCGACGACCACCATCACCATCTGGTGTGCCGGGTCTGCGGAAAGGCGGTCGAGGTCGAGGGACCCGCGGTGGAGCAGTGGGCGGAGATGATCGCGGCGCAGCACGGCTATGTGAACGTGGCGCACACGGTGGAGATCTTCGGTACGTGCGTGGAGTGCGCGAGCTCCTCGGCGGAGGGCTGACCGGACAACGGCGCGCGCCCTGGGGCGGCGCCCCCGCGATGTGATGGGTTGCCCGTCCCGGGGTGCCCGTCTCCGGCTTGCCGGTCCTCGGTCCTTGGTCCTTGGGGTGCGGGCCCACGGGTGCCGTCTCCCCCGAGCGCCCCGTCCCCGGAGTGCGGGCGCGTGGCGCCCGGACGCGCCCGGAGCCGAGCGCGCACCGTTGGGGCCGCTCCGGGGCTCGTGTCCTGGACTGCTTTCCTCACCGCGCTTCGCGCGAGCTTCGACGCTTTACGTCCAGAACACGACCGCTGCGCGTCCCCCTGCCAGGGACGGGCCAGGGGCACCCGGCCTGCCGCGCAAAGCTCACGCGGCATGCCCTCGGGCCGTCCCAGCTTTACGTCCAGAACACGACCCCTGCGCGTCCCCCTGCCAGGGACGGGCCAGGGCTCCTCGGGTGCCCGTCGGCGTTGGGGCTTTGCCCCCGGGTTTCGCGGTACGAGCCGCCGGCTCCGGGGGCATGGCCCCGCGCCTGCGCTCTGCGGCGCGAAGCTGCCGCTCCGGGCACGTGGGGGCGTCAGCCCCCACGTACCCCTCCCACCACCCAGGGGGCCTGGGGGCACCGCCCCCAGTTTCGGGAAGGGGCGGGGTGGGGGAAATCCCCCCGCTCACGCAGACGTGCCCTCGGGCCGCCCCCGCATCGCCTCGAGCTCCTCGTTCGGGATCGCGCCGCCGAAACGGCGGTCGCGCTGCGCGTACTCCAGGCAGGCACGCCACAGGTCGCGGCGGTCGAAGTCCGGCCACAGCACGTCCTGGAACACCATCTCGGCGTAACTGCTCTGCCAGATCAGGTAGTTGGAGGTGCGCTGCTCGCCGCTCGGGCGCAGGAACAGGTCCACGTCCGGCATGTCCGGGTAGTACAGGTACTTGGCGAAGGTCTTCTCGTTGACCTTGGACGGGTCCAGCCTGCCCGCGGCCACATCGCGCGCGATGGCCTGCGCCGCGTCCGCGACCTCCGCGCGGCCACCGTAGTTGACGCAGAAGTACAGCGTCATGGCGTCGTTGTCCTTGGTCTGCTCCTGGGCGACCTGGAGCTCCTGGACGACCGACTTCCACATCTTCGGCATCCGGCCGACCCAGCGGATACGGATGCCGAGTTCGTCCATCTCGTCGCGGCGGCGCCGGATGACGTCCCGGTTGAAGTTCATCAGGAAGCGCACCTCGTCGGGCGAGCGCTTCCAGTTCTCGGTGGAGAAGGCGTACAGAGAGAGGTTCTTGACGCCCATCTCGATGCAGCCCTTGAGTACGTCGAGGACGACGGCCTCGCCGACCTTGTGCCCCTCGGTGCGCGGCAGCCCGCGCTCCTTGGCCCAGCGGCCGTTGCCGTCCATGACACATGCCACATGGTTCGGCACCAGCTCGCCCGGGATCTTCGGCGGGCGGGCGCCGGAGGGGTGCGGCTCGGGGACCTTGTAGTCGCGGCGGGACCGGCCCAGGATTCCGCGTCGTGCCATGCGGTTCACATCTCCTATTTCTCTATTTCGACGTACCTCAGCGAGCGCAGGCCGCGCTCCAAGTGCCAGTGCAGATAGGCGGACACGAGCCCGCTGCCCTCCCGGACATGACGCGCCTCGCACGCGTCCGCCGTCGGCCAGTCACCGGTCAGCAGCGCGCTGAGCAGCCCGATGGCCTCCGCAGAGGGTACGACGCTGCCGGGCACCCGGCAGTCGCCGCATATGACGCCGCCGGCGGCGACGGAGAAGAACCGGTTCGGCCCGTGCATGCCGCATTTCGCGCAGTCGTCGAAGCTGGGTGCGTAGCCGTTGACGGCGAGCGAGCGCAGCAGGAACGCGTCGAGGACGAGATGCGGGGCGTGCTCGCCGCGGGCGAGGGTGCGCAGGGCGCCGACCAGGAGGAGGTACTGCTGGACGGCGGGCTCGCCCTCGTGGTCGGTGAACCGTTCGGCGGTCTCCAGCATGGCGGTGCCCGCGGTGTAGCGGGCGTAGTCGGTGACGATGCCGCCACCGTAGGGAGCGATGGTCTCGCTCTGGGTGCAGAGCGGGAGCCCGCGGCCGACGAGTTCGCTGCCGCGCGCGAAGAACTGCACGTCGACATGGGAGAAGGGCTCGAGCCGGGCACCGAACTTGGACTTGGTGCGCCGGACGCCACGGGCGACGGCACGGACGCGGCCGTGACTGCGGGTGAGCAGCGTGATGATGCGGTCGGCCTCGCCCAGTTTCTGGGTGCGGAGGACGACGCCGTCGTCACGGAACAGGCTCATGCGGTCATTGTCCCGTACAGGTCGCCCCCGCCCGTAACCCGCCCGGAGAATCAGTCGTGGACGCGCTCCTCCAGACGGACGGTGACGCTGTCGCCCGCCTCCTTTCCGATGGCCTTGCGCAGGTCGGCCTTGACCGGCAGCTTGTGCGTGCCGTCGCCCAGGGCCATGAACGAACTGCGGAAGGGGTGGCCGTCGATCGTGCCCCGGACCCTGACCAGGCCGCGGGTGCCGAAGAACTCGACGGAGTCGGGCCACACGAGGTAGGTCCAGCCGCCCTTGTTCGGGCTCTTCTGCAGGGTTGCGGTGAATTGTTTGTCCATGCAGACAGGACCGTGCGAGGCGGGCAAACTCATCGCGGCTCCTCCCGGATAGCACGGCGACCCCTCCCGCGACCGGTGGGGCGGCGTCCGGCCGGGTTTCGCGATGAACCATTCCATATGAGAATTGGACAAACACCTCTGACGTGCAGGCCACGCCACCACTGCAGCGATCGGGGCCAGCGTGTCGTCCAGCGATACCAGGTCGAGTACGCGCCCCTTCGGCACCATGAGCGCTGAAGGCGCGGCGGAACGTGACGACGCACTGACTCATGCCGTCCTCAGAGCCGTCGAGGTGACCGGGGCCCATGCCGGGAGTGTGTTCCTGATCTCGCGCAACCGCCACACGCTGGTACTCGCGGCAGCGGCTGGGATGCCACCGTCGCTGCTCGGCGGCTGGCGGCGGATTCCTGTGAACGGTGCCATTCCCGTGGCGGAGGCGTTCCGCTCCGGGCGGACGGTCCATCTGGCCGACGCCGATGAGACCATGCGGCGATTTCCCCAGCTCGCGGTCGCACTGCCCTACCCTTTCGGCTCCGCCTCCGTACCGGTCACGGCGGGAGGGGAGACCTTCGGGTCCATGTCCGTGGTCTGGGCCGCCAGGCCCGGTGGGAACGGGCTGTCCAAGGCGCAGCGACGGCAGTTGCGCACCGCGGCCGGCCGCCTCGGCGTAACGCTCTCCGAGCTGAACGCGCACGGCGTCGATGTCGGGTGCGACATGGAGACCGTTCCGGTGGAGGTCCCGGTGCCGTCCGCCTCGGCGGTGCGGGTGGGCCTGTTCGACTGGGAACTCGACACCGGAGCCCTCCAAGCGGATGCCACGTTGTGTGCGATCTTCGGCCTCGCCCCGGACGAGTACGACGGACAGGTGGCCACGCTGGCGGCCAGGGTGCATCCCGCGGACCGTCCCGGTCTCCGCGCTGCCGCCCGTAGTGCGGCGGAGGAGGGCCACATCCTCGCCCAAAGCCTGCGCGTGCCGGAGAGGGGCGGCGGTCACCGCACCATCGAGCTGTGGGGCCGGGTACCTGACACCCCGGCCGACCGGGAGGCGCGGCCCCATCTGGTGGGCGGGGTCCTCGACCTCGGGGCCGGTATGGCCGCCGTCGCGGCGATCGAACGGCTCGCGGACGGCTTCTTCTCGCTCGACCGGGACGGGTGTGTGACCTACGCCAACCACACTCTGGTGCGGCTGTTGCGCCTGCGTCGAAAGGATCTGGTGGGCCGACACCTCTGGGAGGCGCTGCCGTGGCTGGCCGATCCCGCCTACGAAGACCGTTTCCGGGCCGCCAGGGTCTCCCAGCAGCCCGTCTCCTTCCTGGCCCGAAGCCCCGACCAGTGGCTCGTGTTCTCTCTCCGCCCGGATGCGCAGGGCATGACCGGCTGGGCGACTCCGTCCGGGCAACCGGTCCCGGCCGGGGCCGAGCCCGGAGCACCGCCCGCGCAGGCAGGGGCCGCCCCGTCCTCCTCGCGGCCCGCACCGACACGCCTGGGCGCCATCTATCGCGTCCTTCAGATGAGCAGCGCCCTGACCGAGGCGGTCACCGCGCGTGAGGTGTGCGACGTCGTCACCGACCAGCTCCTGCCCGCCGTCGGCGGGCATCGAGTGGCGATATACGTGGTGCACGAACGGCATCTGCGTCTGCTGTCGCAGCGTGGTTACAGCGAGAGCTTTCTGGAGCCGCTCGAGGGCAGGCCGCTGCATCACGGCCGGGAGCCCGTGACCGGCGCGCTGACCTCCGGGGTCCCGCTGTTCATCGAATCGCGGGAGGAGTTCTCCCGTGCCTATCCCGAGCTCCGCGCCGAGTCCAACTCCTTCGTGTTCCTGCCCCTGATCGCCTCCAACCACCCCGTGGGTGCCTGCGTTCTGGGCTTCGACGAGGCCCATCCGTTCTCCGGCGAGGAACGAAGCCTCCTCACCGCGCTGAGCGGTCTGATCGCCCAGGCACTGGAGCGTGCCAGGCTCTACGACACCGAATTCGCCCTCGCCCGGGGTTTGCAGAACGCGCTGCTTCCGCACCGACTGCCCACACTGCCGGGCATCCGCGTCACCGGCCGGTACCTGCCCGGTACCCGTGGGATGGACATCGGCGGCGACTGGTACGACGCGATCCCCACCGACCGCGGCGTCGTGCTGGTCGTCGGAGACGTCGAGGGCCACAACGTCGCCGCCGCAGCCACCATGGGCCAGCTGCGGAGCGCGGTACGCGCCTTCGCCTCCGCCGGCCAGCGCCCCGGCGATGTGATCGCCGGCACCAACCGGCTGCTCCTCGACCTCGACCCCGGGCTCCTCGCCAGTTGCTGCTACGTCCTCCTCGAACCCGGTACGGGAGTCGCGCACGTGGTCCGCGCGGGCCACTGCCCGCCCCTGTTGCGCCGGCCCGACGGACACACCGAGTTCCTGGATCTGCCGGGCGGCCCGCTACTGGGAGTGGAGCGCGCCGTCGACTACCCCGAATCGGAGCTGAGACTTCTGCCCGGCTCGGTCCTGGCCCTCTTCACGGACGGACTGATCGAGACACGCGAGTCCGATATCGGTGTGGGCATGGACCGGCTGCGGACCTCGCTGGCCCATGCCGGTGCGGAATCCCTGGAAGAACTGGCCGACGCACTCCTGCGGAACGCCCGCCAGACCCCGAACCGTAGGGACGACATCGCGCTGCTCCTCACCGGGTACGCCCCTGCCGCGCCGCCCGCACCGCCCGCCGGGTGAGCGGAAGCGGGCACGGGACCCCGACCGCGCCGTCCTTGTCATCAGGGCCGTTCGGTGTCATCGCACCCGCTCAGTTCGACCGCCTTCGTCGCGGATGTCCGCCGCCGGGCGGAGTCATCTCCGCGTCCTTGTTGATGGCGCGGGCGAGGATGATCCCGATGAAGATCAACCCGACGCCGAACCAGGACGCCGCGGCGTCGAAGATCAGGGAGACGACACCCACCGGGATGATCAGGCCCGCCAGCGGGATCAGCAGGTTGCGCACCGGCGGCGGGGGCTCGCCGGCGTGTTTCCGGCTGCGGACGACCTGGGGGTACCACTCGGTGAAACTCAGCGCGGTGACGATCGCCCCGATCTGGATGATCCACGCGGTCCAGAGATTGTCCGGATTGTGCAGGACAAGGTCCCCGAAGCCGCCCGCGAGGGCCGCCACGAAGAAGGCCGCGCCCCAGACGCCGGTGATCACATAGTTGATGCGGAGGAACTCCCGCGATTTCCAGTACACCGGGTCGACCCGTTCCCGTCCGTACTGCATCGTGAAGGGCACTCGTACGGCCATGGAGCCAAAGGCGATGACCACCAGCGCGAGGTTGGAGATCTCACCCGCGTACGTCTCCAGCCACGTGTGGGTGCCCGGCGAGGAGGCGGCTCCGACGGCGGCCAGTACGGCGAAGAAGACAATGTCCGACACCTCGAGGATCTTGAGCGAGGTGCCGCGGCAGAGCATCCGCGCCGCGATGAGGAGCACCACCGACATGGCGAGGGCGAGGCCCACCGCCAGTTCGAATCGGCCCGGGCCGACCAGGACCGAGAAGATGATCCACGGGGACATCCCGACAATCGGGCTCTCGAGCGCGGCGGCGAGACGCCCACCGGGTGCCGTGCCTGCGGCAGTGTTCATTGTGCGGGGGCCCCTTCGCCGGGCAGATCCTCCTGGCCTCAAGCCTGCCGCGAGATCCCTGACCGCGCTACAGGGGTTCGGCTGCCGCGCGCGGCGTCGACGGACCAGTCGACGGACCACGGGAGAGCGCGCAGTCAGGGCGAGCAGGTCACGGGCCTGCGGCACACCGCGGGGGTGGGGCCCTGCGGGCGGCCCGCGAGCTAGAGGTTAGGCTGTCCTTACCCCGCCCCTCCCGGGTGCCCGGTCATAGATCAGGCTTATGGGTTCATAGGTACAGGGCGGGTACCGCCGTGCGAGCGCCGTTGCCAGAGTGGCGTAGGAGAGTCGGCTCCCTCCGCACGCGCCGGACCGTCTCACTCGCCGGGTCACGCCCCGTGGACCTCGTTCGAAGGGAACCATCCATGCCCCGCCCTCTGCGGATCGCGATCGTCGGTGCCGGCCCCGCCGGGATCTACGCCGCCGACGCGCTGCTGAAGTCCGAGGCCGCCGTCGAGCCCGGCGTCTCCATCGACCTCTTCGAGCGGATGCCCGCGCCGTTCGGCCTGATCCGGTACGGCGTCGCGCCCGACCACCCGCGGATCAAGGGCATCGTCACCGCCCTCCACCAGGTGCTCGACAAGCCGCAGATACGTCTCTTCGGAAACGTCGATTACCCGAACGACATCGGCCTGGACGATCTGCGCGAGTTCTACGACGCGGTGATCTTCTCCACGGGCGCGGACGCGGACCGGGCCCTGGACATCCCCGGCATCGAGCTGGACGGCTCGTACGGAGCCGCCGACTTCGTCTCCTGGTACGACGGCCACCCGGACGTGCCGCGCACCTGGCCGCTGGACGCGGAGAAGGTGGCCGTGCTCGGCGTCGGCAATGTCGCCCTGGACGTGGCCCGTATCCTCGCGAAGACCGCGGACGAACTGCTGCCGACCGAGATCCCGCCGAATGTGTACGACGGCCTGGCCGCGAACAAGGCCCTCGAGGTGCATGTGTTCGGGCGGCGCGGCCCGGCGCAGGCCAAGTTCAGCCCGATGGAGCTGCGCGAGCTCGACCACTCCCCGAACATCGAGGTCGTCGTCAACCCCGAGGACATCGACTACGACGACGGCAGCATCGCCACCCGCCGGGCCAACAAGCAGGCGGACATGGTCGCGAAGACGCTGGAGAACTGGGCGATCCGGGATGCCGGCGACCGGCCCCACAAGCTGTTCCTGCACTTCTTCGAGTCCCCGACCGAAGTCCTCGGCGAGGACGGCCGCGTGGTCGGGCTGCGTACGGAGCGCACCCGGCTGGACGGCACGGGCAATGTCACCGGCACGGGCGAGATGCACACCTGGGACGTGCAGTCGGTCTACCGGGCGGTGGGCTATCTGTCCGACGAACTGCCCAAGCTCCCCTTCGACTTCCTCACCGGCACGGTCCCGCACGAGGGCGGCCGGGTCATCGAGGGCGGCGAGCACACGCAGTCGACATACGTCACGGGCTGGATCAAGCGCGGCCCGGTCGGCCTGATCGGCCACACCAAGGGCGACGCCAACGAGACGGTCGCCAATCTGCTGGATGACCACGCCAACGGGCGGCTCCACACGCCGGCCGCGCCGGGCCCCGAGGCTGTCGTGGGCTTCCTGGAGGGCAAGGACGTCCGCTACACCACATGGGAGGGCTGGCACCGCCTGGACGAGGCGGAGCGCGCGCTGGGTGCGGCGGAAGGCCGCGAGCGTGTGAAGATCGTCGACCGCGAGGGCATGCTGCGGGCGAGCGAGGCCTAGGCCACTGGGGCTCCGCCCCGGAGCCCGCGCCTCAGACGCCGGCGGGGCCGGATTTTCCGCCGGACGGGCAGAACCTTCAAGCCCGTCCGGCGATTGAGGACACGCGGCCCAAGGTCACGTAGGAGGCCGTAGCCCCCATTCGCGCAGCGGAGCCGGCCCCGGTCACCGACTACGCGTCCCCCGGGACCACCAGCCCCGATTCATACGCGACGATCACCAGCTGAGCCCGGTCCCGCGCGCCCAGTTTGCCCATGATGCGGCTGACATGTGTCTTGGCCGTGAGTGGGCTCAGGCTCAGCGCCTCCCCTATCTCCGAGTTGTTCAGACCCCGGGCCACCAGCGCGAGAACCTGGCGTTCGCGCTCGGAGAGGCCGTCCGGGCCGCCAGTGGTGGGCGGATCGTTCGGCGCGCGCAGCACGCGGGCTATCAGCCGGGACGTGGGGCCCGGGGAGAGCAGGGACTCCCCCGCCGCCACCGTCCTGATCGCGGCGAGGAGGTCGGCCGGTTCGGTGTCCTTCACCAGGAACCCGGACGCGCCCGCGCGCAGCGCCTCGACGATGTGCTCGTCGGTGTCGTACGTGGTGAGCACCAGGACTCTGACCCCGGCGAGGTCGTCGTCGGCGGCGATCAGGCGGGTCGCTTCGATGCCGTCGAGTTCGGGCATGCGGATGTCCATGACGACGAGGTCCGCGCGTTCGGTGCGGGCGAGTTCGACGGCCTCCGTGCCGTTGCCCGCCTGACCGACGACCTCCATGTCGCGGGCGGACTCGACGAGCATCGCGAAGGCCGCGCGCACGAGCCTCTGGTCGTCGGCGAGCAGTACCCGGATGGCGCTCATGCCAGGGCCTTTGCCTGCTGGAGCGGCAGGGCCGCCGCGACCTCGTACCCGCCGCCGTCGCGCGGACCGGCTGCAAGTGTGCCGCCGACACTGCGGGCGCGCTCGCGCATCCCGGCGATGCCGTAGCCGGAGCCTTCGGTGGCGCCCGGTGCGGTGCCGTCGTCGGTGACGGTGACCCGGAGGTGACCGTCGGATGCTGCGACCGCGACACGTATGCGCACGCCGGGGCCGCCGTGGCGTACGGCATTGGTCAGCGACTCCTGCACGATGCGGTACGCGGCGGCCTCGACGGCGGGCGCGATGCGCGTACGGCCCGTATGCACCTCCAGGTCCGCCTTCGCCGCCCGTACGAGACCGGGCAGCGCGGTCAGGTCGGGCAGGGGTCCTGCGGCATCCGGGCCGTCCGCCCTCAACACCTCCAAGGTGGTGCGGAGTTCACCGCGCGCCGTGCGGCAGGTGTCGGTGATGTCGTCGAGGGCCTTGGCGATGGCGGCGCGGTCGAGCCGGTCGGGATCGACGGTCAGGACATGGGACGCGACGGAGGTCTGCACGCCGATGAGCGTGATGGAGTGGGCAAGGAGATCGTGCAGATCGCGGGCGATGCGCAGGCGTTCCTCGGCGACGCGGCGGGCGGCCTCCTCCTCTCGGGTGCGTTCGGCGCGTTCGGCGCGGCCGACGACGGAGGCGATGTAGCGGCGGTAGGTGCGCACGTCGACTCCGAAGATGAGCACGGCGAGGATCCAGCCCGAGGTGCGCAGCGTCTCCAGGCCCTGGTGGGCGTCGACCTGGAACATCACAGTCACGGCGGTGCCGATGACGCCGACCCCGATGAGGAAGGTGTGCAGGGGGCGGGCTGTGGCGGCGACGGTGTAGAGGGCGACCAGCGAGGCGGGGACGGGCGCGATGTGGGTGTTGTCGGCGGCGTGGTACGGGACGATGCACACAAGTACGGCGAGCAGGACGGCCATGGGCCGGCTGCGCCGCCAGGCGAGGGCCACGACGCTGCCGGCCAGGAGTGCCCACCCGAGCACGTCGGGCCGGCGGCCCTCATGGACGGTGAGTGCGAGCACGAGGGCGAGGACGCCGACGGCTGCGGCGAGGACGGCGTCTTTGCGCGTCCGGTTCGCCCCGGAGAGCGGATCCCGGCTTACGGCGGTGAGGACGCGCTCCCCGAGCCGGGGGCGGGCGGCTGTCTGTGGCTGCTGCACGGGTCCATCCTCAGGTAGACGTGCCGGGCCCCCGCGCCTCGAACGCCGGCGAGGCTGAATTCAAGGGCGGGGTGGGGCTGTGTCCGATTGTGCGGCTCCGCCGCGCGGGCCCGCCGCAGGCTCCCGTTCAGACCCGCGCGGCCGGTTCGCCGGCGCGCACCGCATCCTGCGGCGGGACCAACCCCTCGGGCCCGCACGACAGTCGGCCCGGCCACCACACCCGGCGGCCCAGCAGCAGGCTCGCCGACGTCACCAAGTACGTGCGGACCAGGAATGTGTCCAGCAGGACGCCGACCGCGACCACGAAGCCCATCTCGACCATCGTCACCAGCGGCAGGTTCATCAGCACCGAGAACGTCGCCGCCAGCACGATGCCCGCCGAGGCGATGACGCCGCCCGTCGTGCGCAGCGCCGTCAGCGCCGCGGCCGCCGGTTCCGCACCGGACAGGGACTCCTCGCGCATCCGGTGCATCAGGAAGATGCCGTAGTCGACACCGAGCGCGACCAGGAATACGAACGACAGCAGCGGCAGCCCGGGGTCGACGCCGGAGAAGCCGAAGACCGGTCCGAAGACCAGCCCACCCAGGCCCGTCGCCGCGCCCCACACCGCGACCACCGCGACGACGAGGATCAGCGGCGCGACGATGCTGCGCAGCAAGGCGACAAGGATCAGCAGGACCGCGACGAGGACCAGCGGGACGACGACCTTCCGGTCCCGCAGGTTGGTGTCGTCCAGGTCGAGCTGCTGGGCGCTCGGCCCGCCGACGTATGAACCCTCCAGGCCCGCACGCAGCGCCTTGATCGTCGCGGTCTCGCCGGCCGTCTCCGGCGCGTTTGTCGCGAAGACGGCGAGCTCGGTCCAGCCGTCCGCGCCGCGCCCCCGTGTCACGGCGGCCACGCCCTCCGTCGCACGGGCATCGGCCACCGCCTCGTCCGCGCCGGACGTGGGTGTGATCACGCTGATCGGCCGGCTGCTGCGGTTCGGATACGCGTCCGCCAGCGTCCGCATCGCGGTCACCGACTCGGGCCGGTCGGTGAAGCTGTCCTCCTGCTTGAGCGTGCCCGGCAGACCGAGCACGCCGAACGCCAGCGCCCCGAGCAGCACCGCTCCCGAGGCGAGCACGACGACCGGCCTGCGCCCCGCGGAGCTGCCCATCGCTGCGAAGAGCGAGCGGCGCTGCTTCGGCTCGCTCCCGTACGCCGGCACCAGCGGCCAGAACACCCTGCGGCCGAGCAGTACAAGTACCGCCGGCAGCAGTGTCATCATCGCCGCCAGCGCGCACACCACGCCCAGCGCGCCGACCGGACCGAGCCCGCGCGCGCTGTTGAGGTCGGCGGCCAGCAGGCACAGCAGCCCGGCCGCGACGGTCCCGGACGAGGCGAGGACGGCGGGCCCGCAGCCACGCAGGGCGGCGCCCATCGCGTCGTACGGCTGCCGGACACGGCGCAGCTCCTCGCGGTACCGGGCGACGAGCAGCAGCGCGTAGTCGGTGCCCGCGCCGAAGACGAGGACGGTCATGATCCCGGCGCTCTGGCTGGTGACCGTCAGGTCGAATCCCTGGACGAGGCCGTAGATCAGGGCCCTTGTGGTCAGCGCGGCGACGCCGACGACGAGCAGCGGGACCGCCCACAGGAACGGGCTGCGGTAGGTGAGGATCAGCAGGACCGCGACGACGAGCACAGTCGCGATCATCAGCGTGCCGTCGATGGAGTCGAAGACCTCGCTCATGTCGGTCTGCAGGGCACTGGACCCGCCGACGTCGACGCTCAGCCCGCCGGCGCCACTCACGGCCTCCCGTATGCCCTCGACGAAGGCGGTACGCGCCTCCTCGTCGTCACCGGGCTCGGTGGTCGACACCGGGAACATCAGCGTCGTGCCGTCCTTGGACGGGACCCCCACGGGCCGCTGCCCGCCCGTGAGTTGATGGGTGGAGGCGATCCCGGCGACCTGCCGGTCCACCGTGACACGGTCGGCGGCCGTCAGCCCGCCGTCCCGGTGGTACACGAGGACGAGCTCGGTGGATTCGCCGCCGGGCAGCTTCTGCTGGATCTTCGCGACCTGGGTGGAGTCCGCGTCCGCCGGCAGATAGTCCACGACGTTGTCGCGCTGCACGTCGCCGAGCTTGCCCGCGAAGGGGCCGGCGAGCGCGATGACGGCGATCCAGAACGCCAGCACCGCCCACGGCACGGCACGACGGCGTCTGTTCACGGGCCCCATGGGTGTCTCCCCTTCGTCACGGGTGTCCGGTGTCGGACTCCGTGACCAGGCTCCCGCCGGAAAGTGCGCGATTCCTCGCGCGGGCGGGCGAGATGAGGGCTACTGCGCTGGGTGGCCCCGGCCCGGTTCTACTCCCGAGGGAGTACGGGCGGGGAGTGCGGACCGGGCAGGGGGCCGGGAGTACGAGCCGGGCGCACCGGCCGGGGGTGGGCGCCGGGCGTACTAGAAAGGCGTACGCGCCGCCGCCAGCAGCCGCGTCGTGTCGTCCGCGCACAGCTGCAGCGCCGCGCCGACCGTCGTCAGTACCTCACGCTCCGCCGGGGTGTACGTGCCGTCCGCCAGGGCGATTCTCGCGCCCTGCAGCAGGATCGACTCCCGGCCTGCCGGGGCCAGATGAGGCGCGAGCGGCTCCAGCGCCTCATGGAGCTCGATGGCGAGCGCGGCTCCGTACGGCCCGGTGTCGGTGACGAAGCGGCCGGTGTCCGCGGCGAGCGCCTCGATCAGCGCCGTCAGCTGGTCTTCGGTGCAGTCGTCGAGGCCGGCCGCGCGGACCGTGGCGACCGCGGTCTCGCGGACCGGGCGGGAGGAGGTGCCGCCGGAGGCGAGGACGGCGAGCGCGACGGTGTGCACGGCATCCCGGAGCATCGCGGAGAAACGGCTGGTGGTGGGGTGGTCGAGGGCGTCCATGCCGAAGTGGCTGTGGCAGGCGGCGCATTCGACGACCGGACCGGCCGCGCCGCGCGGCAGCAGCGGCACGCCGAGGAAGGTGAAGCGCCGACGGCCGGTGCGACGGCGGTAGTTGCGGTCGCCTCCGCAGTCGGAGCAGAAGAACTCTCCGTCGCCGATAGTGTTCCAAGAGGTATGAACGCCGCAGACCAGCACTTTTCGGCCGATTGGTCCTCGAGCTGGCTGCACGTCGCACCTCCGTAACGCTCCGGCAACATTGCCGCGTTGACGTGATGTTAGCCACATGCGTGATGTCACGTCAGCACCTCGGACGGCAGTAGGCCAGGACATGGCTGAAATCCTCGCCCTGCGGCCGGCCCCGAAGGCGGGCAAGACCGCGCCTCCGGCCGCTCCCGAGGGAGCTGCCGGAGGCGCGGTGAAGTTGACCCGGTGAAGCGTACTAGCGGGCCGCGCGGTTGACGGCCGAGACGACCGCCTTCAGCGAAGCACGCGTGGTGTTGGCGTCGATACCGATGCCCCAGAGCACCTTGCCGTCGATCGCGCACTCGATGTACGAGGCGGCCTGCGCGGACGCGCCCTCGCTCATCGTGTGCTCCTGGTAGTCCAGCAGCCGCGCGTCGACGCCCACCGCGTTCAGCGCCTCGAAGAACGCCGAGATCGGGCCGTTGCCGGAGCCGGTCAGCACCGTCTCGGCGCCGTCCACGACCGCCTCGACGGTCAGCGTGTCGATGCCGTCCTTGTCGGTGGTGGTCTGGCCGGAACGCAGCTGGATTCGGCCCCACGCGTTGTCCGGGTTGGGCAGGTACTCGTCCTGGAAGACCGCCCAGATCGCCTTCGGCGTGACCTCGCCGCCCTCACTGTCCGTCTTCGCCTGGATGATCTTCGAGAACTCGATCTGCATCCGGCGCGGCAGGTCCAGCTTGTGGTCGTTCTTCAGGACGTACGCGATACCGCCCTTGCCGGACTGCGAGTTGACCCGGATGACCGCTTCGTAGGAGCGGCCGACGTCCTTCGGGTCGATCGGCAGATACGGGACGGCCCACTCGATGTCGTCGACGGTCTTGCCCTGGGCGGCCGCGTCGGCCTCCATGGCATCGAAGCCCTTCTTGATGGCGTCCTGGTGGGAGCCGGAGAAGGCGGTGTAGACCAGATCGCCCGCGTAGGGGTGGCGCGGGTGGATCTCCATCTGGTTGCAGTACTCGCTCGTCCGACGGATCTCGTCGATCTGCGAGAAGTCGATCTGCGGGTCGACGCCCTGGCTGAACAGGTTCATGCCCAGCGTCACCAGGTCGACATTGCCGGTGCGCTCGCCCTGGCCGAACAGGCAGCCCTCGATACGGTCCGCACCGGCCATGATCGCCAGCTCGGCGGCGGCGACGGCGGTGCCGCGGTCGTTGTGCGGGTGTACGGACAGACACACGTGCTCGCGGCGCGACAGGTTGCGCGACATCCACTCGAAGCGGTCGGCGTGCGTGGACGGGGTCGAGCGCTCCACGGTGGCAGGCAGGTTGAGGATGATCTCGCGGCCGGCCTCGGGCTGCCAGACGTCACAGACGGCCTCACAGACCTCCAGCGCGAAGTCCAGCTCGGTGTCGGTGAAGATCTCCGGGCTGTACTGGTAGCCGAAGGTCGTCTCCGGGCCCAGGATCTTCTCGGCATACTCCATCACCAGCCGCGTACCGTCCACGGCGATCTGCTTGACGTCGTCCTTCGAACCGCGGAAGACGACCCGGCGGAAGGTGGGCGCCGTTGCGTTGTACAGGTGCACGGTCGCGCGGTGGGCTCCGACGACGGACTCGACGGTGCGCTCGATCAGGTCCTCGCGCGCCTGGGTCAGGACGGAGATCGTCACGTCCTCGGGGATCGCGCCCTCTTCGATGATGGAGCGTACGAAGTTGAAGTCGGTCTCGCCGGACGACGGGAAGCCGACCTCGATCTCCTTGTAGCCCATGCGTACCAGCAGGTCGAACATCTCGCGCTTGCGGGCGGGCGACATCGGGTCGATCAGGGCCTGGTTGCCGTCGCGCAGGTCGGTGGACAGCCAGCGGGGCGCGGCGGTGATCCGGTTGTTCGGCCAGGTCCGGTCGGGGATGTCCACGGCCTCGTACTTGCCGTACTTGTGAATCGGCATCCCGGACGGCCTCTGGGTGTGGGTCGCCGTGGTGATGGGCGTCGGGCGACCGACAGAAGTGTCAGACATTGCGCAGGGCTCCTCGGGGTCCAGCGGTAGGACGGCCGACGAGTCGAAGCAGCACCAGATCCCGCGGGGAGGGGGTCGGCCTACGACTACAGGCCCTCGCCGCGGCAGCTAAGGAGAAGCAGCCCGAAACGCATGATGGGAAGCAGCCTAGCCGAGCACCGCGGGGATGGCGGTGGCGTATCAGTATGCGGGACACAATTCGGGTTACGGCTAAACGGTGACCGATCACTCCATTTCACTAATCATGGTGGCAACTAGTGACAGCGCCGTGACTCAATGCCACAGTCCCCCGCATGGACGCCAACGCCCGCCGGGGCAACCCGGTCTTCTGCACCATCGTGCCGCCGCATGTCCTCGACAAATTGGCCCGCGCCGAGGACCCCGCGATCGCCGAGCCCGCCGCCCGCACCCTGGAGCACGACGCCCTCCAGCGCACCCGCCGCCGGATCACCACGGTCCGCGGCCTCACTCCGGGCGCGGCCCGCGCCGTGTCGGACAAGCCGCATCGCACGATCTACGACGCCGGGCACGAGGAGACCGTGCCGGGCAGGAAGGTGCATTCCGAGAACGACAAGCCCGCCAAGGACGCCACGGTCAACCGCGCCCACGCGGGCCTCGGCGCGACCTTCGAGCTGTATCTGAAGGCGTACGGCCGTCACTCCATCGACGGCTCCGGCCTGCCGCTGAACGCGACCGTCCACTACGGCGAGAACTACGACAACGCCTTCTGGGACGGCGAGCGGATGGTGTTCGGGGACGGCGACAACGATCTGTTCCTGGACTTCACGCTGCCCGTGGACGTGATCGGACACGAGCTCACCCACGGTGTCACGCAGTACACGGCGAACCTCGAGTACTTCAGCCAGTCCGGTGCGCTGAACGAGTCCATGTCGGACGTCTTCGGCTCGCTGATCAAGCAGTACTCCCTCGGCCAGACCGCCGACCAGGCCGACTGGCTGATCGGCGCGGGCCTGCTGGGCCCCAATGTGACGGGCGTCGCGCTGCGCTCGATGAAGGAGCCGGGCACGGCGTACGACGACGACGTTCTCGGCAAGGACCCGCAGCCGGCGACGATGGAGGACTACGTCAGAACCGGTCGCGACAACGGCGGCGTGCACATCAACTCGGGGATCCCGAACCACGCCTTCTACCTGGTCGCCACCGCGCTGGGCGGCAATGCGTGGGAGCGGGCGGGCCAGATCTGGTACGACGTCCTGACCGGCGGCGAGCTCTCCAAGACCGCGCAGTTCACCGAATTCGCCGGCCTCTCGGTGGCCGCGGCCCGCTCGCGCTTCGGCGACGGCGAGGAGCAGGAGGCGCTGCTGAAGGCGTGGTCCCAGGTCGGGGTGAGTACCAACTGAGCCGTTCTCGTACTAGACAGGACCCATGCGTATCCAGGTAAGGCGCACGGGAGGGTTCGCCGGCATCGAGCGGTCCGCGGAGGTGGACACCTCGGGGCGGACCGATGCGGGTACCTGGCGTGCCCTGGCCGAGCAGGCGATGGCCGACGGCCGGGGCACGCCACCGGCCGGAGTGCCGGACGGGTTCAGCTACCGGATCACGGTGGACGGGCGCAGTGTCCACTGCGCGGATCCCCGGCTGTCCGACGCGCAGCGGCAGCTGATCTCGCGTGTCCTCAAGGAAGGTTCCTGACCGGGCAAAGGCGGACGCGGACGCGGATGCGGCCCGGTCAGAAACCGAGCTTGCGCAGCTGCTTCGGGTCCCGCTGCCAGTCCTTCGCGACCTTCACATGGAGATCCAGGAAGACCGGCGTGCCCAGTAGCGCCTCGATGTGCTTGCGCGACTTCGTGCCGACCTCCTTCAGGCGCTTGCCCTTCGGGCCGATGATGATGCCCTTCTGGCTCGGGCGCTCGATGTAGAGGTTCGCGTGGATGTCCAGCAGCGGCTTGTCCGCCGGGCGGTCCTCGCGCGGCAGCATCTCCTCGACCACCACCGCGATCGAGTGCGGCAGCTCGTCCCGTACGCCCTCCAGCGCGGCCTCACGGATCAGTTCCGCGACCATGACCTGCTCGGGCTCGTCCGTGAGGTCGCCCTCCGGGTAGAGCGTCGGGCCCTCCGGGAGCAGCGGGATCAGCAGGTCGGCCACCAACTGGACCTGCTTGCCGCCGAGTGCCGAGACCGGGACGATCTCCGCCCACTCCATGCCCAGCTCCTTGCCGATCCGGTCGATCGCGATCAGTTGCTCGGCGAGGGTCCTGGAGTCGACCAGGTCGGTCTTGGTGACGATCGCGACCTTCGGGGTCTTCTTGATGCCCGCGAGCTCCTTGGCGATGAAGCGGTCGCCGGGGCCGAGCTTCTGGTCGGCGGGCAGGCAGAAGCCGATCACGTCGACCTCGGCCCAGGTGGTGCGTACGACGTCGTTGAGACGCTCGCCGAGCAGCGTGCGCGGCTTGTGCAGGCCCGGGGTGTCCACCAGGATCAGCTGGGCCTCGGGGCGGTGCACGATGCCGCGTACGGTGTGCCTGGTCGTCTGCGGCCGGTTGGAGGTGATCGCCACCTTCTGGCCTACCAGAGCGTTCGTGAGGGTGGACTTGCCCGCGTTGGGGCGGCCGACGAAGCAGGCGAAGCCGGCCCGGTGCGGGACGTTGTTCTCTTGGGTACGAGCGCTCATGGCGCCCATTGTCCCTGATGTCACGAGCCCTCGGGTACGCGCGCCCTCACCCGCCGCACTCTGGCCCACACTCCGGCCCCCAGCAGGCCGGCCGCCAGCACCACCGCGACCAGCCACGGCAGCGCGAAGAAGGAGGTTCCGGCCGACTCGCGGACGTCCCGTGCGCTGGCTGTGAGTCTGACCTCGCCCCATTCGAGCTGGGGTGCTCCCGCCCAGCGTTCGGTGAGGCGGATCTTCTGACGCGGCAGCAGCTCGGCGGGGATCGTCTTCAGATCGCGGTTGAGCAGATCGCGGCCGAAGAGGCCTTCTGCCTTGAGGGCGACCTTGGGGTTGAGCGTGACATTGCCGCGGTTGTAGAGGGTGTACGAGATGAGCGCACTGCTCTCGCCGGTGCCGGGTACCAGAGGCTGCTCGTGGGTGAGCGTGACGTTCTCGACCGAGAGTGCGGGGACGGTGGGGCCGTTCACCCGCAGATAGATGCGCGCGCCGACCGCCTGCTGGATGCCGACGGCGAGCGGGCCCGTCGAGGGGTTGATGTGCTCGTCGAGGGCGACCAGGGCGCCGGGATGGTCACCGGGTTCGGCGTCCTCGGGGACGTTCATGGTGTAGGGCACGGTGACCGAGCTGTTCCCCGGGACGGTGACGCGGTCGCGCTCGGGCTTCGCCCAGGCGCCGACGCCGCGCTGCTTCTCCTTCAGGGTGCGTACGGCGAAGCCGCCGTCCCGTTCGGTGTTGTACGCGTCGGCGGCGTACAGCCGGAACGTCAGGGGGGCGGCGGTCTTGTTGGTGACCGTGACCTGATCGGTGAGGGTCGCGCCGGGGTCGGCCGAGAGGTAGAAGCACGGGCGCCGGCCCGGTTCGGCGGGGGTCCCCCCGGCGGAGCGAGGGGGAGAGGCGGGATAGACGGACCAGTTGCCGTTGTCGGCGGCGTGGGCAGCCGGGCTGCCGTACGCGCCGTGCAGCAGCGCGACCAGGACCGGCAGCAGGATGACGTACAGCTTGCGCATGTGGGGAGCCCCCAGGGACGTAGCGGTGCCGGGGAGGTTCGGACGGGCCGACCGGGTGCGCGCCCGGCCCGCCGTTCGTGTTTCTTCGGCTCGGTTCGCCTAGGTGAGCGTGAGGGTCAGCACGCCGGAGTACGCGCCGGGCGCGGTGTACGCCGGTACGTCCAGTGAGACCTTCGCGTCCACGGTGAACTCGCCTCCGGTGAGTGCCCCGTTGGGCGTGGAGGCGAGGGTCGCGCCCGCGCTGCCGACCGGTCCGGCGGAGCCGGCCGCACAGGTGCTGGGACTGCCCTGCTTGGTGGTGCAGGCCGGCGTCCAGCCGAGTCTGGCGGCGTCGATCTTCCCGCCGGGCCCGGTGAAGTCGGTGACCTTGCCGGTCAGGGACCAGCCCGCGGGGCCGCCGCGGAAGTCCTTGACCGTCACCGTCTTCAGATCGCCGGTGGCTGCCCCGCCCTTGCCGAAGTCGACCGCCGACATCTGGACGGTGTCACCCGCCTGGGACATGGACAACGTGCCTGCCGCGACGGAGGCGTTGAGCTTCTGGCTGTTGCCGGGCAGAGGCGTGTCGTCGATGACGGTGTACGCCGCCGGGCCGGCGCCCTTCTCCGCCGACCAGGCACTGCCTTCGTACGCGACAATGCCGGTGGTCGCCTTGTTGTTGACCTTGAGCTGCGCGGTGAAGCCGCCCGTGGCGTCGGCCTTGAGGGCCGCCCTGTCGGCTGTCTCGGCCGCTCCGGCCCGTCCGACGACGGTGATGTCGGCGAGCGGACTGAACTTCGCGCCGGTGACGGTGACCGGGTCACCGGGCTTGCCGGAGGCCGTGGCGAGCTGGATGGTGCGCTCGTTGGCTCCCGGTACGTCCGTCGCGACGACCGTCTGGGAGACGGGCGCCGGCGGATTGATGACCGTACAGGGGGTGTCCAGCTCCATGATGTAGCTGGTGTGGATGTTGTAGTCGCCGGGCGAGAGGGTGATCGAGCCGGGCGCGGCGACCGTGAAGGTGCCGGTCATCGAGAACGGCGGGAACGCTCCCTTGCCCGGGACGGGCGGGTTCTTCTTGGGGCCGGTGACCGTGACGCTGCCGGCCTGGGCGCCGCCGAGGGTGACCTTGCCGCTGGGCGTCATGATGTCGGCCGGAAGCGCGAGGTCGACCGGGTTGCTGGCGGCCGGCTTCGTGACCGTGTACGTGACCTTGACGGTGTCGCCCACCTTGGGGGCGGCGTTGTCGACGGTGATCTCGGCGGTCGTGGTGCCGTCGATGGGCGGGATGCCGGCGATGGGCGGCGGTACGCAGTGGGTCGCGAAGTCCACCGGTGCGGAAGCGGCGGCCATCGCGTTCGCGGGTGCGGCGAGCGATGCCGCGCCCGCGACCAGGGCGAGGGACCCCAGTGCGGCGGTCCACCGTCGCCTGCGGTCGGTGGATCTTCGGTTGGCGGATCTTCGGGCGGCTGTAGCCATGATTGCCCCCTTCTGAGGAATGCTGGGGGCCATTGACGTGGGACTGCCGAAAGAAGTCAATGGAATCGAAATGCGGTATCTGATGACCCATCAGATACTGTCAAGATCCGCGTCTCCGCAGGCCGGAAGGGGAATCGGCACCACCGGATCGATGACGCCGATTCCTGTCACAGTGGTGCTGTCATGTGATGGGGCCGTAGCGCACCCGCCGCCCGCGAACGAGGCGCCGGCTCGGCGGGGAGCAGCGGCCCGTTCCCCGGGCCGTGACGTCAGACGCCCGCGACGCTCCGGCGCTTGCGGAACCGGTCGGCCATGAGCGCCGCCTGGACAGCCACGTACAGCGTGCCGAGCACACCGACCGCAAGATCGAGCCAATCGGCGCCACGGCCGAGCGCCAGGCTCCGTACCGCGGCTCCGCCCAGCCACAGCGAGAGCGACGCCAGCAGCACGCTCGCGACCGCCTGAGCGGTGCGCGCCGCGCGCTCGCGTCCGTAGCCCTTCAGCAGCTCGCCGGCGGCGAAGGCGACCACCGCGAAGGGCCAGACATCCATCGCCTCCACAGCTCCTGTGAGGGCGCCCTCGACGAGGTTGCCGGCCCCGACGGTGCCGGCACCCGCCAGTGCGATCCAGGCGAACACCCGCTGACGTCGCGCTCGTTTCGGAGCGCCGCGCATCAGCCCGCCGCCACCGCGGACTTGAGCGTTCCGTCGGGCCCGGCGAGCAGCACCGGGGTCTTGGGGCCGCCCAGGTCACGTACCGCGGCGCGGTCCGCCTCGGCAGCGGCGTCCGCCTCGGAGACCACGGCAGCGGCCTCGAGGGACTTCGCGCCGCTGGCGACGGCCATGGCGACGGCGGTCTGCAGCGCGCTGAGCTTCAGCGACTCAAGCTCCACGGTCCCCGCGACATACGTACGCCCCGTCTCGTCCCGTACGGCAGCACCCTCGGACACGCCGTTGCGGGCCCGGGCGCTGCGCGCCAGCGTGATGATCTTGCGGTCCTCGGGATCGAGGTCGGTGCTCTGCGTCATGGCTCGAGCATAGATCGGCCGCCCGGCACGGAGCCGGGCGGCCGGTCGGAGTGGCCGGGGCTCAGCCCTGGACGCCCTTGACGAACTTGTCACCGATCCGCTTGACCAGATCCGCGAAGTCCTTCTGCGCCGTGGCGCCGCCCTCGTTCATGTACGCGACGCGGGTGGCACCGGTGCCCTGGTGCGCGACCAGCAGATCGGCCTTGATCACGATGCCGGGCGCGAACTCGATGGACATCTGGAAGGCGTGCGATGCCTCGCCGACCTTCGGAACGTCGAGCTTCTCGATCTTGACGGCGGTCTTCTCGCCCTCCATCTCGAAGGAGACGGTGGAGCAGCTGTCCAGCGCCGTGCCGACGGCCTTGGTGAAGTCGGCGGCGCCCGCGCCGGCGAACGTGAGGACCTGCTGGCTCAGCTCGGTCTTGCCGTCTGCCTGCTTGAAGTCGACGTCTCCACCCTTGGTGGCGCCCTTGACCTTGGCGCCCATCAGGTCGGCGAGCGGCTGGCACTCGGGCTTGTCGGCCTTCGGGGCCGGGGTGTTGTCGACGGGGACCTTGCCGGCCTTCCAGCCGGAGGGAAGGTCCTTGACCTCGACGGTCGCGGCCTTCATCTGCGCGGCGGTCAGCGGCGTGAGCGCCGGCGACTCCTTGTCCCCGCCCTTCGCCTTGTCCTTGGACTGCTCCTGGCCGGCGGCCGGCTTCTTGTCGTCGGACGATCCGCCGCAGGCCGCCGCGGTGAAGCACAGCGCGGAGACGGTGAGAGCAGCGACAACGCCGCGGCGCAAACGGGTACTCATGAAAGTGGTACTCCCCTGGTTCTGTCCCAAAAAAGCTCATGGGGAGCTTCCCCCCTCCCCGGTAACGGGCAGAGGATACACATACGCCGAGGTCAGCCCGCCACCGGATACATCGAGCCGCGTCTGCCCTCCGGGCTCGCCAGCCACTCCAGCTTCGCCGCCGTATCCGCTTCCGGCAGCGGCGTATGCATCACGATCGCCAGATCCGGCCTGGCCGGCACCCTCAGCTGGGTCGACTCCACGAACAGCGCCCCGACCAGTGGGTGTTCCAGCTCCTTGCGGACCTGTCCGCCGGGCGCGATGTCGCGCCGCTCCCACAGCGCGGTGAACTCCTCGCTGGCCGCCTTCGCTTCCTCGACCACCGCCCGGAAGCCCTCGTCGTCGGGGCGCTCGGAGCAGGCGGCCCGGAACTGCGCGACGACGTACGGCGCGTTCCGCTCCCAGCTCCTGGCCCGCGAGCGGTAGATGGGGTCGGTGAAGAAGGCGATCAGACAGTTCTGCACGAGCCCGGTGCGCATGCCGAGGACCATCCCCGCCGCGTCGTTGTAGAGGATCGTGTTCCAGTACGCGTCCATGATGTGCGCGGGGAAGGGCATCCAGGCGTCGATCAGCCGCCGCAGCCCGGCGCACATATCGGCGTCGCCCGGATCCACCTCCGGCGCGGGCGGGTTGAGCCCCGCAAGTACGTACAGATGGCGGCGCTCGACACTGCTCAGCCGCAGCACCCGGCCCACCGAGTCGAGGACCTGCGGTGAGACGGTGATGTCCCGCCCCTGCTCCAGCCACTGGTACCAGGAGACACCGACGCCCGCGAGGACCGCGACCTCCTCACGGCGGAGTCCGGGCGTACGACGGCGGGCCCCGCCGTCCGGCAGGCCCGCCTCGGCCGGGCTGACCCTGGCACGCCTGCTCATCAGGAACTCGCGCAGCTCGCCGAGGCGGTGCGCCTTCATCACATCCTGCTCGGCCGTCGTGGCCACGTACTCCCCCTGGTCCGTACGCCTGGCTGCCTGGTGGTGCGACCAACAGGATAAGTACCGGCTCCCCACGGATATTCCTGGAGCCGGAGGGTGTTGCCCATGGCAATCGACACCTCCGCCCCCGCTCCCGCGGCGACCGCGCCGCCCAAGCTCTCCGGCCGGGCCAAGCTGATCCTGCTCGTCCTGTGCGCCGCCCAGTTCATGGTCGCGCTCGACTTCTCCGTACTCAATGTGGCGCTGCCCGTCCTCGGCGAGGACCTGGGCATGAGCCGGTCCGCGCTGCAGTGGGCGGTCACCGCCTTCGCGCTGCCCTCCGGCGGCTTCCTGCTGCTCTTCGGCCGGACCGCCGACCTGTACGGGCGGCGCAAGCTGTTTCTCACCGGTCTCGCCGTCTTCGGCGCCGCCTCGCTGCTCGCGACGTTCGCCTGGGACCCGGCATCCTTCCTGGCCGGCCGGGCCCTGCAGGGTCTGGGCGCGGCCGCCATCGTGCCGACCGGAATGTCGCTGCTCACCACCACCTTCCCGGAAGGCCCGCAGCGCGACCGGGCGCTGGGCATCAGCGGCACGCTGCTGTCACTGGGCTTCACCATCGGCATGGTGCTGGGCGGCGTACTGACGGACACCCTGGGCTGGCGCTCCACGATGGGCCTGCTGGCCGTCGCCGCGCTGCTCGTCCTCGTACTGGCACCCGGTCTGCTGGCCGAGTCCCGGCACCCGGAGCGGCCGCGTCTTGACGTGCCCGGTGCGGTCACCGTCACCGGCGGGCTGCTCGCCGTGATCTACGCCCTGTCCACGGCGGCCGAGCGGGGCTTCGGCGGCGCGGACGTCCTGGTGACCCTGCTCGCCGGTGTCGCGCTGCTGGTCGGGTTCGTACTGGTCGAGTCCCGGTCCGCCGCCCCGCTGGTCTCACTGCCGATGCTGAGGCGGCGGACGGTGGCCTGGGGGAATCTGGGCGGTCTGGTGACCTTCTCGATGATGAGCACGGTCGTCTTCGTCCTCACCCTCTACCTCCAGGAAGTGCTGGAACTCTCCGCCTTCCGGACCGGTCTGGTTTTCGGCGTCCAGGGCGCGCTGTCGGCCTTCGCCGGTGCGTACGCGCCCAGGCTCATCGGCCGCATCGGCGCCCGCCGCACGCTGGTCGTATCGCTGCTCGGCCAGGGCGTGTTCGTCGCCGCGCTGCTCGGCATCGGCACCGGCTCGGGCGCCCTGCTGGCGACCGTCGCCGTCTCGCTGGCCAGCGTCTGCCATCTCGGGGCGATCATCTCCTACGGGCTGACGGTGACCTCCGGGGTTCCGGACGACGAGCAGGGCCTGGCGACCGGCCTGGTCACCACGACGCAGCAGGTGGGCATCACCATCGGCATCCCGCTGCTGGGTGTGCTGGCGACGACGCAGGGCTCGCTGTTCGACGGGGTCCGTACGGTGCTGGCGGTGGACGCGGCGGTTGTCGTGGCGGCGGCGGCCCTGGTGGGGGTGGGCCTGCGCAGGGCTCGGGGCTGACCGGTCAGCCTCGCCGGCGTTTGAGGCGCGGGGTCCGGGCGGAGCCCCGGTGGGGTCCCCTTGGGGTCCCGGTTAAGGGAAGGCGGCCCGGGTCAGGCGCGGTCCAGGCGGAGGCGGTCCGCCCGCGGCAGGCCCGCGACCACCAGGTCGTACGAGTCCTCGATCAGCTCCCGGACCATCCGGTCCGGGAGCTCGTCGACCGTCACCGTGTTCCAGTGGCGCTTGTTCATGTGATAGCCGGGGGCGATCGCCTCGTGGTCGGCGCGCAGTTGGACCGCGATCTCCGGCTCGCACTTGAGGTTCACCTTCAGCGGCTCGGCAGCCAGCGAGCTGAGCGCGAAGAGTTTGCCCAGAACCTTGAAGACCGAGGTCTCCGGCCCGAACGGGAACTCCTCGACCGCCGCGTTGAATTCGAGGCAGAACGCCCTCAGTTCCTGCGCCTTCATGTCGCTGCGTCCCCCTCGGGCTTCCCCGGCACCGGCTCCGCCAGCACCGTGACGATTTTGTTCCGGCGGCCGGCCGGGGACTCCGCGGTCAGCCGCAGCGCCCGCCCGTCCGGCAGGTCGACCACCGCGGACGCGCCCGCGATCGGCACCCGTCCCAGGGCCTTCGCCAGCAGTCCGCCGACGGTCTCCACATCCTCGTCGTCGAACTCGTCGAGTCCGTACAGCTCGCCGAGATCGTCGATGTCGAGGCGGGCGGTGACCCGGAAGCGGCCCTGGCCCAACTCCTCGACCTGCGGCAGCTCACGGTCGTACTCGTCGGTGATCTCGCCGACGATCTCCTCGAGGATGTCCTCGATCGTGACGATCCCGGCCGTGCCGCCGTACTCGTCGATGACGACGGCCACGTGATTGCGCTTCTGCTGCATCTCGCGCAGCAGATCTCCGGCGTTCTTGGTGTCGGGGACGAACACGGCCGGCCGCATCGTCGTGGAGACCAGATCGGACTCCGAGTCGCGGTTGATGTGTGTCTTGCGGACCAGGTCCTTCAGATACACGATGCCGACTATGTCGTCCTCGTTCTCCCCGGTGACGGGGATGCGCGAGAAGCCGGAGCGCAGCGCCAGGGTCAGCGCCTGCCGGATCGTCTTGTACCGCTCGATGCAGATCAAGTCGGTCCTGGGGACCATCACCTCGCGTACGAGGGTGTCGCCGAGCTCGAAGACGGAGTGCACCATGCGGCGCTCGTCGTCCTCGATCAGCGACTCCTGCTCGGCGAGGTCGACCATCGCCCGAAGCTCCGCCTCGCTCGCGAACGGGCCCTTGCGGAAACCCTTCCCGGGCGTGAACGCGTTGCCGAGCAGGATCAGCAGCTGCGGGATCGGGCCCATGATGCGGGCCAGCGGGAGCAGGACGTACGCGGCAGCCGTGGCGGTGTTCAGCGGGTGCTGGCGGCCGATGGTGCGCGGTGAGACGCCCACCGCGACATACGAGACGAGCACCATCACGACGATGGCGACGACCAGCGCCGTCCAGGTCTCCTTGAACTCCTCGAGGCAGGCATAGGTGACGAGCACCCCGGCCGCCATCTCGCAGGACACCCGCACCAGCAGGGCGACATTGAGGTACCGGGTCGGGTCGGCGGCGACCTGCGCCAGTTTCTCCGCGCCGCGCCGCCCGGACCGCATGGCCTCGGCGGCACGGAAACTGGAGACACGCGCCAGGCCCGCCTCCGCGCACGCCGCCAGCCAGGCGACGACGACCAGCAGAATCGCACCGAAGATCAGTTGACCGGTCATGAGACGGTCGGCGCCGGGGACGGACCGGTGTGGCCCTTCTCCGCCCGCCAGCCGTCGATGATCGCGGCCTGCAGACCGAACATCTCGGTCTTCTCGTCCGGCTCCTCATGGTCGTAGCCCAGCAGATGCAGCACTCCATGGACGGCAAGGAGCTGGAGCTCCTCGTCCATGGAGTGCTGTGTCGGGGCCTCTTCGCCCTGCTTCTTGGCGACTTCGGGGCAGAGCACGATGTCACCGAGGAGCCCCTGCGGGGGCTCCTCGTCGTCCTTGACCGGCGGACGCAACTCGTCCATCGGGAAGGACATGACATCGGTCGGACCGGGCAGATCCATCCACTGGATGTGCAACTGCTCCATGGCTTCGGCGTCCACGACGATCACCGAGAGCTCGGAGAGCGGGTGGATTCGCATCCGCGCGAGCGCGTAGCGGGCGACATCGAGGATCGCCAGCTCGTCGACCTCGGTTCCGGACTCGTTGTTGACGTCGATCGACATGGTGCGCTGTTACTACTTCCCGTTCGGGTGCCCGTTTTGGCCGTCGTACTTCTCGTACGCGTCGACGATACGGCCGACGAGCTTGTGCCGTACGACATCCTGGCTGGTGAGCCGGGAGAAGTGGACGTCCTCGACACCGTCCAGGATGTGCTGGACCTGGCGCAGTCCGCTCTTGGTGCCGTTCGGCAGGTCGACCTGGGTGACGTCACCGGTGATGACGATCTTCGAATCGAAGCCGAGCCGGGTCAGGAACATCTTCATCTGCTCGGCGCTGGTGTTCTGCGCCTCGTCGAGGATGATGAACGCGTCGTTGAGCGTACGGCCGCGCATGTACGCCAGCGGCGCGACCTCGATCGTGCCCGCCGCCATCAGCCGCGGGATCGAGTCGGGGTCGAGCATGTCGTGCAGCGCGTCGTACAGCGGCCGCAGATACGGGTCGATCTTCTCGTAGAGCGTGCCGGGCAGGAAGCCGAGACGCTCCCCGGCCTCCACCGCGGGACGCGTCAGGATGATGCGGTTGACCTGCTTGGACTGCAGGGCCTGGACCGCCTTGGCCATGGCGAGATACGTCTTGCCGGTACCGGCGGGGCCGATGCCGAACACAACCGTGTGCTTGTCGATCGCGTCGACGTACCGCTTCTGGTTGAGGGTCTTGGGGCGGATGGTCCGGCCGCGGCTGGAGAGGATGTTCTGGGTGAGCACCTCGGCCGGGGTCTCGACCTCGCCGTTGCCGTCTTCGACTGCCCTGAGCATGGCGATCGAGCGTTCCACTGCGTCCTCCGTCATCGGCTGCCCGGTGCGGAGCACCAGCATCATCTCGTCGAACAAGCGCTGGATCAGGGCGACTTCCACGGCGTCACCGACCGCGCTCACCTGGTTGCCCCGGACATGGATATCGGCCGCCGGGAAGGCCTTCTCGATCACGCGAAGCAGGGCGTCACCCGAGCCCAGGACCGTCACCATCGGATGCTTGGCGGGGACGGTGAAGTGGGCTCGCGCCTCCCCGGGCGCTGCGGGTCCCCCTACGCCCCCGGGGCGTGGGGGGCGGGTCTGGGCGTTAGGTGTCTGAGTCATGGGCCGGCTCTGTGGCCTGCACATACCTCCCGTTGCAGGGTTCTCGCTGCTCGACAACCTCTGGAACACCAAGCGTACGACTTGACACTGACAAGGCCGAGGGCTTTTCCGGAGGCGTTGCGGAAGGTCAGCTTCCGGCGGAGACTCCGGGCTGGAGCTTCCGGCGGAGGCGTGGGGCCGGACCTTCAGGCGGAGGCCTGGGGCGGAGCTTCAGACGGAGCGGCCGAAACCGATCGTCGGTACGGCCCGGCGCAGCGGCCAGGGCCGGGTGGGCGCGGGCAGCAGCGCCTCCAGGAACGCGTACCGGCGCAGGGCCGTCGGGTCCTGGTCGTCACAGCCCTGGACGTACTGCCACCACGCGGCGATCTCGGACCAGCCCGGGGCGGAGAGCGAGCCGCCGAACTCCTGCACCGACAGGGCGGCGGTCAGCCCGGCGAAGGCGAGACGGTCGGCGAGCGGCCAGCCCGCGAGCGTACCGGTGACAAAACCGGCCACGAATACGTCGCCGGCACCGGTCGGGTCGAGCGCCTCCACGGCGATGGCGGGGACCTGGGCGCTCTCGCCGGTCGCGCCGTCCACGGCGTACGCGCCCTCCGCGCCGAGAGTGACGACGGCGAGCGGAACCCGCTCGGTCAGGGCCTGGGCGGCGGCGCGGGGGCAGTCGGTGCGGGTGTACCGCATCGCCTCCTCGGCATTGGGCAGGAAGGCCTCGCAGTGCTCCAGGTCGGCGAGGTCGTCCGGGTCCCAGCGGCCGCTCTCGTCCCAGCCCACGTCGGCGAAGACGCGGGTGCCCTCGCGCGCGGCCTGGGCGATCCACTCGTCGCGACCGGGTGTGAGAGAGGCGATGGCGGCCCTGGCGGGCGGCGGGCACTCGGGCGCGGGCGGCGGGGCCTCGTGCCCGTGGGAGACCATCGTGCGCTCGTCCTCGTACGCCATGGAGACGGTGACGGGCGAGTGCCAGCCGGGCACGGTACGGGAGAGCGAGAGGTCGATGCCCTCGCCGTGCTCGAGGGCGTCCCAGCAGTACTCGCCGTAGTGGTCGTCCCCGAACGCGGCGGCGAGGGAGGTACGCAGCCCGAGCCGGGCCAGGGCGGTCGCCATATTGGCGACACCGCCTGGGCTTGAGCCCATGCCACGGGCCCACGACTCGGTGCCGCGGACGGGTGCGGAGTCGAGGCCGGTGAAGATGATGTCGAGGAAGACGCTGCCGGTGAGGTAGACGTCGCAGGCCGGATCGGCCGGTCTCCGGAGCGCCGCGAGCGGGTCCAGGCAGGGGGCAGCGTGGTGCGGATGTTCTCCGTGTCCAATGGTCACCGTGCCGCTCCCGGTACGTGGTGCAGATCAAGCCAGTCTGCCTGATCGGGGCGGGGACGGGTGGGGGCCGGGACGGAGGAAGCTGCCCCGGCCCGCCCTTCCCGATTCTGCCCTCGATCGCCGTACGG
Source organism: Streptomyces sp. NBC_01750 (assembly GCF_035918095.1). NCBI lineage: Bacteria > Bacillati > Actinomycetota > Actinomycetes > Kitasatosporales > Streptomycetaceae > Streptomyces > Streptomyces sp. NBC_01750. The sequence continues at coordinate 2,988,130 of NZ_CP109137.1, forward strand.
GCCGCGTGTGCGACTCCGGATGTACGTCTCCGCTTCCCGGAGGATTTGCTACCAACGGGGGACGGGCGGCGCGGCCCAGCCGGGCTCGGCCACCCGCATCGCCGCGGCGTCGTCGCGTTCGCGCATCGTGCCGTCGTCGTCGAGCCAGCGCCGGTGCAGGAGTGCCAGCCGCTCGCGGTCCAGTTCGACACCGAGGCCGGGCAGGTCGGATACGGCGAGGCGGCCGTTCTTGAACTCGAGGCGCTTGGTGATGACGTCCTCGGTCTGCCACGGGTAGTGGCTGTCGCAGGCGTAGTCCAGGTTGGGAACGACCGCGGCGACCTGGGTCATCGCGGCGAGGCTGATACCGAGGTGGGTGTTGGAGTGCATGGACAGGCCGACCCCGTACGTCCGGCAGATCGCGGCCAGTTCCCGGGTGTTGCGCAGCCCGCCCCAGTAGTGGTGGTCGCAGAGGACGACCTGAACGGCGCCGCGCGCGAAGGCCTCCGGGATCTCGGCGAAGGTCGTCACGCACATGTTCGTCGCGAGCGGAACATCGGTGCCGGCCGCGACCTCGGCCATCCGGGCCGTCGTGCTCGCCGGGTCCTCCAGGTACTCCAGTACGTCTGCGAGCTCCTCGGCGACCTGCAGCGACGTCTCCACGGACCAGGCGCCGTTGGGGTCGAGCCGCAGCGGCTGCCCGGGGAACGCCTCCGCCAGCGCGCGGACCGCCGCGATCTCCTCGCCGGGCGCGAAGACGCCGCCCTTGAGCTTGAAGGAGGCGAAGCCGTGGTCGCGGGCGAAGCGCCGGGCCTGCGCGACGATCCCCGCCGGGTCCACGGCCGCGCCCCAGTCGTCAAACTCCCCGGCCCCGCGGGGGTGTTCGGACCATCGGTAGAACAGGTACGCGCTGTAGTCGACGGCGTCGCGCACCTTGCCGCCGAGCAGTGCGTGCACGGGCAGACGGAGGGCCTTGCCGAGGGCGTCGAGGCAGGCGACCTCGAAGGCGGAGACGATGGAGAGCCGCAGCTTGTCGGCGGTCTGCACACCGCGAAGACCGCCTGCGTCGACGGCGTCCGCGCCGGTGGCCTCCGGCGAGTCGCCGCAGACCAGGACCGCGAGCTGATGCAGCCCGTTCACATCGCCGACCTGGCAGCCGGGAAGCACTTCCGCCAACGGCGTTGCCAGGGCGAGGTACTTGGAGTCGCCGTAGGTCTCGCCGACGCCGGTGACGCCGCCTGCCGTGACCACCTCGACGATCAGGCGCGGGGTGTACGGCTGATGCACCCCCTGTGTGTTGAGCAGCGGCGGGTCGGCGACGAGGATCGGAGTGAGCCGCACATCGGTGATCGTCAGGTCGCTGCGCGCGTTCATGCGGTGGCTCCTACCAGGTCGGGTCCGTATGCCGGCAGTGCTTCGAGGGCCGCGAGGTCGTCGGGGCCGGGTTCGGCGTCCTCCTCCGCGCGGCCTTCCACTTCCGTGCCCTGCGCCATGCTGTCTCTCTATGTAGATGTCGTACATGAATGAGAATGGAGATTAGATACGCGAACAGGGATCGTCAATGGGCGCGCGGAATACGAACGGCGCATGTCGGAGACGGATTCGCAGCCGGAGCCGGAGCCGGGATCGAGTCCGGAGCCGGGAGCAGAACCGGCGCCGCGGTCCGGCGGTGTGCGCGAGGTGAAGTCGGCGGGTCGCACCGTCGACCTGCTCGAAGCGCTCGCGGAGCGCGGCGACCGCCCCGCCCGGCTCCGCGAGCACGAGCGGCGGATCGTGGCGGTGATGAGGGCGGTCCGCACGAAGATCGAGCCGGCGGCGCCGAATCGCCGGAGGGGCTGAATACTCACCCCCTCCGGCGATCGAAGACCCGCCCGAAAGGCCTTCGGTACCGGGGGCGCGGTCCCCGGGTGACCCGGCCCGCGCTAGTCGGGGCGTCCGGCGGCGAAGTCGTACGCCTCGACCTCGGCGATCAGCCGCGCCCGCCGCGCCTCGTCGTCGTCCAGGAAGGACGCCAGGAACGAATTGCGGGCCAGCTCACGCAGCTGGTCCTCGGTGAGCCCCAGCGCCTCGTGCACCGCGTGGAAGGTGTCGCCGACATAGCCGCCGAAGTACGCGGGGTCGTCGGAGTTGACGGTGCACAGCAGCCCCGCCTCCATCATCCGTGCCAGCGGGTGCTCCTCAAGGACGTCGACGGCCCGCAGCCGTACGTTCGACAGCGGGCAGAGCGTCAGCGGAACCCGCTCCCGTACGAGCCGGTCGACCAGCTCCGGATCCTCCATGCAGCGCAGCCCGTGGTCGATGCGCTCGACTCCCAGCACGTCCAAGGCCTCTCTGATGTACTCTGGCGGGCCCTCCTCGCCCGCATGCGCCACCTTGCGCAGCCCGAGCGCGTCCGCCGCCGCGTACACCTCGCGGAACTTCGACGGCGGATGCCCGGCCTCCGCCGAGTCCAGACCCACCGCCGCGATCCGGTGCAGATGCGGCTTCGCGGCGTCGAGCGTCGCCATCGCCGACTCGGCGGACTCGTCCCGCAGGAAGCACATGATCAGCCGGGTGGAGATGCCGTGTCGCTGCTGGCTGCCGTCGAGCGCCCGGGCCAGCCCGTCGATCACCGTGCCGATCGGGACACCACGGGCGGTGTGCGCCTGCGGGTCGAAGAAGATCTCCGCGTGGCGCACGCCCTGCCCGGCGACCCGCGCCAGATACGCGTCGGCGAGTTCGGCGAAGTCGTCCTCGGTGTGCAGTACGGCCATCAGCTCGTAGTACAGATCGAGGAAGGACTGCAGGTCCTGGAAGAGGTAGGCGCGGCGCAGCTCTTCGGTGTCCTTGTACGGCAGTACGACGCCGTTGCGCGCGGCGAGCGCGAAGGCGAGCTCGGGCTCGAGGGTGCCTTCGATGTGCAGGTGCAGTTCGGCTTTGGGGAGGGGCATTGCCCCATCTTAGGCCGATTCGTGCTCAGCTCCGTTTGGGCACGGGGATCCGCCACAGGTCCTGGGCAACCGTCAGCTCACCCTCGTAACCGACGGCTCTGGCCTGGCGCTCGAACTCGTACGGGTCGCTGTAGCGCTGCGAGAAATGTGTCAGCACGAGGTGCCGCACGCCAGCGTCGCGCGCCACGCTGGCCGCCTGACCGGCAGTCAAGTGCCCGTGGTCCGAGGCAAGTTGCTCGTCCTCGTCAAGAAAGGTGGACTCGATGACGAGCATGTCGCAGCCCTCGGCGAGCGCGTGCACGCCGTCACAGAGCCTGGTGTCCATGACGAAGGCGAAGCGCTGGCCCCTGCGGACCTCGCTCACGTCGTCGAGGGTGACGCCGTCGAGCACACCCTCACGTTGCAGCCGGCCGACGCCCGGGCCCTTGATGCCGTGCGCGGCCAGCTTCTCGGGCAGCATCCGGCGGCCGTCGGGCTCAGTGATCCGGTAGCCGTACGACTCGACGGGATGCGATAGCCGGTGGGCGTCGAGGGTGTACGCCTCGGTCGTGGCCAGTACGGCACCGTCGCCGCCCACGGGCTCCTGCTCCAGCGCCACCGTCTCGCGGTAGGCCGTGGCGTACCGCAGCCGTTCGAAGAAGCGCTGTCCACTGGCCGGGTAGTGCGCGCTGACCCGGTGCGGCACCCGGTCGAGGTTGATCCGCTGGATCACTCCGGCGAGCCCGAGCGAGTGGTCGCCGTGGAAGTGGGTGATACAGATCCGGTTGATGTCGTGCGCGGCGACACCGGCGCGCAGCATCTGGCGCTGGGTGCCCTCGCCGGGGTCGAAGAGGATGCCCTCGCCGTCCCAGCGCAGCAGATAGCCGTTGTGGTTGCGGTGCCGGGTGGGGACCTGGCTGGCGGTGCCGAGCACCACCAATTCACGTACGGACAAGTCGGTTTACCCGCTACCCGGGAGGCCACTCGAGGCCGCGGCCGCCCAGCAGATGCGCGTGCGCGTGGAAGACGGTCTGGCCCGCGCCCGAGCCGGTGTTGAAGACGACGCGGTATCCGGCCCCGTCGATCTTCTCCTCACCGGCGACCACACCCGCCTCACGCAGCACATCGGCGGCGAGCTGTGGGGCCGCGGCGGAGAGGGTGGCGGCGTCGCGGTAGTGCGCCTTGGGGATGACCAGGATGTGCGTCGGGGCCTGGGGGTTGATGTCGCGAAAGGCGACGACGGTCTCCGTCTCCCGCACGACGGTGGCCGGCACCTCCCCCGCGACAATCTTGCAGAACAGGCAGTCAGCCTGCGGTTCTCCCGCCATGACCGGGTCCTCCTCGCGTGTGGTCGGTACCCACGGCATCGTATAGCCCGCGTCGGACAAGCCCGCCGTGGCGGGTCAGGTGTGCCGGGCGCCCTTGCGTCCGCGCCGACGACAGCCGGCACGGACGACAGCCGGCATGACGACGGCCGGCACGCACGACAGCCCGCGCCGACGACGGGGCGAACCGGCGGTCGCGCACCGGCGCGACCGCCGAAGTGCCACCGCCGGCTCTACGCCTGCGGCAGGCTCGGCGCCGACTTCGCCGGGTTCTCCGACAGCACCGCCAGCGCCATCCGTACCGCCTCGTCCAGCTGCGGGTCACGGCCCGCCGCGTGGTCCTGCGGCGTCATGACGACCTCCACGTCCGGGTCCACGCCGTGGTTCTCCACGCCCCACTCGTAACCCTCCAGCCAGAAGGCGTACTTCGGCTGAGTGACGAGCGTGCCGTCGACCAGGGAGTACCGGCTGTCGATGCCGACCACGCCGCCCCAGGTCCGCGTGCCCACGACGGGGCCGATGCCCAGCGCCTTGATCGCCGCGTTGACGATGTCGCCGTCCGAGCCCGAGAACTCGTTCGCCACCGCCACCACAGGTCCGCGCGGCGCGTCCTGCGGGTAGCTCAGCGGCTGCATGCCGCGCGGCAGGTCCCAGCCCACGATGCGCCGCGCCAGCTTCTCCACCACGAGCTGCGACGTGTGGCCGCCCCGGTTCTCCCGGACGTCCACCACGAGGCCCTCCTTCGCGACCTCGACCCGCAGATCGCGGTGGATCTGGGCCCAGCCCGGCGCCTGCATGTCCGGCACATGCAGATAGCCCAGCCGGCCCCCGGACCGCTCATGGACGTACGCGCGCCGGTCGGCGACCCAGGCGTGGTACCGCAGCGGCTCCTCGTCCGCGAGCGGGACGACCACCGCGTGCCGCGGATCGCCGCCGCCCGCCGGGGAGATGGTGAGCTCGACGGCCTTGCCCGCGGCGCCGACCAGCAGCGGCCCCGGCCCGGTCACCTCGTCCACCGGCCTTCCGTCGACCGCGAGAATCGCGTCCCCGGCCCGCACCGCGACGCCGGGCGCGGCGAGCGGTGAGTGGGCCTGCGGGTCGGAGGTCTCGGACGGCAGGACCCGGTCGACGCGCCAACTACCGTCCGCGGAACGGGAGATGTCGGCACCCAGCAGCCCCTGCCGCGCCGAGGCACTGCCATAGCCGACCCGGGGCGTGACATAGGCGTGCGAAGTGCCCAGTTCGCCTTGCACCTCCCAGAGCAGGTCCATCAGATCGTCGTGGGTGGCGAGCCGGGAGAGGACCGGACGGTACCGCTCCAGTACGCCGTCCCAGTCGACACCGCCGAGGTCCGCGCGCCAGAAGTTGTCGCGCATCAGCCGCCCGGCCTCGTCGTACATCTGCCGCCATTCCGCGGCCGGATCGACACTGCTGCGTACGCGGGCGAGATCGACGGTGATATTGGTGTCGCTGTCCTCGTCGCGCGAGGGCCTGCGGTCGCTCGGTACGACCCTCAGCTTGCCGTCCGCGTACAGCAGCACCCGCTTGCCGTCACCGCTGACGTCGAAGCTCGTGGCGTCCGGGACGAGTTCCTCGATGCGCTGCTGGACCAGGTCGTACCGTTCCAGAGCGGTCTTCGGCCCAGGGTCTTCGGGTGTGGCCCTGGTGGCGCCCAGGACACCACGCATCGGATGACTCAGCCACAGCAGTCCGTCCTTGGCGGCACGCAGCGTGGAGTATCGGCCCGCCTCGACGGGGAAGGGCACGATCCGGTCGGCGAGTCCGTCGAGATCGATACGGGTGACGGGGGCGCCGCTCTCCTCACCGTCCTGCCGCTGGTCCCTGCCACGGTCGTCCTTGTCGGCCTCGAAGGCCCGGCCGTGGCGCTGCGGCCCGAACGGCGACGGGGTCGTGGCGGCCAGCGTGATCAGATGCGGGCGGCAGCCGCCGACGAAGGCCAGATCGAAGACATGCGTGTCGTAGACCGGGTCGAAGGCGCGCTCGGAGAGGAAAGCGAGGTGCTTGCCGTCGAGCGTGAACGCGGGCTGGAAGTCGCGGAAGCGCAGCGGGGTCGCCTCGGAAACGGACAGATCCGCGGTGTTGGCGAGCTTGAGCTGCCGCAGCGGGGACGGTCCTGGATGCGACCAGGCGAGCCAGCCCGAGTCGGGCGAGAAGACCAGGCCGGTGGCGTCGCCGTGCTCGCTGCGGTCGACATCGCGGACCTCGCCGCTCTCCCGCTCGACGAGCAGTACCCGGCCGTCGTGCGAGGCGACCGCGGCACGGCTGCCGTCGGGTGCGACGGCGAGACTCAGTACGCGGCCGAGCCGGCCCGCGCCCAGCCTGCGCGGCGTCGCCCCGGGCGCCGGGCCGACGGCCGGTGCGAACTCGAGGGCGTCGTCACCCTCGGCGTCCGTCACCCAGACCACATGCTCCTCACCGTCGACCCGGAAGGTGCGCGGCAGTCTGGCTCGTACGCCGGCCTCCACGGCAAGCGCCCGCGCGGGGCCTTCGCGGTGGGTGACCCAGTGGACACCGCCGCGGATTTCCACCGCGCTGCCGCGTCCGGTGTGATCGGGGGCCGCGGTGCCGAGATGGCGGTCGGCCTTGACGGGGCGCGGCCGCAGATCGGTGCGCTGGCCGCCGAGGCGGATGTCGAGCCGGCGGGGCCCGTCGCTCTCGAGGTCGTCGAGGATCCACAGTTCACCGGCGGCGGCGTACACCACCCGAGTGCCGTCGGTGGCGGCATGGCGGGCGTAGTAACCGTCGATCCCGGTGTGGCGGCGCAGGTCCGAACCGTCCGGCAGAGACGAATAGACGGCACCGACGCCTTCGTGGTCGCAGAGGAAGGCGACGCGCTCCCCCACCCACAGCGGATACTCGACATTCCCGTCGAGCTCCTCGTGGAGGCGTACGAATTCCCCGTCGCCCGCCCGGTCGATCCACAACTTGCCCGCGGTACCGCCCCGGTAGCGCTTCCAGGCGGCGGCCTCCCGCCCCATGGTGGCCGAGAGCAGCAGCGTATGGGGACCGAACGCCACATCACCGACCGGCCCGTACGGCAGCACGGTGGCGGGCCCGCCGTCGAGCGGCACGGCCCGCGCCCAGCTGCGGCGCAGCGAGGCCTGGCCGTACGTACTGATCGCCAGGACCTCGCCGTCCGGCGTCCAGCCGCGTACGGACGTCTTCCCGCTGCCCCAGTGCGTCAGCCGGTCCGTAGGACCGCCGTCGACGGGCGCGAGATGCACCTCGGGTGCGCCGTCACGGCGTGAGGACCAGGCTATGTGCGTGCCGTCGGGCGAGATCCTTGGATGGTCCACCGGCACGTTGTCGGCGCTGACGCGCCACGCCCGGCCGCCGTCGAGCGGCGCGACCCAGACGTCGTCCTCTGCGGTGAAGGCGATCAACTCGCCGTGGACATGCGGATACCGGAGGTAGGCAGGGTGCGTCACACCGTCACCCTAGGCAGCCTGCCGCCGCCCGGTCACGGCTTTCCGATCACTTGGCCGGGTCGGGTGTCGCGGTCACGGTGACCGTGACGGTGACGGTAGGCCCCGGCGGGTCGCCCGGGCGGTGGGTCTCGGGGGTGCGAGTGGGCGTGCGGGTCGGCGTGCCTGCGCAGTTGCCGAGGACGCTGGCCTCGAAGACGACCTTGCCGTCGACCTTGGCGATGAGATCGCCGCGTACGCACTTTCCCGAGCGCTCCTCCGTGACCTTGCCCTTGAGCGTGATGCCCTGGCCGGTATTGGTCTCGCCCTGGCAGTCGACGGTTGCCACGCTACGGGCGGAGGGCGAGGCGGACGCCGTGCCGGCCGTCTTCGGGCCGCCGCCCATTGTCGCCGTACAGCTGAGCCACCGTACGTCGAAGCCCAGTCGCTCGAGGGTGCTGGTGCCGGTCTTGTCGGTGGTGACTGCGACGGCGACGGAACTCAGCCCGCCGCCCGACGCCGGTTCACAGGCCGCAACACACACAACTGCCGTACCAACAACGCCGATTGCGGCAAGGATGCGCCGGTGTCGTATTCGTCTCAAGCCCCGCATGAGGGCAGAGTGTCACCGAGTGCCCTGAAGGAAAAGAGTGGTTGCGGCCACCTTTACCCCGTACGGTCATGGAATGGCCAGGAAGCTGATCCGGACGCGCCGGCTCGTCGTCGACGAGAACACCGTCTACATGTGGTCGGTCCGTCACAAGCACGCGCGCACCGACGGGCGTTGCCCGGACTGCCGCACCACGCTCTCACTGCGGCGCGAGGGCACGACGGCGCGCCTGGAGCTCGCCTTCCGGGCGGGCCCGGGCCGGGTCGTCGCCGACGGCTACTGGGAATCGGGCTCGGTGGGCGACACCGAGCAGAACTGGCTGAACCTCTACGAGCCGGGGTCGGCGCGGCGGCTCCTCGACGAGGCGACAGTGCGCGGGCTGCTGCCCACCGCGGCCGGGACGACCGAGGTCGACGGCTGGCCGCTGTTCGACGCGGTGGTGGCGAACGAGAAGGGCTAGGACGTGAAAGGGCCGCTTCAGGACCAGCGGCCGGTGCGGCCCAGCAGCAGCGCAGTGGCCGCCGTGCCCGCCGTCGACGTGCGCAGCACGCTGCGCCCGAGCCGGTACGGCTTCGCGCCCGCCTCGGCAAATGCCGCCAACTCCTCCGGCGACACGCCCCCTTCGGGCCCGACGACCAGCACGATCGAGCCATCCGCGGGCAGTTCCGCGGTGGCCAGCGGCTCGGCGCCCTCCTCGTGCAGCACCGCCGCGAAGTCGGCTTCGGCCAGAAGTGAGGCAACCTGCTTGGTCGTTGCGGCGTCCGCGATCTCCGGGAAGCGCAGCCTGCGCGACTGCTTGCCCGCCTCGCGCGCCGTGGCCCGCCACTTGGCGAGGGCCTTGCCGCCCCGCTCTCCCCGCCACTGCGTGATGCAGCGGGCGGCGGCCCACGGCACCACGGCGTCCACACCGGTCTCCGTCATGGTCTCTACCGCGAGTTCGCCGCGGTCGCCCTTGGGCAGGGCCTGGACGACGGTGATACGAGGCGTGGGTTCGGGCTCCGTCGGGAACTCGAACGGCTCGACGATCAGCCGGTCCTTGCCCTCCGTCCGCAGGACGACACCGGCCGCGCCGCGTCCTCGCCCGTCGGTGAGCACGATGCCCTCACCGGACTGCAGCCTGCGTACGGAGACGGCGTGCCGTCCCTCGGGCCCGTCCAGCGTGAGGACCGCACCAGGACCCACGCCGTCCAGCGAGTCGACGACGAATACGGGGGCGGTCATCACGCACCGCCCAGCGCCAGCGCGGCCCGTGCGGAGTCGAGTTCGGCGGCGAGCACATCGACGAGCTGACCGGCGGGCAGTTCGCGCGCCATCCGGTGGCCCTGTCCGGCCCAGAGGGCCATGCCCTGCGGGTCTCCCGCCTTGGCGGCGGCCTTGCGCAGGCCGCTCGTCAGATGGTGCACCTGGGGATAGGCGGCGGGGGCGTACGGACCGTGCTCCCGCATGAAGCGGTTGACGAGGCCACGGGCGGGCCGCCCGGAGAAGGCACGGGTGAGTTCGGTGCGGACGAACAACGGATTGGTCATGGCCTGCTTGTGCAGCACATTGGCGCCGGACTCGGGACAGACCAGGAACGCGGTCCCGAGCTGCGCGGCGCTCGCACCTGCCGCGAGCACGGCGGCGATCTGGCCGCCGCGCATCAGTCCGCCGGCGGCGATGACCGGCAGCTGCACGGTCTCGCGGACCAGCCCGATGAGCGAGAGCAGCCCGATCCCCGAGCCGTCGGCGGCGGGGTCGTCCCGGTGCGTGCCCTGGTGGCCGCCGGCCTCGATGCCCTGTACACACACGGCGTCGGCACCGGCCCACTGCGCGGCCTGCGCCTCCTCGGGCGTGGTGACGGTGACCACGGTGAAGGTCCCGGCCTTCGCGAAGGAGTCGAGCACATCGCGGGTCGGGCAGCCGAAGGTGAAGGAGACCACCGGCACGGGGTCGTCGAGGAGGATGGCGAGCTTGGCCTCGTACCCGTCGTCCCGTCCGCTGTCGGGGTCGCCGAGAGGTGTCTCGTACCAGGCGGCCTCACCGGCGAGCTGCTGCCGGTAGACATCGACGGCGGCGGGGTCGGCGGTGGTGGGCTGCGGCATGAAGAGATTGACGCCGAAGGGCTGACCGGTGAGCCCGCGGATCTGTTTGACCTCCTGGTACATGCCGTCCGCGGTCTTGTATCCGGCGGCGAGGAAGCCGAGCCCGCCGGCATCGGAGACGGAGGCGGCGAGCTGCGGACAGGAGGCGCCGCCCGCCATGGGGGCCTGCACGATCGGATACCGGCAGAGATCGGTCAGTGCGGAGGACATGCAGGCATGGTGCCATGTTGGCCGCGCGCGGCCGAATCGGGTGTTCCGCGGCCGGCGGGGGTGCGGGGGCGGGCCATTCCCCTGCCCGCGCCTTCCCGCTGTGTCGATCTGCGGCCCCGCCGCGTGGTGTGGGGGCGAGCCCCCGGACCCTTGTACGCCCCCCCGGGCGTGTCCTCAATCGCCGGACGGGTTGAGATTCCGCCCGCCGGGCGGAAATCCAGCCCACCGGCCGGAAGGTTCAGCCCCGCCGGGCGGAAGGTTCCGCCCGGCCGACGATCGAGGCGCGGAGTCCGGGGCGGAGCCCCGACACCAGCCTCGCCGACGATCGAGGCGCGGGAGCCGGGGCAGACTCCGGAAACGGGCAACCCGCACTCCCGCCCCAACGGCTACCGCCCGTTGAACGCGTCCTTCAGGCGGGAGAACAATCCCTGCTGCCCCGGCTGGAACTGCCCCGTCGGCCGCTCCTCGCCGCGCAGCTTCGCCAGATCCCGCAGCAGCCGTTCCTGGTCCGCGTCCAGCTTCGACGGCGTCATCACCTCGACGTGCACGATCAGGTCGCCCCGGCCGCCGCCCCGCAGATGCGTGATGCCACGCCCGTGCAGCGGGATCGACTGGCCGGACTGTGTGCCCGGGCGGATGTCGATCTCCTCGATGCCGTCGAGCGTCTCCAGCGGGCACTTCGTGCCCAGCGCCGCCGCCGTCATGGGGATCGTCACCGTGCAGTGCAGATCGTCACCGCGCCGCTGGAAGACCGCGTGCGGCAGCTCGTGGATCTCGACGTACAGGTCACCCGCCGGGCCGCCGCCCGGGCCGACCTCGCCCTCGCCCGCGAGCTGGATGCGGGTGCCGTTGTCGACGCCCGCCGGGATCTTCACGGTCAGCGTCCGGCGCGAGCGGATGCGGCCGTCGCCGGCGCACTCCGGGCACGGCGTCGGCACGACCGTGCCGAAGCCCTGGCACTGCGGGCACGGCCGCGAGGTCATGACCTGACCCAGGAAGGACCGCGTCACCTGCGAGACCTCACCGCGTCCGCGGCACATGTCGCAGGTCTGCGCCGAGGTCCCCGGCGCCGCGCCCTCACCGGAGCACGTCGTACAGACGACAGCCGTGTCGACCTGGATGTCCTTGGTCGTGCCGAAGGCCGCTTCGTTGAGATCGATCTCCAGCCGGATCATCGCATCCTGGCCCCGTCGCGTACGCGACCTGGGCCCCCGCTGCGACGCCGTACCGAAGAACGCGTCCATGATGTCGGAGAAGTTGCCGAAGCCACCGGCCCCGAATCCGCCCGCGCCTCCGCCGCCCGCCTGGGACAACGGGTCTCCGCCGAGGTCGTAGACCTGCTTCTTCTGCGGGTCCGACAACACCTCGTACGCGGCGTTGATCTCCTTGAAGCGCTCCTGCGTCTTCGGGTCCGGATTCACATCCGGGTGGAGTTCGCGCGCAAGCCGGCGGAAGGCCTTCTTGATCTCGTCCTGCGATGCGTCGCGGCGTACGCCGAGTACGGCGTAGTAGTCCGTGGCCACTTACGACTCCGCCAGGATCTGTCCGACGTAACGTGCCACTGCGCGTACCGCTCCCATCGTTCCGGGGTAGTCCATGCGGGTCGGTCCGACCACGCCGAGTTTGGCAACTGCCTCGTCGCCCGAACCGTAGCCGACCGCGACCACGGAAGTGGAGTTGAGGCCCTCGTGGGCGTTCTCATGACCGATACGTACGGTCATGCCCATGCCCGAGTCATTGGCCTCGCCGAGCAGCTTGAGGAGCACCACATGCTCCTCGAGCGCTTCCAGCACCGGCCGGATGGTCAGCGGGAAGTCGTGCCCGAAACGGGTGAGATTGGCGGTGCCGCCGATCACCAGCCGCTCCTCGGTCTCCTCGACCAGAGTCTCGAGCAGGGTCGCCAGCACCGTGGAGACGGTGCCGCGGTCCTCCGGCTCGAAGGACTCGGGCAGCTCCTGCACCAGCTGCGGCACATCCGCGAAGCGGCGCCCGACGACCCGGCTGTTGAGCCGGGCCCGCAGGTCCGCCAGCGCGGTCTCGCCGAACGGCGCGGGGCAGTCGATCATGCGCTGCTCGACCCGTCCGGTGTCCGTGATGAGCACGAGCATCAGCCGGGCCGGCGCGAGGGAGAGGAGTTCCACATGCCGGACCGTGGACCGGGTCAGCGAGGGGTACTGGACGACGGCGACCTGCCGGGTCAGCTGCGCCAGCAGCCGTACCGTACGGCCCACGACGTCGTCCAGGTCGACGGCTCCGTCCAGGAAGTTCTGGATGGCGCGCCGCTCGGGCGACGACAGGGGCTTGACGCCCGCCAGCTTGTCGACGAAGAGCCGGTAGCCCTTGTCCGTCGGAATGCGGCCGGCGCTGGTGTGCGGCTGGGCGATGAACCCTTCCTCTTCCAGCACCGCCATGTCGTTACGGACAGTAGCCGGGGAGACACCGAGCCTGTGCCGTTCGGTGAGAGCCTTGGAGCCGACGGGCTCCTCTGTGCCGACATAGTCCTGGACGATGGCGCGCAGCACTTCGAGTCTGCGTTCGCTGAGCATCGCGCACACCTCCAGCCGTGGTTCCTTGGTGGTACTGCCTGGCACTCGATACGTTCGAGTGCCAGCACTCCCCCGAGCCAGTGTACGGCTGTCGGGTACGCCCCTAGCAAGGGCGTTCTGCAAGGGGCGGCCGATCACGCTACCGTGCGACACCGCTGGTCCCTGCCGATAGCGTCGCGGTATGGACGTCAGTTGGGAAGAGTTCGGCTGGGAGCGCTTGGCCGACGGGGTGGGGCGCCGGCGGATGCCTGTCTGGGACGCGACCGTCGGATTGGTCGCCGGCGACGACCGTGTCCTCATGTACGACACGGGTTCGACGCTCCGTGAGGGCGCCGAGCTCCGCACCCAGGCGCAGGCGCTGCTGGGCGGCCGCCGAGTGACGCATATCGCACTGAGCCATCCGCACTTCGATCATGTACTGGGGACCGCGGCGTTCTCGGGGGCCGAGGTGTTCGGCGCGGTAGGCCTCGACGACCTGATGGGGCGCGAGCGGGACGAGATCCGCGACGCGGCCGTACGGCACGGTGTCCCCGCGAAGGAGGCCGCGGAGGCCGCCGATCTGCTGGTGCTGCCGCGCCATCTGGTGTGCGGGGAGTGGACGCTCGAGCTGGGCGGCCGCCAGGTGCTGCTGGCCAATGTCGGGCCCGGCCACACGGGCCACGATCTGGCACTGCTGGTGCCGGACGGCGGCCCGGGCAGCCCGGAGGTGGTCTTCTGCGGGGATCTGGTGGAGGAGTCGGGCGAACCGCAGGCGGGCCCGGACGCGATCCCGTCCCGCTGGCCGGCGGCGCTGGACCGGCTGCTGTCGCTGGGCGGCGAGGACGCGGTATATGTCCCAGGGCACGGGGCGAGAGTCGACGCGGCTTTCGTACGCGCGCAGCGGGATTCGTTGGCGGAGCGCTTCAGTGTGTCGTAGCGTCGGCCAAATGCGCAGCTACAGCCCGGATCTGACGCCTCCTTGGAAGAAGCGGCAGCCGGCCCCGGAGGTCCCCGCCGAGTCCGACCTGGTCGTGGAGGAGGTCACGACGGGTTTCTGCGGTGCGGTGATCCGTACCGAGAAGACCGCGGAGGGCCCGACGGTCACGCTCGAGGACCGCTTCGGCAAGCACCGGGTGTTCCCGCTGGTCCCGCGGGGGTTTCTGCTGGAGGGCCGGGTGGTCACGCTGGTCCGCCCCTCGGCGACGGCACCGGCCCGCCCGGCGCGTACGGCCTCCGGCTCGGTCGCGGTCCCGGGGGCACGGGCGAGGGTCGCGCGGGCGGGCCGTATCTATGTGGAAGGCCGCCACGACGCGGAGCTCGTCGAACGGGTCTGGGGTGACGATCTGCGGATCGAGGGCGTGGTGGTGGAGTACCTGGAAGGCATCGACGACCTCCCGTCGATCGTCAAGGACTTCGCGCCCGGCCCGGACGCGCGCCTCGGGGTGCTGGTGGATCATCTGGTCCCGGGCTCGAAGGAGTCCCGTATCGCGTCCCAGGTCGCCGGCGATCACGCCCTGATCGTGGGCCACCCCTACATCGACGTCTGGGAGGCGGTGAAGCCGTCCTCGGTCGGCATCCGGGCATGGCCGTCGGTGCCGCGCGGCCAGGACTGGAAGACGGGAGTCTGCCGCGCACTGGGCTGGCCGGAGAACACGGGAGCGGCGTGGCAGCGGATTCTGGGCGGGGTCCGGAGCTACCGGGACCTGGAACCGGAGCTCCTGGGCTCGGTGGAGCACCTGATCGACTTCGTGACGGCACCGCCCGCCTGAGCGGCGTCAGTCCACCAGGTCCCGTACCACCGCGTCCGCCAGCAGGCGGCCCCGCTGCGTCAGTACGGCCCGGCCCTCCTCGTACGGTCCCGGCTCCAGCAGGCCGTCCGACAGGGCACCGGCCGCCGCCGCCAGGCCCGCCGGGCGCAGCAGCCCCAGCTCGCAGCCGTCCCGGAGCCTGAGCTCCAGCAGGATCCGCTCCACCCGGCGGTCCTCCGCAGAGAGGAGCTCGCGGCCCGCGCCCGGCGAGCGGCCCTCCGCCAGCGCCGCCGCGTACGCGCCCGGGTGCTTCACATTCCACCAGCGCACCCCGCCCACATGGCTGTGGGCGCCGGGGCCCGCGCCCCACCAGTCCGCGCCGCGCCAGTACAGCTCGTTGTGCAGGCACCGGCCCGCCTCGGAGGTGGCCCAGTTGGAGACCTCGTACCAGTCGAAGCCCGCGTCCCCGAGCACCGAGTCCGCGATCAGATACCGGTCCGCGTGGACGTCGTCGTCGGTCATCGGGACCTCGCCGCGGCGGATCCGCCGCGCAAGCTGTGTGCCTTCCTCGACGATCAGCGCGTACGCCGAGATGTGGTCCGGACCCGCGCCCACCGCGGCCGCCAGGGACGCGCGCCAGTCGTCGTCGCTCTCGCCGGGCGTGCCGTAGATCAGGTCGAGGTTCACATGGTCGAAGCCCGCAGCCCGTGCCTCCGCGACGCACGCCTCCGGGCGGCCCGGCGTATGCGTACGGTCCAGCACCTTCAGCACATGCTGCCGCGCGCTCTGCATCCCGAAGGAGATCCGGTTGAAGCCGCCCTCCCGCAGCTCGGCGAGATACGCCGGGTCCACCGACTCCGGGTTCGCCTCGGTCGTGATCTCCGCGCCGTCCTCGAACCCGAACTCCTCGCGGACCGCTTCCAGCATCCGCACCAGGTCCGAGGCCGCGAGCAGCGTCGGCGTACCGCCTCCGACGAACACGGTCCGCACCTGCCTCGGGTCGTCGCCCAGTACCTTGCGGGCGAGGCGGACCTCGTCCGCGACCATCGCGGCGTAGTTGTCCCGGGAGGCGAGCACGCCGCCCGAGCCGCGCAGCTCCGTCGCCGTGTAGGTGTTGAAGTCGCAGTAGCCGCAGCGCGTCGCGCAGTACGGCACATGCAGATAGAAGGCGAGCGGCCGGTCCCCGGCGCCCGTCAGGGCGGACGCGGGCAGCGCCCCGTCCTCGGGCATGGGCTCACCATCGGGCAGTACGGAAGGCATGCTCCCCATTGTCCGTCACCTCGCGAGTGCCCCGGGACGGCTACCGCGCCTTGAGCACCAGCAACGCCAGATCGTCCTCCGGCGGCGCCTCCCCGAACTCGTACACCGCCTGTTTGATCCGCTCCGCGACCCCTTGCGCGGTCAGGCCCGCGCAGCCGGCGAGCACCCGGGCGAGCCCGTCCTCGTCGTCGAACATCCGCGTCCCCGAGCGCCGCTCCGTCACCCCGTCCGTGACGCAGAGAAGGGTGTCCCCGGGCTCCAGGTCGAAAGTCTGGCTCTGGTACGCGACGTCCTCGACGACCCCGAGCAGCACCTGCGACTCGGCCGCGGTGAGCACCCGGCCGTCGGGCCGCAGCAGCAGCGGCAGCGGATGTCCGGCGCTCGCCAGCGTGCAGCGGACGCCTCCGCCGACCCGGGGCGAGGGCACCAGCTCGCCGTAGAGCAGGGACAGGAACCGCGCCTGCGGACCCTCCGGGACGCCCTGACCGCCCGCTGCCACGACCATCAGCGCGGCCGACTCCGCCGCCTCCATAGCGTCGTCGAGGAGCAGTCCGTTGAGCCGGTCCAGCACCTGACCGACCTGGTACCCCTCGCGGGCGAGCAGCCGCAGCCAGGGCCGGGCGAGGCCGGTGACGACCGCCGCCTCGGGTCCGCTGCCCTGGACGTCGCCGAGCATGAAGCACCAGCGGCCGCCCGAGCCGGCCGGGAAGATGTCGTAGAAGTCGCCGCCCGCGACGCCGTCGTCGCTCGGCTCGTACACCAGGAACCGGTCGACGCCGGGGATCTCCCCGACCTTGCCGGGCAGCAGACCGCGCTGCAGGACCCGGCTGATGGTGGCCTGCCGGGTGTACTGGCGGGCCGCGCTGATCGCGAGAGCCACCCGCCGTGCGAAGTCCGCGATCAGCGCGGTCGCTTCGTCGGGTACGCGTGCGAGGCCGTACCGCGCCACCAGCAGGGTGCCGAGCCCGCGTCCGCCCGTGGCCAGGCGGTAGGCGACGGCCGAGCCCTCACCGGCACCCGGTTCGCCGTCACCGGGCCAGGGGATCGGTACGGGCCCGTTGCCCGCGGCCTCGGGCAGCAGCGGCGGCTCCTTGCCCAGGGCATCGCGCAGCTGCTCCGTACGGGACTCGTCGCTGTGCCAGACCCGGGCGAGCCGCTGCGCGGCCCCCGCTCCGCCGCCCGCGCCGCAGCCGGACCCCGGCCGTCCCGCCTCGCTGTCCAGCCAGATCGCGCACCAGTCGGCGAGCCTCGGTACCAGCAGCTGCCCGGCGAGCGCCGCGACCATGTCCTCGTCGAGCTGTCCGGCGAGCAGGTCGGATGCCTCGGCGAGGAAGGAGAGGGCGCCGCGGCTGATCCAGTCCTGGTCCTCGCGCACGGTGCGCCGGGGCGAGGGGGCGAGGATCTCGGCGGCGCGCAGTCCGCGTTGCAGCGCGGGTTCGGCGCCGGGGAGCGGGCAGGTGTCCCAGCCGTCGACGGGCAGACGGGCCCAGACGGTCTTGAGGCCGGAGCGGTAGGTGATGCCCCAGCGCTCGGCGAGGGCGGCGACGAGATGGAGGCCGCGCCCGTACTCGGGCGTGCCGGAGCGTTCCTCGGCGCCGTGCGGGTCGTTGCGTACGGCCCTGGCGGGGTGGTGGTCGGAGACCTCGAGCACGAGGGCCGCGGGCTCGACGTCCGCCGACTCCTCCAGCCTGCAGAGGAGTTCGACGGTGGTGCCCGCGTGCACGACGGCGTTGGTGACGAGTTCGTTGACGATGAGAACGGCGTCGTCGGCGAGCCGGTCCGTACTGTGACTGCCCGGCGGGCACCCCCCGGACCCGCGGCAGAAGGCGCAGGTGGCGAGCATTCCGAGGTTGGTCCAGTCGGCGATGGCGGCGCGCACGAAGCGGCGCGCGGCGGACGGTGCGAGAGGGTTGCCGGGCAGGCTGGTGCGAGCGACTGAACGTGCGTCATCCCGCAGGGGGTACAACGGCGTTGTGCGGTGAACGGTCTCGCGCTGCATCGGAAGGGACCCCACTGTGCGGCTCCTGGTCGGTTCTGGCAATGCGCCGCTTATGACACCGACAGAGTGACAGACTGAGCCTGCTCATAAGCGCCGAGTCACCGAAGTGGGCGGATTATGAACAGAGAAAGTGCGTTGCCCTCCCCTCAGGCGGCGTCCCGGTTGCCTGCGGAGTCCTCGCCGCCGTCTGCCGACGGCGGCTGGATCCGCGCCTCGGAGCTGCGCCCGCTGCTGACCGCGATGACGACCCTGCGCGACGGGGACTTTCATGTGCGGATGGCCGAGGTCCATGAGGGCGTGCCCGCCGAACTGGCGGCGATGTTCAACCAGATCGCCGTGCGCAACCAGCACTTCACGGACGAGCTGTCGCGGGTGCGCAGGGAGGTCGTACGGCACGGACGGCTCGACGACCGGCTGTCGGCCAGCCCCGGCCAGGGCGCCTGGACCTCCGGTGTCATCAGTACGAACGCGCTGCTGGACGCCTTGGTGGTGCCCGCCGCGAACGCCACCCGCGTGCTGGATGCGGTGGCCGGCGGCGATCTGACCCAGCGCGTCGATCTGCACGACGGCAACCGTCAGTTGCGCGGCGATCTACGCCGGCTCGGCCGTGCGGTGAACAAGATGGTCGATCAGCTGTCGCTGTTCACCAGCGAGGTGACGCGGGTGGCGCGCGAGGTGGGCACGGAGGGCCGGCTCGGCGGACGCGCCAAGGTTCAGGGTCTTTCGGGCAGTTGGCGGGACGTCACCGAGGCGGTCAACACCATGGCCTCCCGGCTGACCGCGCAGGTGCGGGACATCGCCGCGGTGACCACGGCGGTGGCCCGCGGCGATCTGACCCGCACGGTCACGGTCGAGGCGACCGGCGAACTCCTTGAGCTGAAGCTCACCGTCAACACCATGGTCGACCAGCTCTCCGCCTTCGCCGACGAGGTCACCAGGGTCGCCCGCGAGGTCGGCACGGAAGGCCAGTTGGGTGGCCGCGCCCAGGTCCGCGGTGTTTCCGGGGTCTGGAAGGACCTCACGGACAATGTCAACTTCATGGCGTCCAACCTGACCAGTCAGGTCCGCAACATCGCGCAGGTCACCACCGCCGTCGCCAACGGCGACCTCTCCCAGAAGATCACTGTGGACGCCCAGGGCGAGATCCTGGAGCTCAAATCGACCATCAACACCATGGTCGACCAGCTCTCCGCCTTCGCCGACGAGGTCACCAGGGTCGCCCGCGAGGTCGGCACGGAAGGCAACCTCGGCGGCCGCGCCCAGGTCCGCGGCGTCTCCGGCGTCTGGAAGGACCTCACCGAGAACGTCAACTTCATGGCGGACAATCTCACTTCACAGGTCCGCAATATCGCCCTCGTGTCGACGGCCGTCGCCCAGGGCGACCTCGGCAAGAAGATCACGGTCGAGGCGAAGGGCGAGATCCTGGAGCTCAAATCGACGATCAACACCATGGTCGACCAGCTCTCCGCCTTCGCCGACGAGGTCACCAGGGTCGCCCGCGAGGTCGGCACGGAAGGCAACCTCGGCGGCCAGGCCCAGGTCCGCGGCGTCTCCGGCGTCTGGAAGGACCTCACGGACAACGTCAACTTCATGGCGTCCAACCTGACCAGTCAGGTCCGCAACATCGCGCAGGTCACCACCGCCGTCGCCAACGGCGACCTCTCCAAGAAGATCACCGTGGACGCCCGCGGCGAGATCCTGGAGCTGAAGGACACCGTCAATACGATGGTGGAGCAGCTGCGCGCCTTCGCCGACGAGGTCACCAGGGTCGCCCGCGAGGTCGGCACCGACGGCCGGCTGGGCGGCCGCGCCCAGGTTCTCGGCGTCACCGGCCTGTGGAAGGACCTGACGGACAACGTCAACTACATGGCCGACAACCTCACTTCACAAGTGCGGAACATCGCCCAGGTGGCGACGGCCGTGGCGCAGGGCGACCTTTCCAAGAAGATCGACGTGGACGCGCGCGGCGAGATCCTGGAGCTCAAGACCACCATCAACACCATGGTGGACACGCTCTCCTCGTTCTCCTCCGAGGTCACCAGGGTGGCCCGCGAGGTCGGCTCCGAGGGCCAGCTCGGCGGCCAGGCGCGGGTCGAGGGCGTGTACGGCACCTGGAAGCGGCTGACGACGAACGTCAATGAGCTGGCGCTCAACCTCACCACCCAGGTCCGCGCCATCGCCGAGGTGGCGTCCGCCGTCGCCCAGGGCGACATGTCCCGGTCGATCACGGTCGAGACCCGCGGCGAGGTCTCCGAGCTGAAGGACAACATCAATCTGATGGTGTCCAACCTCCGCGAGACCACCCGCGCCAAGGACTGGCTGGAGTCCAATCTCGCCCGCCTCGCCGGTCTGATGCAGGGCCACCGCGATCTGATGGAGGTCGCCGACCTCATCCTGCGCGAGCTGACCCCGCTGGTGAACGCGCAGTACGGCGCGTTCTTCCTGGCCGACCCCGACGCCGACGGCGCTCCGTCCCACACCACGTCCACCACCAAGGGACTGGCGTTCATCGCCGGTTACGGCTCGGCCCAGTCGGCCACCATAGACACCACCGGGATGCCGGGCCACGGCCTGGTGCGCCAGGCGGCCCTGGAGAAGAAGCGGATCCTCCTCGAGGAAGCACCGCCGGACTACATCAAGATCAACTCCGGTCTGGGCGAGGCGTCGCCGGCCAGCGTCGTCATCATCCCGATCCTCTTCGAGGACAAACTGCTCGGCGTCATCGAACTGGCGTCCTTCTCCCGCTTCTCCGACGTCCACCTGGCCTTCTTCGACCAGTTCGTGAACACCATCGGTGTCGCGATCAACACCATCATCGCCAACTCCCGTACGGAGTCACTGCTCGGCGAGTCCCAGCGGCTCGCGGTCCAGCTCCAGGAGCGCTCCGACGAGCTCCAGCGCCAGCAGGGCGAACTGCAGCGCTCCAACGCCGAGCTGGAGGAGAAGGCCGCACTGCTCGCGACCTCCTCGCAGTACAAGTCGGAGTTCCTGGCGAACATGTCGCACGAACTGCGCACGCCGCTGAACTCCCTCCTCATCCTGGCCCGGCTGCTCTCCGACAACCCGGACGGCCATCTCTCCGACCAGGAAGTGCAGTTCGCCACCACGATCCACCGCTCGGGCTCCGACCTGCTCCAGCTGATCAACGACATTCTGGACCTGTCGAAGATCGAGGCCGGCCGGATGGACGTACGCCCGAAGAAACTGCCGCTGATCAAGGTGCTCGACTATGTCCACGCCACGTTCCGTCCGATCACCCTCGACCGCGGGCTCGCCTTCGAGGTCGCGGTCGGCGAGGACGTACCGCGCGAGATGTACTCCGACGAGCAGCGACTCCAGCAGATTCTGCGCAATCTGCTCTCCAACGCCAT
The DNA here is from genome assembly GCF_035918095.1 of Streptomyces sp. NBC_01750. NCBI lineage: Bacteria > Bacillati > Actinomycetota > Actinomycetes > Kitasatosporales > Streptomycetaceae > Streptomyces > Streptomyces sp. NBC_01750. Next base: position 3,009,572 of record NZ_CP109137.1, read on the forward strand.
CAAGTTCACCTCCTCCGGCCGCGTCGAACTGAGGGTGGAGAGGGTCAAGGACCCCGACGACAAGCTGCTCAAGGGCATCGACGACCTGATCGCCTTCGCCGTGGCCGACACCGGCATCGGTATCGCCCCGGAGAAGCTCCCGGTGATCTTCGAGGCGTTCCAGCAGGCCGACGGCACGACCAACCGCAAGTACGGCGGAACAGGCCTCGGCCTGTCCATCAGCCGGGAGATCGCCGGGCTGCTCGGCGGCCGCATCATCGCCGAGAGCGAGCCGGGCCGTGGATCCACCTTCACGCTGTACGTCCCCGTCCTGTACCCCGGCCATGCCGGCGGCGAGAGCGACGGCTCCCATGACGGCCACGACATCCATGACATGCCGCTGGCCGCGCCCGAGCGGCACCACAGCGAGCCTGTGCCGCGCCCGGACCCGGAGGACGGCTGGCCCACGACGAACAAGCTGGAGGAGTGGAAGTCGGGCCGGGCGGGCCGGATCCTGCCGGGCCGCCGCGTCCTCATCGTCGACGACGACATCCGCAACGTCTTCGCGCTCACCCATGTGCTCGGCAGAGTGGGCATGCCCGTGCTCTACGCGGAGAACGGCCGGGAAGGCATCGAGACACTCGAGCGCAACCCCGACGTCGAACTGATCCTGATGGACATCATGATGCCCGAGATGGACGGGTACGAGACGATCGAGGCCATACGGCGCAGCCCGCTCTGGACCGACCTCCCGATCATCGCCCTCACCGCCAAGGCAATGCCGGGCGACCGCGAGAAGTCGATCGCGCAGGGCGCCAACGACTACGTACCGAAGCCGGTCGACGTCGACCGTCTGCTGACCGTCGTCTGTTCCGTGCTGGATCCGGAGAGTGGAACGGCCGGGCCGGACAGTGCGCCATTGGCCGCAGAACCTGCAATACCGGGGCAGCCGATCGGCGATGGGAACCCGACTGCCCCGCCGACGATCACGTGAGGCAGACACGATGAGCACAGAGGCACCCACCGCCGACCGCGCGAGCATCCTCCTGGTGGACGACATGGAGGACAATCTCGTGGCCCTCGAGGCAGTACTGGGGTCCCTCAACGAACCGCTGGTCCGGGCCCGTTCGGGGGAGGAGGCGATGAAGGCGCTGCTGCGGCAGAAGTTCGCGGTGGTCCTGCTGGATGTGCGGATGCCCGGCATGGACGGCTTCGAGACAGCGTCCAACATCAAGCGGCTCGACCAGACGAAGGACGTCCCGATCATCTTCCTGACCGGGACGGACGCCGACAGTGGCTATGCCTTCCGGGGTTACGCAACCGGGGCGGCGGACTTCCTCACCAAACCGTTCGATCCCTGGGTGCTGCGCGCCAAGGTGAATGTCTTCCTCGAACTGCACCGCAAGAACCGCCAGTTGGAGCGGATGCTGGCACAGGAGCAGGAGCAGCTGGGCCAGATGTCGAAGCGGCTGAGTGCGATCGAGAGCGAGCTGGACAGGAGCGGCCCGAGCGACATACCGGAGGTGCGGGTGCAGTTGACCCGGGTGGAGGAGATCCTGAGGGACCTGCGCCGCGGGCGGAGCCAGTAGCCCCGCCCGCGGCACATTCGGTCCCGCGGGCGGGCTCCCGCCCGCCGGCCGGTCCTACGCCTCGCGCGGTTACGACTCGCGGGAGCCTGCGTACATGTCCTCGATGAGGTCCTTGTACTCGCGCTCGACGACCGGCCGCTTCAGCTTGAGGCTGGGCGTCAGCTCGCCGTGCTCGATGTCCAGGTCCCGCGGGAGCAGGCGGAACTTCTTGATCGTCTGCCAGCGCTGCAGCCCCTCGTTGAGCCGCTTCACATAGCCCTCGATGAGCTGCTCGGCCTCCTTGGTGGCGACCACCTCGGCGTACGGCTTGCCGTCCAGGCCGTTCTCCTTGGCCCAGCCGAGGATGGTCGGCTCGTCCAGCGCGATCAGCGCGGTGCAGAAGTTACGGTCCGCGCCGTGCACCAGGATGTTGGAGACGAACGGGCACACCGCCTTGAACTGGCCCTCGACCTCGGCCGGCGCGATGTACTTACCGCCGGAGGTCTTGATCAGGTCCTTCTTGCGGTCCGTGATGCGCAGGTAGCCGTCCTCGGACAGTTCTCCGATGTCACCGGTGTGGAACCAGCCGTCGGATTCGAGGACTTCGGCGGTCTTCTCGGGCAGGCGGTGGTAGCCCTCCATGATGCCGGGGCCGCGCAGCAGGATCTCGCCGTCGTCGGCGATACGCACCTCGGTGCCGGGCAGCGGCTTGCCTACGGTGCCCGTGCGGTACGCCTCGCCCGGGTTGACGAAGGACGCGGCGCTGGACTCCGTGAGGCCGTAGCCCTCGAGGATGTGGATACCTGCGCCGGCGAAGAAGTAGCCGATGTCGGGCGCGAGCGCGGCCGAGCCGGAAACCGCAGCGCGCAGATTGCCGCCGAAGGCCTCGCGCAGCTTGGAGTAGACGAGCACGTCGGCGACCTTGTGCTTGGCGGTGAGTCCGAAGGGCGCGGAGGCCGAGCCCGTACGGCGGAAGTTGTCCTGCGCGACCTTGGCGTACTCGCGGGCGACCCCGGCCGCCCACTGGAAGATCTTGTACTTCGCGCCACCGCCGGCCCGCGCCTTGGCCGCGACTCCGTTGTAGACCTTCTCGAAGATGCGCGGCACGGCCGCCATGTACGTCGGCCGGACCACCGGCAGATTCTCGATGATCTTGTCGACCCGGCCGTCGACGGCGGTGACATGGCCGACTTCGATCTGCCCGGAGGTCAGCACCTTGCCGAAGACATGGGCGAGCGGCAGCCAGAGGTACTGCACGTCGTCCTTGCTGATCAGCCCGGTCGCGGCGGTCGCCCTGGCCATGTAGGACCAGTTGTCGTGCGGCAGCCGCACACCCTTGGGCCGGCCCGTGGTGCCGGAGGTGTAGATCAGCGTGGCCAGCTGGTCGGCCCTGATCGCATCGACCCGCTCCTTGACGGAGTCCGGGTGCTTGGCGAGGTACTCCGCGCCGCGGGCTTCCAGGTCGGCAAGCGAAAGCACCCAGCCCTCGGGGTCGCTCTCGTCCGGCTCCACACCCTTCGCGTCGACGACCACGACGTGCTTCAGGTCCTGCAGCTCGGCCCGCCTTTCACGCGCCTTGGCCAGCTGGGAGGCATCCTCGGCGATCAGCACCCGGCTCTCGGAGTCGGAGAGGATGTACGCCGATTCCTCGGCGTTGGTGGACGGGTAGATCGTGGTGGTCGCACCGCCCGCGCACATCACGCCGAGGTCGGCGAGGATCCACTCGACCCGGGTTGAGGAGGCGAGCGCGACGCGCTCCTCGGGGCGTACCCCCAGGGCGATCAGTCCGGCCGCGATGGCGTAGACCCGCTCTGCGGCCTGCCCCCAGGTCAGGGCCTTCCAGTCGTCGGGCCCCTGACCGGTGGCGGGGGCCACCGGATAGCGGTAGGCCTCGGCGTCCGGCGTAGCCGCCACGCGCTCGGTGAAGAGACACGCCACGGACGGCGGTCGGTTCTCGATCAGGGTCTTTGTGTCGCTCACGACGTCCTCCGGGCCTGCGGCAGCACTGCACGAGTGGCTGTTGTTTAACTGGCGAGTAACCATCGAGCCGTGCTCAGGGTAGAGCGCCCGGGACCTGCGCGTAAGGGGCTACGGGCTGCCGCTTGATAACGAACGGAACGCTCGGCCGGTGGCTGGAACCGCTGGTCGGTGTATCCATCACCTATCGGGTGATGCGTCCGCAGCCATGCGAAAAGCGCCCGTCCGGACCCCGGCGGGCGCTTTCGCTTGTCTGCTGCGAGGGTGCGGCTACTTCTTTGCCTTGCCGCCGTCGTCGCTGGACAGCACGGCGATGAAGGCCTCCTGCGGCACCTCGACGCTGCCGACCATCTTCATCCGCTTCTTGCCTTCCTTCTGCTTCTCGAGCAGCTTCCGCTTACGGGAGATGTCACCGCCGTAGCACTTGGCGAGGACGTCCTTGCGGATGGCGCGGATGGTCTCGCGGGCGATGACGCGCGAGCCGATCGCGGCCTGGATGGGCACCTCGAAGGCCTGCCGCGGGATGAGCTCCCTGAGCTTGGCGACGAGCCTTACTCCATACGCGTACGCCGCGTCCCGGTGCGTGATGGCGGAGAAGGCGTCGACCTTGTCGCCGTGCAGCAGGATGTCGACCTTGACGAGCTGGGCGGCCTGCTCGCCGGTGGGCTCGTAGTCGAGGGAGGCGTAGCCGCGCGTCTTGGACTTCAGCTGGTCGAAGAAATCGAAGACGATCTCGGCGAGCGGGAGGGTGTAGCGGATCTCGACCCGGTCCTCGGAGAGGTAGTCCATGCCGAGCAGCGTGCCGCGGCGGGTCTGGCAGAGCTCCATGATCGAGCCGATGAACTCGCTCGGCGCGAGGATCGTGGCCCGCACGACCGGCTCGTGCACGTCGGAGATCTTGCCCTCGGGGAACTCGCTCGGGTTGGTGACGGTGTGCTCGGTGCCGTCCTCCATGACCACGCGGTAGACCACGTTCGGCGCGGTGGCGATCAGATCGAGGCCGAACTCGCGCTCCAGGCGCTCGCGGATCACGTCCAGGTGGAGCAGGCCGAGGAAGCCCACACGGAAACCGAAACCGAGGGCGGCGGAGGTCTCCGGCTCGTAGACCAGCGCGGCGTCATTGAGCTGAAGCTTGTCGAGGGCGTCGCGCAGCTCGGGGTAGTCCGAGCCGTCCAGCGGATAGAGGCCGGAGAACACCATCGGCTTGGGGTCCTTGTAGCCGCCGAGCGGCTCGGTGGCGCCCTTGCTCAGCGAGGTGATCGTGTCACCGACCTTGGACTGACGCACGTCCTTCACGCCGGTGATGATGTAGCCCACCTCGCCGACGCCGACGCCGTCGGCCGGGGTCATCTCCGGAGAGGAGACACCGATCTCCAGCAGCTCGTGGGTGGCGCCGGTGGACATCATCCTGATGCGCTCGCGCTTGTTGAGCTGCCCGTCGACGACTCGTACGTACGTCACCACACCGCGGTACGAGTCATAGACGGAGTCGAAGATCATTGCGCGGGCGGGTGCGTCGGCGACGCCGACCGGGGCCGGGACGTCGCGGACCACGCGGTCCAGCAGGGCCTCCACGCCGACGCCGGTCTTGGCCGAGACCTTGAGGACGTCCTCCGGCTGGCAGCCGATGAGGTTGGCGAGCTCCTCGGAGAACTTCTCCGGCTGCGCGGCCGGCAGGTCGATCTTGTTGAGCACCGGGACGATCGTGAGGTCGTTCTCCATCGCCAGGTAGAGGTTGGCGAGGGTCTGAGCCTCGATGCCCTGCGCCGCGTCGACCAGCAGGACGGTGCCCTCGCAGGCCGCGAGCGATCGGGAGACCTCATAGGTGAAGTCCACGTGGCCCGGGGTGTCGATCATGTTGAGGATGTGGGTCGTGTTGTGACCCTCGCCCTCGCTGGGCGACCACGGCAGACGGACCGCCTGGGACTTGATCGTGATGCCGCGCTCGCGCTCGATGTCCATGCGGTCGAGGTACTGAGCGCGCATCTGCCGCTGATCGACCACTCCGGTCAGCTGGAGCATCCGGTCGGCAAGCGTCGACTTGCCGTGGTCGATGTGCGCGATGATGCAGAAATTGCGGATCAGCGCCGGGTCGGTACGGCTCGGCTCGGGCACGTTGGTAGGAGTCGCGGGCACGCAGGGTCCTGATTCTTGAGACGCGGGGCGTCTCGTCTCGGGCGATGTCGGATCGATACGTAGCCTCCATCGTCCCACGGGAACGGAACTGCGCCCGGTTTGGGCCGGTGGAGGGGCGGCTGGTAACGTGGGCAGCTGTGTCTCGTGCCCTCTCTTCGGGCACCTCCCGTGCCCGAAGGGTTATGGGGGGAGGGACGCAAACTCAAAGATCATCGAACCTGAAAAGGCTCTTTCGTGGCGAACATCAAGTCCCAGATCAAGCGGAACAAGACGAACGAGAAGGCGCGCCTGCGTAACAAGGCCGTCAAGTCGTCGCTCAAGACCGCGATCCGCAAGGCCCGCGAGGCTGTCGCCACCGGCGACGTCGAGAAGGCCACAGTGGCCGTCCGTGAGGCGTCGCAGAAGCTCGACAAGGCAGTCTCCAAGGGTGTCATCCACAAGAACGCCGCCGCCAACAAGAAGTCGGCGCTGGCAATCAAGGTTGGCTCCCTCCAGGGCTGAGCTCTTGACTGATCGCCGGTAGGGACCCAGCGGGCCCTCTCTCCCGCTCCTTCCCGGCACCCCGCGCCGCACACCGAACGCGTTCGCCACGCGGGTGCGGCGCACAAAAGCTTGAACCATGAGGCCCCGGTGACCGTCCTTCCCCAGGACGGTCACCGGGGCCTCCGGCTTGCCCGGCCGGCGGTGGGGCCTGCCTACCGCCCTACCGCCCCGACCGCGCCGCCTGCGCAATCGCCACGACGGCCTTCTCCAGCGCGTACTCCGGGTCGTCTCCGCCGCCCTTCACGCCCGCGTCCGCCTCCGCGACCGCACGCAGCGCCGCCGCGACCCCGTCCGGCGTCCAGCCGCGCATCTGCTGGCGGACCCGGTCGATCTTCCACGGCGGCATGCCCAGCTCACGGGCGAGGTCGGCGGGCCGCCCGCCGCGGGCCGAGGAGAGCTTGCCGATCGCCCGAACACCCTGCGCCAGCGCGCTGGTGATCAGGACCGGCGCGACCCCCGTCGACAGCGACCAGCGCAGGGCTTCCAGCGCCTCCGCCGCCCGGCCCTCCACCGCACGGTCGGCGACATTGAAGCTGGAGGCCTCGGCGCGGCCGGTGTAGTACCGCCCGACGACCGCCTCGTCGATGGTGCCGTCGACGTCCGAGGTGAGCTGGGAGACCGCGCTGGCCAGCTCCCGCAGATCGCTGCCGACGGAGTCGACCAGGGCCTGACACGCCTCGGGCGTCGCGGACCTTCCCAGCGCACGGAATTCGGACCGTACGAAGGTGAGCCGCTCCGCCGGCTTTGTGGTCTTGGGGCAGGCGACCTCACGGGCGCCCGCCTTCCGCGCCGCGTCCAGCAGGCCCTTGCCCTTCGCGCCGCCGACGTGCAACAGGACGAGGGTGATCTCCTCTGCCGGCGCGTCCAGATAAGCCTTGACGTCCTTGATCGTGTCGGCGGAGAGGTCCTGCGCGTTCCGCACGACGACGACCTTGCGCTCGGCGAAGAGCGAAGGGCTGGTCAACTCGGCGAGGGTGCCGGGCTGAAGCTGGTCGGAGGTGAGGTCGCGTACGTCCGTGTCGGCGTCGGCAGCGCGGGCCGCCGCCACCACCTGCTGCACGGCACGGTCGAGGAGCAGGTCCTCCTGGCCCACGGCGAGCGTGACAGGGGCGAGGAGGTCGTCGGTCGGGTTCTGGCCAGGTTTGCGGATCATCGCGATCCAGCATCCCACGGGGCACTGACACTCCCGTGCGTACCGGGATTCCCGTACTGGAGACGTACCGGAGAATGGACCGGTGATCGACGCGAGACATGTACTGGTGCTGCCCGACCGCGACTCCGCCGAGGAGGTGGCACAGGAGCTGGCGGGCCGCTTCGGAGTGGCCGAGGAGCCCCAGCTCGTACGCGACGCGCTGGCCGGCGAGGACGATGCCGAGGACGCCCAGTGGCTGGTCGTCGTGGAGGACCCGAAGGCTCGCCTCGACCCCACGGCGCTGGACGATTTCGCCGCGGAGTACGAGGGCTGGCTGGAGGCGGGACGTGTCTGAGAAGTCCCGGCTCTATTGCCGTCGGACTTTGCGCACCCCCATTCGTCGACGAAGGTGCGACATGGCCGCCCCCGGCTCAGACGGTTCAGGCCGCCCCCGGTCCAGACGGTTCAGGCCGCGCCCGGCTCAGACGGTTCAGAAGGCGGGCGAGTCCGGCCCGCTGCCCTGGCCCCTCGGCACGGCCCGCAGGTCCCGGCCGCCTCCGGTGACTGCGATCGCCCCGTCCGTGTCCGTGCGCAGCACCACCGCTCCACCGGTACGGAGCGCGTCGACGGTAAGGGGCGACGGGTGACCGTAGAAGTTGTTCCGGCCGCAGGAGATCAGCGCCAGTCGCGGGCGCACGCTCCGTAACAGACCGGGGTGTTGGTGGGCGGAGCCGTGGTGGGCGACTTTGAGGACGTCGACCGGCGGGAGTACCGGGTGGGCCCGTAACAACCCGCGCTGGGCAGGGGGTTCGAGGTCGCCGAGGAGCAGGAGGGTCGGACCGCCGGCGATGCGCACCAGCAGCGTGACGCTCGCGTCGTTGGGACCGTCGGGCACAAGCGCGGAGGCGCGGGTCGAGCCGGGGCGAAGGGCTGCCCGGGGCCACAGCACCTGCCAGGCGAGCCGCCCGACCCGGCGCCGCTCCTCGGGCCCTGCCCGGATGACGGGCACCCCGGCCGCGGCCGCCGTCCTCCGTACGAACGCGCTCTGCTCCCGCGGCTCGTCGAACGTCGTCGTCTGGACCGCACCGACGGCCCTCCCTCTCAGCAGCCCGGGCAGCCCCCGGACATGGTCGGCATGGAAATGCGTCAGCAGGAGCAGCGGAATCCTGGTGATGCCCAGGTCCCGCAGGCAGCGGTCGGCAAGCTCCGGATCGGGTCCCGCGTCCACGACCACGGCCGCGCCCTCGCCCGCCGCGAGCACGGTGGCGTCCCCCTGCCCGACATCGCACATCACGAACGTCCAGCCGGGCGGTGGCCAGCCGGTGACGACCCTGGTGAGCGGGGCCGGGCGCAGGACGGCGAGAAGGAGCAGCAGCGCACAGCCGACGGCTGCCCAGGGATGGCGCGACAGTCTGCGCGCGACCAGCACGACCAGTGCCGTGACGGCTGCCAACAGCAGCCCGCCGGGCCAGCCGCCCGGCCAGTTCGCCTGCGCCCCGGGCAGCGCCGCGCCGGTGCGGGCGACGGAGGCGATCCATCCGGCCGGCCACCCCGCGCAGCGGGCGAGCATCTCCGCGAGCGGTATGGCCAGTGGCGTCGCGGCGAGCGCGGCAAAGCCGAGGACCGTGGCCGGGGCGACCGCCAGCTCCGCGACGAGATTGCAGGGGATCGCCACCAGACTCACCCTGGCCGCGAAGACCGCCACCACGGGAGCGCACACAGCCTGGGCTGCGGCAGCGGCGGCCAGCATTTCGGCGAGCCGCGGCGGCACCCGTCGCCGTTGCAGCGCCGCGCTCAGGCAGGGGCCGATGGTGAGCAGGGCACCGGTGGCCAGTACGGAGAGCAGAAAGCCATAGCTGCGTGCCAGCCATGGGTCGTACAGGACGAGCAGCAGTACGGCGGTGGCCAGCGCGGGAATGAGCGATCGGCGGCGCCCGGTGGCGATGGCGAGCAGTGCGACGAGCCCGCACGCGACGGCCCGCAGCACGCTTGGCTCCGGACGGCACACGACCACGAAGGCGAGTGTGAGCACCCCGCCGATCAGCGCGGTCCCGCGCAGGGTGAGTCCCAACCTCGGCGCGAGGCCGCGCCGTTCGGCCAGCAGAGCGGTGCCCGGCGGTCCGATCAACAGGACGAGCACGATGGTCAGATTGCTCCCCGATACAGCGAGCAAGTGCGTGAGGTCGGTCGCCTCGAAGGCGTCGTGCAGGTCGGGCGAAATCCGGGAGGTGTCGCCGACGACGAGCCCGGGCAGCAGGGCGCGGGCGTCGGGGGCCAGGTCGGCTGTCGCCTCACGCAGTCCCGCTCGCAGGCTTCCTGCCGTCCGCTGGAGCGCCGTTGGCGGGCCGGTGATTCGCGGCGGCCCTCCGCCCTGCGCCCTCAGTACGGCGGCGAAACGGTCGTCCGCCTGCATCGGGGGCGCGAGCCGGCCTGACAGCCGCAGCCGGGTGGACGGCAGCAGCCGCTGCCACTGGGTGCCTGACCCGGCGGACGCCCCGGACCCGCCGGAGTCACCGGACCCGCCGGAGTCACCCGGCTTGCCCGGCTTGCCCAACGGCGCGATCACCAGGACAGGCGTCCGGATCGCCGTGACCGCGCCGCCTGGAGCCGTCACCCGGGTCGCCTCACCGTCCAGCACGATCGATATGGCCGCCATATGATCACCGCGGATTCGGGGGCGGGTGAGTCGCGGATCGGAGGTGACCGTCAACTCGACGGTGACGTAGGCGTACTGATCCGCCAAACCGGGAAGCGGCCCTCTGCGCAGATCCGCGCCGTGCAGCCCGGCCGAGGCCGCTCCCGCGGCGGCACACAGCAACAACGCGGCCACGGCAGTGGCGTTGAGCCCACACCCACGGACCGACGTGACCGCCCCTACAGCACGCGCCACGGCCGGAGACAGCAACAGGCCCGCCACGGCGAGGCATGCCGTCACACCCACCGCCGTCCACCACCCCCGCGCGCCCACCCCGAGGGCCGCCGCGGCCCAGGCGCCCAGCGCCGGCGGCACCAGGCGCAGATCGGCCGGGCCCTCCTGCCGCGGATCGGACGCCCCGAGCCGATGACCCGACGCGGCATGAACCACCGGACGCGTCGGGGCCGTCATAGCCGTACCAGGGACTGGAGGTCCGCGAACCGGCGGTCGCCGATCCCGTTGACCTCGTGGAGTTCGTCGACGGACCGGAAACCGCCGTGCTGCGTGCGGTAGTCGACGATGTGCTGAGCCAGTACGGGACCGACCCCCGGCAAGGTGTCGAGCTGTTCCACGGTCGCCGCGTTGAGGCTCACCGGCCCCGCGGCCTGCGCGCCGCCCGTGCCCGTGCCCGATCCGGTCACCAGGGGTCCTGGCGGCGCGGGTCCGCCCACCACCACCTGCTCGCCGTCCATGAGGACCCGTGCCTGGTTGATCCCGGACAGGTCCGTGCCGGCCCTGACGCCTCCGGCCGCTCGCAGTGCGTCGGTGACCCGGGATCCGGCGGGCAGCTGGAGCACCCCCGGCCGGCGCACCTTGCCGCTCACATCGACGACGATCCGCCCGCCGGGTCCGGTGTCGGACGGCGATACCCCCGGCGAAGGCCGCGGCTCCGGTGAGGCCGCACTCTGCTGGACCAGCTCCGGGGCGCGTACGGTCTGCGGCCGGCCCGCCCAGAAGTGCTGGGCCGCGAAGACCGCGGCGACCACGAGAACGACACCCAGTGCGGCGAGAGTCCTGGGCTCGAGCCCGCACCTGAGCTGCACCCACATCGGCAACCGCTCCCGCAGCGCAAGCCCCGCCCACCGCCGGGCGTCCGCGCCCACAGCGGTGACCGTCCCAGCGCCTGTGCCCGCCCCGGTGCCGACGTCCCCGGCGTCCACCCGCGAGCGCGCGCCGGCAGCGTCGATTCCCGTGCCCGCACCGCGCGGAGCACCCTCGAACAGGGCATCCGCGCGGCTTCGCAGGGCCGCGGTCGAAGCGGCGGACAAGCGCCTGCCGCGCAATCGGCCCGGGTGGCGTAAGCCATGACTCGGGCCGCGATCCGGGCCGTGATCCGGGCCGCGGCTTGGTCCTGAGCCGCGGCCGTGACGGGCGCGGCTGTCCGAGGCCGGGGCGCGTCCCGGGCCACTGGTTGCGGAGCGTGATCGGAGAGCCATGCCACAGGACGGTAGGCACATCCGTCCGAGCCCGCTGAGCAGGCCCAATTTCCGTGGACAGCCGTCCCGTTGTGGATAACTCGCTCACCGGCAAAGGTGACAGCGGCGCACCGTCAGCATGCAGCAGCGCCCTTCGCCGCCTCAGCGCGGCGAGACCACGGCCCCCAACAGCCCCGGCCCCGTGTGCGCCCCGATCACCGCACCCACCTCGCTGACATGCAGGTCGACCAGGCCGGGCACCCGGTCACGCAGCCGCTCCGCGAGCACGGCGGCCCGCTCCGGCGCGGCCAGATGGTGCACCGCGATGTCCACCTGGCTCGTACCCGCCCGGTCGACGGCGATCTCCTCCAGCCTGGCGATCGCTTTCGACGCCGTGCGCACCTTCTCCAGCAGCTCGATCCGGCCGCCGTTCAGCTGCAGCAGCGGCTTGACCGCGAGCGCCGAACCCAGCAGCGCCTGCGCGGCCCCGATACGGCCGCCGCGGCGCAAGTAGTCCAGTGTGTCGACGTAGAAGTACGCGGACGTGCCCGCGGCCCGCTTCTCCGCAGCGGCCACCGCTTCGTCCAGTGTGCCGCTTGCCTCCGCCGCCTCCGCGGCCGCGAGCGCGCAGAATCCCAGGGCCATCGCGACCATGCCGGTGTCCACCACACGCACGGGCACCGGAGCGTCCTTGGCGGCCATCACCGCGGCGTCGTACGTCCCCGAGAACTCCGACGAGAGATGCAGCGACACGATCCCGGTCGCACCGGCCTCCGCACACCGCCGGTATGTCTCGGCGAACACTTCGGGGCTCGGCCTGGACGTGGTCACAGGGCGTCGCTTCTGCAATGCCAGCGCCAGCGAGCGTGCCGAGATCTCGGTGCCCTCCTCGAGCGCCTGATCGCCGAGCACGACGGTCAGCGGCACTGCGGTGATGGCGTGCCGCTCCATCGTCGGCAGCGGCAGGTAGGCCGTTGAATCGGTGACGATAGCGACATGGCGGGACATGAGCGGGAGGTTACCCGTCGGGGCCGCCGGACGGCAGCCCGGCCCCTTGCCAATGCTCGCGTCGCCCCGGCCGGTGGATCAGTTCGTGGTCTCCGGACGGGTGTTCTTCTGCCAGGGATAGGAGGTCTGCTGCCGCGGATCGCGTGCCGTGATCGCCTGCGGCTGCTCGGCCACGGTGTGCCCGGGACCGGGCTCGGAGCGGGCCCCCGGCTCCGGCCAGGTCTGCTCGGACGCGACGCCATGGCCGGCCGCGCCACCGGCCCCGGCGGTCCGCCCCGCCTCCGGCCAGGACGCCGGCTCCGGCGCGGTGTCCGGCACATCCGGCACATCCCGCATATCCGCGCCCGGCACACCCTCACCCGACCAGTGCCGCAGCGCCCCCGCCTCCACGTCGATCTGCAGGCTCAGCGCATCCAGATCGTCATCCGCGAACTTCCGCGCCCGGTCCCGCGCCGCCCAGCGCAGCGACTCGGCCGAGCGCGAGATGCGCTCCGTACGCTCGCGCAGCCCGGGCAGCAGTGAGGCCACCGTTGCCCGGTCCGGCTCGCGCTCCAGCCGCTTGAGCTCGTCGTCGAGCTCATGACCGTGCGCACTCAGCCGCCGGAACAGGGCCAGCGACTCGGACAGCGAGGCGTCCTCCGCCGCACCCGCGTGCAGCGCGTCCTGCGTCGCCCTCATCGACGTACGCAGCGACAGCCGCAGCTGCGCCAGCTCGCCGGCCACGCCGCCCTGCCCAAAGCTCTTCGCCCGCAGCGTGGTCTCCTCGACGGTGCGGCGTGCCTGCGTGACCGTGCGCTCCACACCCCGCTTCGCCGCACCAATCGCCTTCATGCTCACATACACCCCCAAAGCCACGAAGGCGACGAAAAGCAGCGCCAAAATCAGTATCGCGGCTTCCATGAGCGCCCCTCCGGCGTCGGATGTTGTCCCTCCACCGTAAACGGAACGGGCAGGTTGGGGGTTCCACCGGAACCCCCAACCTGCCCGTAGGGGAAACCCCTGTAAGACCGGCCGAACCCTAGGCGGGCACGATGTTGACCAGCTTCGGCGCCCGCACGATCACCTTGCGGATGCCCGCGCCGCCCAGCGCCGAGACCACTGCCGCATCACTCAGTGCCAGCGCCTCCAGCTCCTCGTCCGAGATGGACGGGGAGACCTCCAGGCGCGCCTTCACCTTGCCCTTGATCTGCACGACGCACGTCACGGACTCGTCCACGGCATATGCCGGGTCGGCGACCGGGAAGTCCTGGTGCACGACCGAGTCGGTGTGCCCCAGCCTGCGCCACAGCTCCTCGGCGATGTGCGGGGCCAGCGGGGCGATCAGCAGCACCAGCCGCTCCGCCACGCTCCGTGACAGCGGGCCGCCCGTCTTCGTCAGATGGTTGTTCAGCTCGGTGATCTTGGCGATGGCGGTGTTGAAGCGCAGGGCCGCCAGGTCCTGTCCGGCGCCGTCGATCGCCTTGTGCAGCGCGCGCAGGGTCGCCTCGTCGGGCTCGGTGTCGACGACGGTGACCTCACCCGTCGCCTCGTCGATGACATTGCGCCACAGCCGCTGCAGCAGGCGGTACTGGCCGACGACGGCCCGGGTGTCCCACGGCCGGGACACATCCAGCGGGCCCATGGCCATCTCGTACAGACGCAGTGTGTCCGCGCCGTACTCGGCACAGATCTCGTCCGGGGTGACGGCGTTCTTCAGGGACTTGCCCATCTTGCCCAGCTCGCGCTTGACGGGTTCGCCCTCGAAGTAGAACTTTCCGTCCCGCTCCTCGACCTCGGTGGCCGGCACCGGGAAGCCGCGGCTGTCCCGGTAGACGTACGCCTGGATCATGCCCTGGTTGTACAGCTTGTGGAACGGCTCGACCGAGGAGACGTGCCCCAGGTCGAACAGCACCTTGGACCAGAACCGCGCGTACAGCAGGTGCAGCACGGCGTGCTCGGCGCCGCCGACGTACAGGTCGACGCCGCCGTGCGGCTGGCCCTCCCGCGGACCCATCCAGTACCGCTCGGTCTCGGGGTCGACCAGCTTCTCGCTGTTGTGCGGGTCCAGGTAGCGCAGCTCGTACCAGCACGAACCCGCCCAGTTGGGCATGGTGTTGGTCTCCCGGCGGTAGCGCTTGACGCCGTCGCCCAGGTCCAGCTCCACATTGACCCAGTCCTCGTTGCGCGACAGCGGGGTCTCGGGCTGGGTGTCCGCGTCGTCCGGGTCGAACGTACGAGGGGAGTAGTCGTCGACCTCCGGCAGCTCCAGCGGCAGCATCGATTCGGGCAGCGCGTGCGCGATGCCGTCCTCGTCGTAGACGATCGGGAAGGGCTCGCCCCAGTAGCGCTGCCGGCTGAACAGCCAGTCGCGCAGCCGGAAGTTGACCGTCCCCTCACCGATGCCGCGCGCGGTCAGCCATTCGGTGATCTTGGCCTTGGCCTCTGCGACGCCCAGGCCGTTCAGCGAGATCCCGTCGTTGGCGGAGTTGATCGCCGGGCCCTGCCCGGTGAAGGCTTCGCCCTCCCAGCCCTCCGGCGGCTGGACGGTGCGGACGATGGGCAGGCCGAAGGCTTCCGCGAACTCCCAGTCACGCTCATCCTGTCCGGGCACGGCCATGATGGCGCCCGTGCCGTAGCCCATCAGGACGTAGTCGGCGACGAAGACCGGGATCCGTGCGCCGGTGACCGGGTTCAGCGCGTAGGCGCCGGTGAAGACACCGGTCTTGTCCTTGTGTTCCGTCTGCCGCTCGACGTCGCTCTTGGTCTGGGCCTGCTTGCGGTACGCGGCGACAGCCTCGGCCGGAGTGGCGGCACCGCCGGTCCAGGACTCCTTGGTGTCCTGCGGCCACTCTGCCGGGACGATGGAGTCGATCAGCCCGTGTTCGGGGGCCAGCACCATGTAGGTGGCGCCGAACAGGGTGTCGGGGCGGGTGGTGAAAACCGTGATCCCCGCGCCGTCCTGGTCACCGACCTGGAAGTCGACACGCGCGCCCTCGCTGCGCCCGATCCAGTTGCGCTGCTGCAGCTTGATGGCCTCGGGCCAGTCCAGCGCGTCCAGATCGTCCAGCAGCCGGTCCGCGTAGGCGGTGATGCGCATGTTCCACTGGCGCAGCTTCGCCTTGAAGACGGGGAAGTTGCCACGCTCGGAGCGACCGTCCGAGGTGACCTCCTCGTTCGCCAGTACGGTGCCCAGACCCGGGCACCAGTTGACGGGCGCGTCGGAGGCGTACGCCAGCCGGTAGCCGCCCAGCACATCGGCGCGTTCGTTGGCGCTCAGCTCGCTCCACGCGCGCGCGGCGGGCACCGGACGCTCACCGCTCTCGAACTGGGCGACCAGCTCGTCGATCGGGCGGGCCCGCTGCGCGTCCTCGTCGTACCAGGAGTTGAAGATCTGGACGAAGATCCACTGGGTCCACTTGTAGTAGTCCGGGTCGATCGTCGCGAACGACCGGCGCTTGTCGTGGCCCAGGCCCAGCCGCCGCAGCTGGACCTTCATGTTCTCGATGTTGGCTTCGGTGGACACCCGCGGATGCGTGCCGGTCTGCACGGCGTACTGCTCGGCAGGCAGGCCGAAGGCGTCGAAGCCCAGCGTGTGCAGGACGTTGTGGCCGGTCATGCGCTGGTGGCGGGCGAAGACGTCGGTGGCGATGTAGCCCAGCGGGTGCCCGACGTGGAGGCCGGCGCCCGAGGGATACGGGAACATGTCCATGACGAACTTCTTGGGCTTGGCCGCCAGGGCTGCGTCCTCCCCGGCCAGGTCACCGTTCGGGTTCGGCGCCTCGTACGTACCCTCGGCGTCCCAGAAGTCCTGCCAGCGTGCCTCGATGTCGGCGGCCATGGCAGCCGTGTAGCGGTGCGCTGCGGCCACCTCTGCAACGGCAGCGGAATTCGTCTCGCTCATGATCCTTAAAGCTCCATCGATCGTCTCTGCCAGCGGATTCGAAAACGAAAAAGCCCCTCGCACAGGAGGGGACGCCGCGCCGATTCCAACCGGATCTTTCATCCGTCGGGACTGATCAGCGCGGCTCGCTAAGCAGAAGGCGTACGGCACGCATGGCGTCAGGGTACCGCAGCGAGCGAACCGGTCGCATGAGAGCAACCGCGCAGCCCCCCGGAGCAACCGCAGAGGCAACCGCAGAGGCACCCCCGAAGGACCGCGAAGGCACCCGAGGGGACGCCGAAGGGACCGCCGGCGGACCTCGACGGCACCCGAAGGCTCCGGCCGCCCCGCCGCGACGGACCCGCACCGAGCCCTCGTGTGCTACCGCACGCCCCCGGCGCACGCCCGAGCGACCCCCCGCGCACACTCCAGCGCACACCTGAACTCGTCGGCTCATGCCTCAGGGCCACTCAAGTTACTCCGCGTATCGCCCCTATCCAGGGCAACCCCAGAGTCAGTTGTCTGTGGTGCCGCTCTCTAAACACCGAAACCTCGTACCGTCCGGTATGGGTGGACCTAGCATGCATCAACGGGACCGTATTTCCCGCACCATTCGGAGTCGCCCCATGAAGCCTCATCGCAAGAGTCGTTCGTCACCCGCACCGAGCCCCGGACTGAGCCGCCCGGTGCAAGGCGGGCTGACCGTCGCGGCGTTCGTCCTCATACCCGTGCTCGCCATCGGCGGGAGCGACAGTTTTCGCGCCACGCTCGACTTCACCACCGGGGTTCTGTCCCTGGTGTCCTTGACCGCTTCCGTCGCGTGGGGGCTCATCGCCACCGACCGGCTGCTGCTGTCCACGCGCCACCGCCTCCTCTCCCAGGCCATCCACCGGTCCACCGCGGTCGCCTCGCTCGGCTTCCTGCTGCTGCACGCCACCGTGAAGGTCTCGCTGGGGCATGTGGAACTGCTCGGCGCTCTCGTCCCGTTCGGACTCGGCGTCACCGGTACGTCCGGCCTGATCGGCTTCGGCTCGCTGGCCGGCTTCCTCATGGTGGTCGCCGCCACTACGGGTGCACTGCGCAGCGCCCTGGCCACCAACATCCGCGTCGCGGGCCGCTGGCGGCCGCTGCACATGCTGGCCTACC
Organism: Streptomyces sp. NBC_01750; assembly: GCF_035918095.1. Lineage (NCBI taxonomy): Bacteria > Bacillati > Actinomycetota > Actinomycetes > Kitasatosporales > Streptomycetaceae > Streptomyces > Streptomyces sp. NBC_01750. Next base: position 3,027,030 of record NZ_CP109137.1, read on the forward strand.
CGGCCTGGTGCTCCGCGCTGGTGCACGGTCTGTACACCGGCCGGCCGGCCGCGACCTGGGTCGTGACGATGTACTGCCTGTCACTCACCGGCGTCGCCGCAGCCGTGTCCCTTCGGATGCTGCCGCAGCCGGTGAAGCGGCGTATCGCCGACAAGATCCTTTCACTGATCGGCTCGGGCTCCGACAGGTCCGCGGCCGACGAGCGGCTGCAGCGCGATCTCGCCTCATCGCCACTCCCCGGTGCCACGGGCCTGACCGGACCGGCCGGCCTGAACGAGATGAACGGCCGGGGCGCGATGAACGGCATCCCGTCGCAGCGCGCGTACGAGCAGGACTTCCAGCGCCAGCCTCCCCTCGGCCAGCCGCGCACGCAGCCCCGGCGGCTCGAAGCCCCCGCGCCGCAGTTGTACGAGGTACCGATGCCACCGGAGCCGGAACCGACCGTCAGCAGTGGCACCGGACCTGGCCCCGGCATCTCCGCCGCCTACCGCGCGGTCTCCCTCGCCCCCGAGACGGCCCCGCTGGCCGAACGCGTGCCGATGACCGAGGAGATCCCCGTCGTCTCGGACTCGGGACCGATGCCGGGCCAGTGGCCGACCCCCTCGCCGCCGCCGCCCGCGCAGGCAGTCCCGTCCGCGCCGCCGATTCCGCCCGCGTACGAGCCTCCTCCCGCGTACGCGCCCCCGGCGTACGAACCAGCTCCCGCCTACGACACCCCTCTCGGGTACGCGGCGCCTTCCTCCTTCGACGCTTCCCCCTCGTACGACACCCCCTCGTACGACACCCCCCCGTACGAGCCCCCTCCCGCGTACGACACCCCGCCCGCCTACGACCCCTCCTCCCCGTACGAAGCACCTTCCTCCCTGTACGACACCAGCAACGCCAGGACGTACGACGACACAGCGCAAATGCCCGGGCCCCTCTTCCCGCCCCCGGCCGGGGAACCCTGGCACGCGCCCGCAGGAGATCGACCGTGAACACCCCCCTCCCCGATGTCCCCGAGGTTCGCGTCGTCGGCCTTCCCCAGCTGACGCAAGGGTTCGACCTTGTCGAGCGACTCGACCTCCCCATGCATCTCAAGGTGCACGGCCCGCTCGAACCGATGACCGGCGAGCGGCTCGCGCAGCTCGCCGACGACATATCCCTGCGTGGCCGTGGCGGCGCAGGCTTCCCCTTCGGACAGAAGCTCCGCGCCGTCGCCAAGTCCGCCATCAGACGCGGGGTACGGCCCGTCGTCGTGGTGAACGGCAGCGAGGGCGAGCCCGCCTGCCGCAAGGACACCGTGCTGCTCAACCGCGCGCCCCATCTGATCCTGGACGGCGCCCTGATCGCCGCCGAAGCGCTCGGTGCGCGCACGCTGGTCATCGCGGTCACCCGCAACTCGACTGAGGTCTCCATCCGCGCCGCCCTGGCCGAGCGCGGACTCTCCGACCGGCGCGGGCAGCAGCTGCGCGCGCGGGTCGTACGCACCCCCGAGCGCATGGTCTCCGGCGAGGCCTCCTCCGTCATCCGGGCCGTGAACGGCGGCCCCGCGCTGCCGCCCGGCCGCCGTGAGCGCGCTTCCGACACCGGCGTCGGCGGTGCCCCGACCCTGCTGTCCAACGCCGAGACATTCGCGCAGCTCGCCATCGGCGCCCGTATCGGCGCCCGCCGCTACAGCCATACCGGCCTGGAGACCGAGCCCGGCACCGTCATGCTGACGATCTCCGGGGCGGTCGCGCGCCCGATGGTCGTCGAGGTGCCCACGGGCGTGCCGCTGCGGTACGTACTGCAGCTCGCGGGCGCCCCGCCGCTCCCCCAGGGCGTGCTCACCGGCGGCTACCACGGCAACTGGATCGACGCGATGGCCGTCAACGAAGCGCTCGTCTCGCGCGAATCGCTGGCCTCCCTGGGCGGCGCGCTGGGGGCCGGCGCGATCCTGCCGATCGGCCCCGAGACCTGCCCGCTGGGCGAGGCGCTGCGGGTGGCCAACTGGCTCGCCGCCGAGACGGCCGGCCAGTGCGGTCCCTGCAAGCTCGGCCTGCCCGCGGCGGCCGGCGGCCTGTCCGACGTCATGAACGGCGGCGGCCCGGCCGCCCTGGAGGCGCTGCGCGAGGTGACCCAGGCCGTGAAGGGCCGGGGGGCGTGCAAGCACCCCGACGGCTCGGCGCGCTTCTTCGCCTCGACCCTGTCCGCCTTCACGGACGACCTCGCCGCCCATGTGCTCCACGGCGGCTGCGGACGCGAGACGACCGGCGTGCTGCCGCTGCCGCTGCCCGGTTACGAGGAGGCGGAAGAGTCGATTCCGAGCGGTGAGAAGGTCTTCATCGACTGGACGCTCTGCCAGGGCCACGGGCTCTGCGCCGACATCATCCCGGAGCTGATCAGGCTGAACCCCGACGGCTTCCCGTCGGTGGCCGACGCGGTCGTCCCCATGCACCTCAAGGGAGCCACACAGCGCGCCGTGCGCCGCTGCCCCGCACTGGCGATGCGTATCGAACAGATGCCGTCCGAGCGGGGCGGCCCCGCGCCCTCGGGCCGTCGGGAGCTGCCCAGCAGCAACCGCAAGGCCCTTGGCAGCGGCCGGGGTTGACGGACATGAAGAAGCGGGCCACCCGATCCGGGTGGCCCGCTTCTTCGTGCTTACCGCTCTGTACTGCTTCTGTGGAGCTAAGGAGAATTGAACTCCTGACCTCCTGCATGCCATGCAGGCGCTCTACCAACTGAGCTATAGCCCCTTGCGATGTGCCGCCTTGATCAAGGTTTCCCCCGCGGCGACGTCGACAACATTAACGGTCCCCCGGGTCCATCGCCAAATCGTTTCCGGTCCGTGCGGACAAGCCCGGTGGTCGGCGGCTGCGGCCGTGACCGCGACTGCGACGAAACTCACAGCCGCAGCCGTGTCTCTCATGCTGTGGCGAACGAATAGAACCGCTTCAACGTGCAGTGCTCGTCGAGCAGACGGCCGTAGATCGGCTCCCCCTCGAGTTCGCGGTAGGTCTCGATGGGGTCGCCTTTTATGATCAGCGCCCGCGCGCACTCCTCGCACCAGTACTGGTACTCGGGATTGACCGGATCCATATCCCGGACGATCGGCGTACCACCGCCGCACCAGTCGCATTTCCGCCTGTGTGCACCCATCACTCAGCTCCAGCTGTGGCCGCAGGCCGTGCACACGTAGGAAACCCCGCCATTGTCGCCGAGGACTTGGGCGACATGCGCTGATCCGCAGGACGGGCAGCTGAGACGAGCACGTACCTCCGCCGCTGCAAGCAGGTCATCGGCCTCCTCGCTCGCGCTGGCGGACATCGTGCTCTCCCTCCCGTCCTGGCCGGTGTCCCCTCCGGCCGTCCGATTCTGCCATGACCACGCAAGCGGGTCAGCGGCGTTTGGGTACGAGACCGGCCACCGCGCCAAAGATCGACGCGGCTGCGAGCGCCAGCGCACTCACCCACAGCGCATGGGCGGACCCCTGCGCCCCGGGAACTGTCTGCCGATTCAGGAAGAGTGTGCCGAATGCGGCGACGCCGATCACCTGGCCGAGCTGGGTGACGGTCACGAGCAGACCGCTGGCATCGGCCGCGTCCTCCTGGCGTACGGTCGCCAGCGCGCCGGTCAGCGTGGGGCTGTAGGCGAGCGCGAGACCGGCGCCCACGGCCACGAATGCGAGATACAGCCACGGGCCGCCGTCGCCACCGTCGCGCAGCACCACGCCTACCGCGGCGGACGCCAGACCGGTCAGTACGAACCCGCCCGGGACCAGAACCTTTTGCAGGCCGGCGGACCAGCGCCGCCAGGTCAGCCCGATCGCTCCGAAGAC